>JAFGFB010000097.1 GCA_016931315.1 Anaerolineae bacterium
CATTCGCCCGGGGTTGGCGCAGCAAGCCATTCGTACTGCGAGCCTCACAGGGGACGCAGAAGCCCCTCGAACTGCTACGAATGCCCTCCTATACCCCCATTTGGCGGGTATACGACAGAATATTGGAGAAAATAAGATCGCCACCTTGTAAACGACCTTCATCAGCAATCAACTCTCTGCGCCTTCTTTCTGCAGGAGTGATTTTCGTGAACGGGGGCGCAGCCCCGTTCACGAAAATCACAAAAAGAACCCCCCTCTGCGCCTCTTCAGCGTGCTCAAGTGTCTAGACGTATGGCCGCACCCAGCCGACCTTTGAACTTCCCAATAATTTGTCCTATACCCCCATTTGGCATTCTTCTTGAAGAGGCGTAGAATGGGGCTCGTTGTGCGATCCAGGTTTGCGTATCGGCTATAGGACTTTGATAATGCCTTCATTAATCAAGTTTATGTTGCGCCGGCTAGCGGCTATTCCTGTCACGCTGCTGCTGATTACGGCGGTGCTGTATGGTTTGCTGATGTTCTCTCCGGCAACGGCACGCGCACAGCTCTATATGCCCCGTGGGCAATCCCATAATCCGAATTTGCGCCCAGAAGTGTTGCTTGAGCAGATCATTGTCTCCAAAGGGCTCAGGGATCCTTTTCCGTTGCAGTATGCGCGCTGGGCAGGCAATCTTTTGCGGGGAGATTGGGGCTGGAGTCCCTCGTTGCGCGGCGATGTTCTGGAAGGGCTGTTTGTACGCACGCCGGCAACTGCAGAACTCACTCTATATTCGGTTATCCTGCTTCTTCCTTTAGGGGTGTTGAGTGGGGTGATAGCAGGGATTCGCACTGGGTGTTGGCAGGATTATCTCTTTCGAACACTGGCATTCATCGCAACTGCGATTCCTCCATTTATTCTCGGTATTGTGCTGCTGACGGTTTTCTATGCCGGACTACAGTGGTTTCCTGTCGGGCGCATTGGCATGGCGGATCAGTATATGATCCAGGGCGCGGATTTCAGAGTGGTTACAGGTTTGCTGACGGTTGATGGCTTGCTCAACGGGATGCCGGCGCTGAGTCTGCGGGCATTGTGGCACCTGATATTGCCGGCTTTCACCTTGAGCTTGTTACATTGGGCGACTTTGGGCCGAATCACCCGCGCCGCAGTTCTAGAGGAATTGGACAAAGACTACATTATAGCCGCTAATGGGCGAGGATTGCCTCAGCGCTGGATTGTATGGCGCCATATCCTGAAGAATGCGATGGCTCCGGCGCTGAACAGTGTGGCGCTTTCTGCGGCAGCGTTGATCACCGGTGTCTATTTGGTGGAGAAGATTTTTGCGCTTCCTGGAATCTCCGAATTCATTGTTGGATCGGTGCGTGGGGCGCCAGATTTGCCGATGGCGATGGGCGCCGCGGTATATAGCGTTTTGATGATTTTACCTATGATGTTGAGCCTCGATGTGCTGCAAGCGATGGTGGATCCGCGCCTTCGGGAAGGATTGATGTCCTGATGCTCCATCTGCGCCACGGGTTGATGTTCTGGCAGATTACGTTGGGGGTGCTCATCATAGCGTTCTTTTTGCTTCTGGCTGCTCTTGCGCCGCTGCTAGCGCCAACGGAAGTCAGTCCGGCGCCGCCACTCAAATTCGCGCCGCGTCCGGTAGAGAGCACGAGAGGCGTTTCTGCGCGAATGCCGTTGCCCCCGGCGCCGGGACTCCCACTTGGGACTACACAGGGTGGCTATGATGTGGCTTATTCGGTGGTGCGCGGCGTTGCCCCTGCCCTGCGTTTTGGTTTGCTAACGACGGCGCTCACCGGATTGTGGGGATGTATTCTTGGGGCGGTAGCGGGATACGCTGGGGGCGGTGTTTCCCGGATCATTCTGCGGGTTGCGGATGCGTTTCTGACCTTTCCCGCCATCGCCGCGATCTTTATATTTCGGACATTGTGGATGCAGCTTAATTTTCCGGCAATACCCCATGTGGTGCTGCAAGCGGTAACGTTGCTGCATCTCGATCCTACCATGCTGGCGCTTATCATGTTTTCGTGGGTGCCTTATACGCGCCTGATGTACGCGACCGTCTCGCGCCTGACGGGGACAGAATTTGTGCTAGCAGCACGTTCACTTGGGGCGCGACCCACGCGGATCGTTTTCAGACACCTTCTCCCTAATGCTCTCAGTCCCGTCATCGTGCTGGCGGCGCGAGATATTGGTGGTATGGTGTTGCTGGAGGCGGCGTTTACCTTTGTGGGAATGGGTTCTGGCTTGCCATGGGGGACATTGTTGGTAGCGGGACGTGATTGGATTGTCGGTCCGGGCGGCAACCCCCTGACTTACTGGTGGGTCTTTCTGCCGGCGACCGTGGCACTGATTAGCTTTAGCCTGGGTTGGAATGTGCTCGGCGACGGGCTGAATGCCTATCTGAAACCTCAGGAACGGCGGCGTACCATCTCGCGTTGGATCCAGCGCTGGGGCAATTGATGGACTGCCGGCTGAGTTGCGACTTGGGATCCCCTGATACACTACACTGGCGCCGGCGCTAGAATTCGGACATTTCCCTCAGACGGCGCAGATCCTCATCATCTTTCAGTTCCGGGGATCGCAGTAGCGTTTCGATATCTTCCGGAAACGTATCTTCCTCCCAGATTTTTAGCCGCAGTGATTGTCGTACCTGGCGTTCGATGCGGTTGATTCTCTGCCGTGTGGCAAAGTACCGGATGACCTTAAACTTCAGTTTTGCGGTTTTTCCCTGCCATTCCCGGGCGAACTGCCCACTGGCAATTTCCTCGAAGGTTGCCTGCATTTTACTCTTGATTCCCAGCCCCATGTAGCGCATGCCTCGCGACATTGCGCCGTATTGCGAGGTATGGCTATGGAGTTGAGTCTGCTTGATCAGGCCGATTTGCGCCATTTTCCGGTAGGTAGTCGCCATTTCCTCGCTCAATATCATCTCGATCAACACGGCTTCGGGTGGCAGGCCATTGGCGATGAGCACGTCAATGGCATCGAGCAACACACGTCCAAAGGCTGGGCCAAAGGCTTGTTCGTTGAAGAGATCGAGCACTGCTTCATCTTTCAGGTCCATCCAGACCGCGGCTCGCAAGCCGCCCACAGCTTTTGCCAGTGCCAGCAGCGTATCACCGGCATGACCAGTCACATTTTGATGTACTCCGACAAATGAATAGAAACCCTCACCAGTGAGATAACGCTCCCGCACGCCTGCGCCAATCATGCGTGGGGCGATCATGATGACATCTATGTCTTCAGCAACGTGCAGCAAGCCAAAGCCAAGGTTATAACCGCTGGCAAATACCAACGTCTGCCCTGCGCGTAGGGCTGGCGCGATGCTCGTGTCAAAAAGCGTCAACAGTGCTTCGTCTGGCACCAGCAGGAACACAATATCCGCTTTTTGCACCGCGGCTTGCGGCTCCAGTACCGTGAAACCATCACTAAGGGCGCGCGCTTTGTAGCTGTCGTCCTGGTTGCCAATAATAACGGAAAGCCCGCTATCGCGTAGATTCAAGGCTTGTGCGCGTCCCTGGTTGCCGTAGCCGATAACGGCAATGCACTGGTGTTTTACGTGCTCGATATCGCCATCTTCTTCAAAGGACACGTGTGTGGTTCCGGGCATCGTTCCCCCCTTTATACTTGTGAGATTGTGGCGTCGTGAATTTTTGCGAGAGGCGCAGTACTCTCTCTTCACTCGGTACCGACCCAAATTGCGCCGATATAGGTCATGCGTGCGTTGGCGCCTACCACCCGGACAATATAAAAATCTGCGCCATTGGTGTTGAGCGTAGCGGGATCTATTGGGTTATCGCTTTCAGCATTCAGATAGGAATAACCATCACGTTCGATCGTACTGGTGTAAGCTGTGCCCGTTATTTGCATTTCATCAATGTAGGTGAAAGCGGCGACGGGCACGTTCAAGGGAAAGGTGCGCAGGAGTTGTCCATTTTTCAGGATTTCTACAGCGGCGTTCCAGTTGGGACGCCAATTCTCCGTGATGAGCGTGGCCGCTGAAGTTCTCACCGAGGCAGCGGGGGCGCCGTCTTGGGCAATCCTGATGGTAAGGATGCGCGGCGTTGTTGCTTCCGGAACGTGTGCATAGGCGCCGTCGCCCACGGTGACGCCGTTGATGTCAAATTCAAGCAAGGGGCGCCCGTGGTCGGAATTGGCATAGACACGTGTGTGCTGCAGCGCGTCGAAGATGGATTCGCGACTCAGCTCCCTGGCATACACCGCAGTAAGCCCGCCGGGATAGGGTTTGTTGCTGCGTGTGGGCCACGATGTCCAGGGGCGTTGCTGCCCAACAGTGGCCTCGGTATGTGTCAAGCTGTGCCCTGGGTGCCCGCCGTGTTCATCGCTTGCCGCATAGAGCGCGAGATGGTGTCCCATCATCAGTGCGTCGGTGATTGCCAGGCCGTCTATGGGAGTCTTGGGCGTGCCTGTGCCTCCGGCATAGTTCAGCGGATGTTGCTGGGCGTAGAGACTGTCGCCATGAGTCGAAGTCACTTCTGCCAGACGCACGTATTGCGGGTTCAGGTAGGACCAGTCCTGGGGATAGGTGATTTTGGTGGTGTGATGTGGCAGCGCCAATGCTTCAGAGCCGGTGGCTTGGGTAAAGGCATCCAGGTCTTGCCACAGTCGTTCAGGCGTGGATAAGGGACCGAAACGCCCGGGTATGAGATCGCGAGGTCCCGGTAAGCTATCGCCGCTGAACACTAATGTGTAATGTCCCACCCTGACGTTGGTCCATTCGACGCCGTGGAAAGCGACAAACGCCCCAGGTTCGTTAAGGGTGTTGATGAGACTTTCCAGGGTTTGATATTTCCACGGCGCAAAGAACAGAATTTCTGCATGATCAGTGAGGGCATAAAAATCCAATCGCGCCACGTGGCGGGCATAGCCGGCATTGTGCGCTGGCGAACCCGAGCCATCAGAATAGGCTGAATGCGTGTGGATATCACCCCAGTAGATATTGAGGTGGTTCGTGTTGGAGGGATACACGATGATGGGGTTGCTGTAGAAGCGGCAGTTCTCATAGGGAATCTCTGCCCCCTCGCCGGCCTTAGGATTGGAGAGCTCTCTGGCTATCAGATAGTGAATGCCGGGTGTGGAGATGGTGACATCGAAGGTTCGATTGCCGTTATCTTTACCATCCTGAAGCGCATAAGCCATACGGGCGCCAGTGTGCCGCCGTTGCCCCGTAAAAGTATAGGGCGTGGGTAGTTGAGCTACTACTGTCTGCGGGTCTATCAACGACAGCGAGTCTAGAGCGTAGGATTCTAATGTGAAGGCCACGGTGCCCTGGTAGGAAGCGCTGAGGCGTTCGTAATTATCCCATGCCTGTACTGTAACCTCAAAGGGTATGCCGGGTGTGGGTGTCGTTGGCGCGTGGACCCATAGCATCCGGGGGCGGTTATCAAGCGCTACCGTCAGATCAAGGTGCACACTGCTCCAGAGCCCCAAAGGAAGGATGATGCCGCAGCCGATAAGTATCCATTGTGCTGCACGGCGGTGGCGTGCAACTCGATTCCGCAATGCGGCTATTTTCTGATAAAGAGGAGGGGATGCAGGGTCGCGTTTTTGAAGGAATGTCAGCGCTCCCAGGCCGAGCGCGTAGGTTGCCAACCCGCCAAAAACAACGCCGGAGATGATGCCCAGGGGAGGCACGGCAGAGAAGTGTCGCGCGACTACCGGGGCAAGTCCAGAGATTAAGGCGATAACCGCGCCGTGTACTTTCCAGCGGGTTTCGCGGCTAAACACCACCCAGATGGCCCCGATAAGCAGCGTGATGAGGTTGAAGAAGAACCGGCTAGCTGTGACGAGTGCCACGATAAGCCCAATACTATTGAGGTTTATCGCCCTCGCTCGTTGTTTTTTGTTCGGCATGCCGGTTATGGTAGCAATCCGGGTGCGCTTTCCAGGAGAAGCATCTCTGTATAGGCTACCTTCTGTTGCGTCATCCAGTTGCGCCCAAACGCCACCCGTTTTCCATCACCCGACCAGATAGGTCCCCAGGAAAAGTCGCTCAATAGCTGCGGGGCTTGCCCTATTGCCGTAATGACCCATTGCTCAGGTGGGCCCTGTGTGTCCTTGCACAGGAGTGACAGGGGCCAACCAGAAGCCGTCGGTGTCCATGTCGGTTGTGAGCAGCTATGATTCTCTGGCGGCGTTACAGGCGTGACGCTATCATCTTCAAGCGTTACTAGCCAGATCTGTTTGTCAAAACCTGCAAAGGCCAGATATTTGCCATCTGGGCTCCAGGCGGTTTGCGACGCGGCTGAGGCATTGTCGCTTAGTTTGCGGGCATCAGAGCCATCGGCCCGCACGACCCAGAGCTCTCCTGGTTGATCATAATTGATATCGTAGACGTAGGCGAGCCATTCCCCATCGGGCGACCAGCTTTGTGCGTGATGATTCCCCCCTTGTCCAGCAGTGAGTACCTGCATTTCGCTGCCATCAGGGCGCGCCCGGTAAAGCTGGATGCCGCCGCCTGAATCTGTAGCATAGAAGGCGAGCCACTCTCCATCGGGTGACCAGAAGGGCCAACCATAATAGCGGTCGCCGCCAAAGCATGTTTGGGCTGAACCATCTAGCGCCTGTGTGCAAATCTCCGGCCTTTCTCCGCCATAATCTGTGTAAGCCAGCCGATTTCCTTTGGGACTGAACGCAGGCGCTTCAGCGCCAGGCGGTAGGGTCTCTGTCAGGCTTACCCCAGTACATAGGTTCCTATAGACTGCGCCCTGGAGGCCCTTCTCGGTGGAAGTGCTGCCGGGCACGTAATAGAAACTCCCCAGATAACACCCATCCGGCGAGAGGGTCGGATTTGAGAGGAAGCCGGTTTGGCTGACGATTTGTGACTCTCCAAACGCGGGAAAGATGACGCTGAGCTCTGCGTCGCCCGCCATCCCCCAGCGCACTTGTTCCTCTGGGGAGAGTGGGTGAGGGGAAGAGGGAACCCCGTCGCCTGGTAGTATGCGGGTTTCGTTGCCGGCTGTCACAGTGACAACTTTGGTGCCGGTGATGACGGAAACCACGCCCTCGCGGGCTGAGACAACGGTGCGTCCATCAGGCGTGACGCGTACGCTGAAGCGTGTGCCGCGCACGGCGGCGACCGCACCTGGCGTCTCAACCTCAAAGCTTTGCCCGGGCGTCAGTCCCTCAACGTTGATCCAGACTTGCCCTTCCTCAAGTTGCAGGCGTGTGTGGTCTGCATCGGCTTGGGCATAGGTGAAGATGGTGTTGGGTGCGACACGGATCAGATTCTTGGAAAGCGTCACCCGTGCGGTTGATGCCTCTTGTGCTCGTACTTCGCCACCCTCGTAGATGAGCATATTTGCCTGCGGGGCTTCCCAATCTTCAGCAGGAAGCGGGTGAGCATCCACTAGATTGATCCAATCCACCAGGCTGGCAGGCGGACCCGCGGGTTGGGGTGTGGGGGTAGATGGCGCCGTGGTGACAGTTGTAGCTGCGGCGTTTGGCATGGCGGCAGTTGGTGTACCCGTGTCGTTACAGGCTGATAGCAGAAAACTTAGAATCACAAGCAATGAAAAGATGCTGAGTTTCATGTTTTTCTCCCTCCATCATAATACCTCGCGCCACCCGAGCACACGCACAACCTGCAATGGCTCGGATTTCCCACGCGCTTCAAAGGGCGGAATTGTCATATCTGCAAGCACTTGCTCTTCTACCAGTGCATGCAGGTCGGCGCTGAGCAGGATGGTTGTGTTTGCCGGAACCTGTCCTCCGGTTGGCCGCGGCACTTCCATGGCAACTTTGCAGTGCGATTCAATGCGGGCAGCGGCATTGACGCAATCGCCGATGACGGAGTAATCCAGCTGCCGCCCGCGCCCCACGACGGCATCCACGATAGGACCGCAATGGATGCCGATGCCCATGCCGAAGGGCGCTTCATCGCGCAGGGGCCATTGTTCTTGCAGTGTCTCCGAGGCCATTGCCATGCGCACGGCAGTGCGCACTGCGTGTTGGGGATAATCTGGAAGGGCTTCGGGTAAGCCGAAAAGCACGAGTAAGCCATCGCCGAAGACGCGGTAGATGACGCCTCCCTCTGCAAAGATGGCTCCTGACATCACGTCGAGATAGTGGGAGAGAAAGCGAAACATGTCCGCGGTGCGACCCTCGCGGCTGAGGTATTCGGTGGCATGGGTGAAGCCGCGGATATCGGCGAAGAGGACTGCGGCGGGCGTTGCGGGACGGTCGGGACGCATGAGGTCTTCCCAGTGTTCCATCACGGCATGAAGACGCTCCGCGGACATGATGCCGGAAAAGCGGGCGTGCAGGCGGCGCTTATCGCGTTCCGCAAAGATGAGCCGTTCGGCGACGGCGACGCCGGTGACCAGAAAGGCTGAGGCGCTGCCGGGAATCAGAGGAAGAAGCAGGTTCGCGCGGGCGAAAACGAAACTACTCAGCGCGATGCAGGTCAGCCAGAGGACGGTTATGCCGAATAATCCCCAACCAGGGCGGGGGGCGTTTACCAACAGGAGCGCCAGCGCCCCAGCGATGCTGAGCGTGACCAACGGAAACCAGCTGGGCGGCGTGCGCAACCAATCGCCTGTGAGCAGAGTATCGAGGGCGTTCGCCTGAATCTCGATGCCCGGCATGCCCAGCTCACCGCCAAAGGGGGTGGGGTGGCGGTCCTGTTCGAGCAGTGTGGTGTAGCCGACCAGCACGAGCGCGCCCCGAAGGGATTCTGGCGGCGCGGCGCCCGTGAGCACATCGTAGAGGGAGAGCGTCGTGAAGGACCCTTCCGGACCGCGGAAATTCAGCGATAGTGACAGGTCGGGAGCCAAATCCGCCGCGGGGATATCAATGGGACTGCCCTGCGCCAGCGTCGCCAGGACCAGGGCGAAGGCGGGCTGCGGGCTTGCTTCTCCCGGGTAGAGCAGCGTGAGGCGACGGATAGCGCCATCCGCGTCGGTGGGGAAATCGGCGACGCCGACGCCAGCTGCGGCCTGCGCTAGTGTATGTAGCGGTGGGCTATGGGTGGCGAGGGAATACTCCCCTACTTGGCTTTGGATGCGATGCGAAGGTAGAACGCCATTCCCCGCTGCGCTGAGCGCCTGCGCGAGGGCTGCATCACCGCCGGGGTCCCAACCCGGCGTATCGAAGACGATATCGAGACCGATGAGGCGCGCCTCATCCGCGGCGAGGCGGTCCACCAGGTCTGCCCAGCGGGCGCGGGGCCAGCTGCGGATGTTCTCCCCTTGCAGGTCGCCGAGAAGTTGAAAGGATGCCTCATCTACCGCGACAATGACGATGCGCTGTGTGGAGGGCTGTGCGCCACGCAGGTGGAAGCGCGCATCCACCGTCCAGGCTTCGAGGCGCGCACTCCATGTGGGAGTAGCGAGCTGCAAGCCCATCAGACCGATGAGGGCTAGCACAGGGCCAAGCCACCGCAGCGGGCGCCTGTGGGGCAGCAGCATGTCTAAAAGCGCCTGAATTGTTTGCATATTCCGTTGTTTTGTGAGTAGGGGCGGACCTATGTGTCCGCCCGGATGCGGACCTATGTGTCCGCCCGGATGCCTGTGCGCCGCATGATTCTTCCTTATGGTGGATTACCGGGCTACTTGATTTTAGTTTACTATATTTTGGGGTAGTGCGCAAACCAAATGCGGGGGGCATTCGTAGCAGCTCAATAGGCTTCTGCGCTCCATGTGAGGCTCGCAGTGCGAATGGGTTGCTGCGCAAACCCCGGGCGAATGCCTTGTTTACGCTTCAGTGGCATTGTGCGAGGCGTAACGCGATTTTGGTCAGCGACCTGCTTCGAAAGCCCGGGGGCATTCGTAGCAGTTCGGCGGGCTTCTGCGCCCCTTGTAGAGCCCGCTGTGCGATATGGTTGCTTCGTCAACGGGTTGCTGCACAACCTTGGGGTGAATGCCTTGCTCACGCTTCAGATGGTGCGTGAGGCGCATAGCGCGATTTCGGTCAGCGACCTGCTACTAAATCCCGGGGGGAGGGCGCATTTCAAAACGGGCGAAAATCTCAGGCATTCCTACAGGCGTGTCCCTACGGGACGTGGGAGAAAGTTGATTTTTGGCGGTGGGGCAAAGCCCCACCGCCAAAAATCAATCAACAACCCTTTATTTCACATCATCGGGGCAAACCTCGCGCCCGGTGGCTGCGGATTGGAGCGCGGCGAGGGTGAATTGCAGTACGGCTTTGCCGGTAGGTCCGTCCAGGCGCACCTGCTTGCTTCCTGTCTTGAGGGCGTGAATGACGTCCTGGGTGGCGGCGATGAAGCTATCGTGCCACTCGATGCCTTCGACGGGAATAGGGGTGGTTTTGCCGTCTTTGAAGAGCATCAAAGGGGGCAGGTCCACGGTTTTGGCGGTGTAGCGGTTGATGAAGAGCATCCCTTTTTCGCCGATGATTTCGATGCGGTCGTCGTCGGCATAATAGTCGGAGTAGATGCGCATCTTGGGGGTGTACTCGACATCGAATTCTCCGTAGCAGCGGGGCGCTTTGTATTTGAACATCATCATTGCCGGCGCGTCAATCTTGACGATGCCGCCTGCCTCTTTGACCGGCGTTTGCTCAATCCAGGCATACACTTTCTCTACGGGTCCGCCCAGATAGTGACCGAGCGAGAAGAGGTGGTAGCCATGGTCAAAGACCAGGGGGCCGCCGCCGCACTGTTTCTCGTTGAAGCGCCATAGCCAGGCGGAGAGAGGCACCTCCCAGGCGGTATCGCCTGTGCCGGTGCTCACGTGCATGCGCACTGCGCGAACCTCGCCGATTTCACCTGCCTCGATCATCGCTTTGGCGCGCACCGCCGGGGCGTAGTAAACGAAGGTCTCGTAAACGCGCAGGAGCACGCCAGCCTGATTCGCCGCGGCAATCATTTGATCTGCCTCAGCGGCGGAGAGCGCCATGGGTTTCTGAACGGAGATGTGCTTGCCCGCCTGCGCCGCCTGTACCGTCATGGAGCAGTGCAGGTGGTGTGGGGTGAGCAACTCTACCAGGTCTACTTCCGGATCATCCAGCACCTGCTGGTAATCCGTGTAGACCTTGGGAACGCTCCATTCCTGGGCTTTCTTTTTGGCGCGGGCTTTGTTCGTATCGCACACGGCGATGATTTCCGCATCCTTGCAGTCGCGGTAGCCGAGCTGGTGCAGGTCGGAGATGCGCCCACAGCCGACGATAGCCGCACGGATTGGTTTCATAGTTGCCTCCTGGATGTGCTATCCGGTTATGAATTTGCGTGTAGAGTTAGCCCCTCAACCGGTGGCGTCGGAATCTGTACCGCTGGGGGCGACGGAATCCAACGTTTCCAGCTGAGTGCGGATCAGAGCGTGATTTTTGCGTGTGATCGGGTATTTGAACAGCAGTGGCAGGGCGATGAAAATGACTGCTGCCGGGATTAGGGCGAAGTAGAGACGGATGCCGAGCAGGGCTTGGGGCGTCTGTTCGATGTTGGGCACGTAGCCGAAGCCCGAAAGGATCCAGCCCACGCCTGCCAGAGCCAGGGCTTCGGAGATTTTGGTGGCCAAGCCCCAGATTCCATAGTACATGCCGCTGCGCTGCTGACCGGTCTTGGCGCGGTCATAGTCGGCGACATCGGCGACCATCGCCCAGGGGAAAATCCATTGGGAGGCGAAGCCAAAACCTGCCAACATGGCGATAGGGTAGATGAGAACAGTGGTCTGGTGCGGGAGAAGGAACGTGAGGATGATGGCGACGCCACCCACAAGCATCCCAAGTGCGTAGGCGGGGCCCTTATCCATTTTTCGGCTGACCCATTGCCAGAACGGCAGCGAAATGGTGACGCAAATGAGCATTAGGCCCATAACGATCGAGGTCTGTGCCTTCATCAGCAGCTGGTATTCGATATAGTACGCCATCAGGGTTTTGACCAGGGCGAAGGAGATATTGATGACGAAGTAGATGACGCACAGAAGGACAAAAGGTTTGTTCTTAAGCGCCAGGAAGAGGGATTTGAAGGGTGAGGGCTCGGGTGGCGCAACCGCAAGCCCGGTTCGTTCACGTAAGCCTGCTGCGGAAATGAGCAGCGCGATCCCGGCAAGCAGGCCATAGGCAATGCCGATGAAGGCGTAGCCCGTGCGTTGTAGGGCGAAGAGACCGACAATGGCGGGTGTGAGCGCCGCGCCGACGAGATAGGCGGGAACTGCCATCACCATCCGGTAGGTGGTCAGGCTGGAGCGCTCGTCGTAATCATCGGTCAGCTCGGAGGTCAGCGCGTAGTAGGGGACGTTGGTGAGCGTCCAGACGGTATCGAATAGGATGAAGGTGAGCGCAATCCAGACGAAAGTCCAGACGCGATCCTGGGTGGGAACAGCCCATAGCAGGGCGACGGCGATAGCCAGGGGCAGGGCGCCGAAGAGCATAAAGACGCGGCGTTTGCCAAAGCGCGATTGCGTTTTATCGGTGATCCAGCCGAAGAGCGGATCATTCACGGCATCCCAGAGCTTGCCGAGCAGCAGGGCATTGCCTGCCAACGCGGGCGAGACCAGGGCGCCATCAGTGTAAAACTTCATCAGGAAGAACTGTACTGCTGAGTTGACCACAGCATTGCCGAGGTCGCCGATGCCGTAGATGATTTTGGTGCGTTTGCTGAGTTTGCCGGTTGTTGGGGCCATGCCTGTCTCCTTACTGCGTGATATCGAGTCTGCGGCGTTGCTCTTCAGGGCAGCGCTTTGAGCACTGATTTGATCGCTGTGCTGAGTGCCGGGTCGCTGGCTGTTTCGGTGGCAGCCTCCAATACAGGGCGGAATCTCGGATAGCTTAGCGTGGTGTGGGTCATCTCAGCGGGCAGGGCGAGCAAGATCTCCGCCATGGGGCGGTGGGTGGCGCACGAGATTTGTGCGAGCATTTCGCGCCCCTGGCGTTGCGGCTCGGCGCGGTGGGGTGGGTAACCGCTTCCCGTCTCTGGCGTGAAGAGAGCATCGAAGATCAAGCGCAGGTTGACGTCCCCAGCCCAGCCGTAGCCTTGGTTGAGTGCAAGTGAGACACAGTTGCCCGTATTGATGCGGGCAAAGAGAAAGGCATCCAGCGGGTTGAGCAGGTGCCCGCAGAAGACGCCGGGATACTGCATGACCGAGTTGAGATAGCCGATGCCGGTACCGCAGCCGCCAACGATAAAATCCACGGCGTGCAAATGCAGTAATAGTGCAGACATCAAGCCCGTGTGGGTATAGAGAAGCGCGGGGCTATCGTTCCCGCTGGTGTTGCCGAGGTTGAGAATTTCGTGCCCGCGCCCCTCAAGTGCTCGCAGGATATCGGCGTTTTTGTCGGCGGCGCTGATTTCGTTAATGACGGCAATTTTCATGTTTGAGCCTCCTTAAGCGAGAAAGCGAAAAGGCGATTAAGCGAGAAAGCAAGAGAACGAGAAAGCGATAGCGCGGGTCAGGGTGTGTGGGGATGCTTCCTCCTGAGCACATGTTGCGCAGCGGAGACGATTTCCGCGATGGAAAGTCCACAGGCGTCCATCAGGGTATCAAGATCGCATCCGGTAGGACAGAAGCGGTCCCGAATACCGATTCGCTCAATGGGGGTGGGGCGCGTCTCGGCGAGCAGCTCCGCTACGGCGCTGCCCAGACCGCCAATGATATTGTGCTCCTCGGCAGTGACGAGCGCGCCGGTTTCTGTAGCAGCATTGAGCAAAAGCTCGCGGTCGAGCGGCTTGAGCGTGTGAATTTCCAACAGGCGCGCGTCAATACCTGCGGCGGCAAGCTGCTCCGCGGCGAGCGCGCAGCGTCCGACCATGGCGCCGGTGGCTACCAGGGTCAGGTCGCTGCCCGGTCGAAGAAGGCGCCCCTTGCCGATTTCCAGGGCCGTTCCAGGTTCATACACCGGCAGCGTTGCCGCGCGGCTGATTCGCAAATAGACGGGTCCCTCGAGCTCTGCGACGAGTGGCACCCAGGCCGCTGCCTCAGCCGCATCCGCCGGGACGATGACGGTCATGCCGGGAAGGGCGCGCAGGTTGGCGAGATCGCTGATTGAATAATGGGTTGCCCCATCTTTGAAATCGGAGATCCCGGCGTAGCTGGCGGCGATTTTTACGTTGGTGCGAGCGTAACAGAGGCAGCTGCGAATCTGTTCTAACGCCCGCAGCGAGAGGATCGAGGCGAAACCGTTGATGAAGGGCACGAAGCCGCCGAGCGCTAATCCGGCAGCTACATCCACCATACACGGCTCGGCAATGCCGATGTTGAAGAAGCGCCCTGGAAACCTGGCGGCGAAGAAACTGGAGAGAGTTGAGGCGGAGGTATCTACGTCCAGCGCCACCACCCGCGGGTTGAGCGCGCCGTAGGCGGCAAGCGCCTGTCCATAAGCTTCGCGCATGGAGAGTTCAGTCATGGTTCACCTCCCCAAGTTCTGCCAGAGCCTGCGCCAGTTGTGCGGCATTGGGTACGTTACCGTGCCACTGCGAGCGATCCTCCATGAAGGAGACCCCCTTGCCTTTGGTAGTGTGCGCGATGACAATGGTAGGACGGTCATGAATCTGTGTCACCGAGTCGAGCGCTTCTGCGATTTCTCGAACTGCGTGCCCGTTGATCTCGATGACGTACCAACCGCAGGCGCGCCACTTGTCTGCTAGTGGCTCGAGCGGCATGACCTCAAAGACGGGACCGTCGAGCTGGACGTTGTTGTAGTCGAGGATTGCCGTGAGATTGGAGAGGCGGTACTTGGCAGCAGTCATCGCGCCTTCCCAGATAATACCTCCCTGAATTTCGCCATCACCTAAGAGGACGTAGGTGCGGTAGCGCAGGTTTTTGAGGCGGGCTGCGAGCGCCAGCCCTGCCCCGACGGCGATACCGTGTCCCAGCAACCCGCTGCTCATATCCACGCCAGGGGTCTTGAGGCGGTCAGGGTGTCCCTGGTGCGGGCAATCTATCTCGCCCCAGCGCTCGAGTTCGGCGAACGAGAAGAAGCCGCGACGGGCGAGGGCGGCATAGAGCACTGCGGAGGCGTGCCCTTTGCTGAGGATGAAGCGGTCACGCTCCTCCCAATCCGGTCGAGTGGGGTCGAGGCGCAGCGTGTGAAAGTAGAGCACCGCCATGATTTCCGCCGCGGAGAGCGCCCCGCCGGGATGTCCTGCGCCGCGGCGGGCGATAAGGCGCAGGCTGTCGCCGCGCAGGTTGCGGGCGAGGCCTTCCAGCATGGTGATGGCTTCGGCGTTGAGTGTAGGCATAATCCTCCTTTTCCTTTCTTGCCGCCAATTCCACGGGTTGGCGCAAAGGTTTTGTGAAATCCGTGCAATCCGTGGCTTGGAATTTTCCTATAGGCCGATAGTGTGGCGCATAGCCTGGACGTCATCGCACCAGTTCCCCACATTCCAGCGTCCATAGACGCCCATTCCGCCGAGGGGGTGGGGACCGTAGTAGACCGGCACATGGATAAGGCTGAGTCCCGGGTGCCGTGCCGCCTGTTCCAGTGCTGCCTGCAAGGACTCGGGGGTGCGCCCGCCATCCAGCGCGAGTAGACCGGGGACTGCCCGTGCCCAAGCCAGGTAATCCACGTGGAGGGTGTTCCAGGTGGCAAATCCAATTCCATACTGGTCCTGTTGCAATCCCGTGATGGCGCTCATACGTCCGTTATCCAGAAGCAGGATGCAGCCGTGTGCGCCGTGCTCAGCGCCGTCAATCAGAATCTGCGGGTTCATGGTGAAGGAACCATCTCCAGTGAGCGCCACACCGTAAAAGGGCCGTGAGGCGACCGCGGTCGCCAGCAGCGCCGAAACCGCAAAACCCATGTATGAGGCGCCCGTATCCGTGAAGGTCTGATCTGGGCGTTCGTCTTCGACGGTTTGGAAGCCGTTTGCCTGCACGTCACCGGCATCGAAGAAGCAGACCGCGTCTTGAGCTTTTGCCCAATCGGTGGCGATTTTGATAGCGGCAGGCTGGGTAAGCACGGCGCCACCCCAGTAATCGTCCGCTAGAGTGGGGTGGCGTACCCGCTCTTGCTTGAGATTTTGCCACCGGGATTTCTGCTCCGTACAGGCAGTGACCCAGGTGGCTTTTTGTGTTCCCGGCGACGGCAATAGCGCATTGAGCCGCGCCAGTGTCCGGCGTACATCCCCGAGTAGCGCCAGAGTGGCATTGTAGTGCATGGCATCATCTATATCGGCATTGATATTGATGACTCGTTGCACCTGTGGATAACCGGTGCGCGAGGAATCGGATTGACAGACTGCGCGCGTGCCCACTGCGATGAGCAGGTCGGCATGTTCCATTGCGTAATTGCCTGGAAGGGAACCTTTGGAGCCGCCCACGCCCATGTTTTGTGGGTGGGCGTAGGGAATACAACCGCTTGCGATAGGAGTGTGGACCAAAACACCCCCAGCACGTTCGACCAGGGTGATCAGCTCTGCGCCGGCATGTCTACCCCCGCCACCGACCTTGACGATAATGCGCTCCGCTTCGGCAATCCACTGTGCCGCTTTGGTGGTATCGCCCTCAGCCGCACCCAGGCTCAGGGATTGTGACTGTGGCAGTTCTGCAAGGTTGAAATCGGGCAACCAGGTTGCCTGGGTGTTCATTGGCAGCAGCAGGTAGAACGGACCGGGGCGATATGGGTGATCCACGGTGGCTGCACCGCGTTGTAGAGCGGTTGAGAGCGCCAGTGGGGTATGCAGGCTGTAGGCGCGCCCCATGGTGCCTGCCATTTGCAGGAAAAGTCCCTGCTCGTGATGGGGAACTTGCTGCATATTGAAACCTTCGTCCTCGGTGGTCTCATCGCCGAAGAGATACCAGACGCCGATGCCATTCGATGCTGGCACGAGGGAAGCGGCGAGTGCGTGGAGCGCTCCGGGACCAATGGAGGTGAGCACCGCGGCTTTTTCGCCGGTGACCCAGCGCAGAGCGGCGGCGGCATGCGAGGCTTCGATTTCGCTTCGCAGCCCGTAAGTCCTTAACAATCCGGCTTCCTGGTAGATGCGCAACACTTCGCCCACTTCTGTGGAGCCGTGCCCCAGCACGGTGAGGAAGACGCGCACTCCCTGGCGCAGCAAGCCCAGGATCAGGGCTTCGGATAGGGTGAGACTCAGTTTGGTGGGGAGCGTATTCGCGGCAAATGCTGCCGCGTGTTCCACACGTTGGCGGGTCAGCTCCTCATGCGAGGGTTTGTGTTCCATAGGTCCTCCTGATACCGCGTATTGTGCAACCAGGTTGCGTTACTTTGGACAACAAAGATATTAGCGGGTGAAGGCCATGCGCTCTGAGAGCGCACGACCGATTTTGAGCACGGCGGCGGTGAGTTCGGGCAGGCGCTCAGGTGTAACCCGGGTGGCGGGACCGGAGATGCCGATAGAGCCGATGGTTTTGCCGCGAAAATCGAGAATAGGCACGGCGATGCAGCGCACACCGGGGTCGAATTCACCATCGTCCATCGCATAGCCCAGACGGCGCACTTCTTCCAGGTGATGGCGCAGGGCTTGTGGGTCGGTGATGGTCTGGGGGGTATAGGGCTCCAGGGTCGCGGGCAGGGGGGCATCGCCGAAAGCGAGCAGCACTTTACCGAGTGCGGTGCAGTGTAGAGGGTTCATGGTGCCCACTGCCGCATTGACGCGCAGGGTGGCGGGCGATTCGACCTGGTCAATGTAGAGCGCCTTGCCCTGCGCCAGTACAGCGAGGTGCGCACACTCTCCGGTGGTTTCCATCAGCTGGCGGAGGTGGGGTTTGGCTGCGTCCCGCAGGGGAAGGCGTGCCAAAACGCTGCGGCTGAGGCTGACTACCTGGGGTCCCAATTGGTAGCGGCGGCTCACCTCGTCCCTTTCGGTGTAGCCGTAGCGCGCCAGCGTTGCTACCAGGCGGGAGGCGCTGCCTTTATCCACACCGAGCGTCTCTGCGAGTTCGGTGATGGTGACGCCTTCGGGCGCACGGCTGAGAAGGTCAAGAATTTTGAGCCCACGGGCAAGGGATTGAATTTCGCTCATGTTGAGTATTATACAACAGGATTGCGTAAAATGCAACAAGAATAGGGTGGTAGAGTGTATTTCAACTTGGGGCAAAAACAAGATCGTTATTGCCCGAACGTCTTTTCTTTTATGGATTTTTCGCAGCGTGGCGAAGCCACGCTGCGAAAAATCCATATTCTTATGCGTCTCGTAGAGGCGCCTGAAATTCCCGCCCCCGGAATGAAATGCACCCTGGTAATTCCTACAGTAGACGGGCCGTTTGGAACTGCTATACTAGGGTTGAAGTTGTATGCTATAAGGAGATAAAGATGTCATACGATGCACGCATTCAGGCTGCGGAATCGGACCCGCAGCAGCTGGAGCAGCTGTTTCAGGCTGCTCGGCGCAGTGACGAGGTTGGAGATTTCCGGGCGGCGATGTTGGCGCTCCATGAGGCGGCGCCCGAAAATGTATTGTTGACCGCGTGGGTTTATCGCTTGCAGAGTCTCACGGAGGAAACTGGTAAGGTGGGTCGCTCAATCAATTGGGCTGCCGCCATCCCCTTGAGCATCGTCACTGGGTTGATCCTGTGGGCCATCAGCGGGGAAGAACTGGCGCTCAGTGTGGCTGTGCCCCAGGTATTCCTGTGGTGGTCTCCCATCGCCACGCTTAGCGCCTTGACCTTCATGGCGCTTACAGCCAGGCGTGATACGGGGCGAGCGCTGGCTTTAGGTTTGGGCTTGCTGGCAGCTGCGGCCTATGTTGTGTTGCTGGAGCCTGCTTTCGGCGCGCCATGGGCCAGTGAGCAGTATCTGACGCTTGCGATGATCCATATTCCGCTGCTGTCTTGGACGGCTCTAGGAATTTACACACTGGGCTTGCGTTCGAGCGCGATCGACCGCTTCGCTTTTTTGATTAAATCGCTTGAGGTCATGATTGTGGCTGGTCTATATTTGGGGGCAGGGGTAGCCTTTGGCGGGATTACGATGGGGTTATTTACGGCCTTGGGGATCATTCTCCCTGATGTTCTGACTCGGCTGATCATGGTGGGAGGATTTGGTTTGTTGCCCGTGCTGGCGCTGGCGACGATTTACGATCCGCGGGTCGCGCCTGCGGCGCAAGACTTCGAGCAGGGGTTGAGCAAGTTTATCGCCACGATGATGCGCCTGTTGCTGCCGCTAACGCTGGTGGTGCTGGTAGTCTATGTTTTAGTGATCCCTTTCAACTTCTTTGCGCCTTTTGAGAGTCGTGAGTTGTTGATCGTTTACAATGTGATGCTTTTTGCTATCATCGGGTTGTTGATGGGCGCCACCCCCATCAACGGGGTGGAACTGTCTTCGAAGTTGCAGAAGGTCCTGCGCCTCGGCATACTACTGGTGGCAGGACTGGCGGTGCTGGTGAGCGTGTATGCGCTCTCGGCGGTGGTCTACCGCACCTTCCAGGGCGAGCTGACGCCCAACCGCTTGACCGTTATCGGCTGGAATGGTATCAATATTGCTATTCTGGCGGCGTTGCTCGTCACGCAGTTACGCAAGGGACGTGAGCGCTGGATCGAGGCTTTGCATGCCGTCTTTAGCCGGGCGACGAATGCCTATCTGGTGTGGGGGCTCTTTTTGCTCGTTGCCCTGCCGATTTTGTTTTAGGTGGGGGGGCATGGCTCGAGCGCTTTTGGGGGCGCTATAATACCACGCAACTATCGTCTATAACATTCAAACGGCTATCGGTCCCACGCATGGCGCGGGACCGATAGCCGTTCTGTATGGCGGAGGGTGACCGTGTGGCTGACCCCACGCAGGCTGCTCTCTGCGTTCTTGTTTTCATACGTTATCTATTGCTCAGGAGTCAAATTCGTGGCTCAGAAGGCCATACAGCAGCGTGCCGGTGAGCGTTCCATCGGCATGCCGGTGGTTTTCGCGGAGATGGCCTTCCCTGATCATGCCACAACGTTCGGCGACGCGGTAACTGGCGATGTTGGTATCGTCGCATTCCAGCCGTACGCGGTGAGCGCCCAGCTCCCGAAAGCAGAAATGCAGGGCGCCCTGCGCCGCCTCGGTGACGAAGCCCTGACCGGTGTGCGCGACCGCGGCGAAATAGCCCAGCTCTAGTTCCGGCAGGTCCCAGTTGACGACTCCGATGTAGATTTGGGCGACAAAGACGCCCGACTCCTTGCGGAAGGCCCCCAAAAAGAAGGCGCTGCGGGCATTCCAGCTTTCGATGAAGCCCTGAATGACGGCTGCGGCGTCCGCCTCGGTTGTGATGCCCATGGCGGCATTGCCGGATTCATAGCGCGCCAGGTGGTCCCGGTTTTGCATGCTCATGGGCGCGTACCAGGAGGCATCCTCGAGCCGGTAGCGCCGTAGCCAGAGGCGAGCGGTCTCGAAGCCCGAGGCTATATCACGGGATCCGCTGTGGTCAGGTTGTTCTCCAATGATGGTCATGGGCGCCCTCCAGGCGCTTGTGCCACGGGCAACACCTTTTGCACGAGGCTCAACAGCAGTTTCCCCGGTTCCTCGAAAGGGATAAGGTGGGCAGAGCGCTCGAACCAGATGCCCTGTTTGTAGGGCGCCTTTACCCGTTGCAACCAGGCTTCCGCCAGGACGGAGGGGGTGGTGTAGTCGTGGCGCCCCATGAAGAGAAAGAGGGGAATGGGGAAGGCGGTGATGGCGTTGAAATCTACTTCCAGGAATTCCGGTAGGATGCGCTCAAGGGTGAAACGGTTGCCCTGGTCAATCGCGGCGACCGCCCGGTCGTCGTATTCGGGCGAGAGCCGCGGCGCGTCGAAGTAGTATTGCGACTCGTGCCTAAAGGCGCTCAAGCCGCCGTAGTATTGCGCCCATTTTCTGGCGAGGATGATGCGCTCGCGGGTGATGGGGGTGAGTCCGGGATAAGGAGCGATGGAAGCGAGTTCTTCCAGGGCGGTAGCATTGGCGTTTCGAGTGGCTTCGCTTATCGCGTAGTCGTAGCTCAAGCGCTCGTTCTCGCGAGTGTGGATGACTTGCCCTATGCCGATGTAGACGCTGAAGAGCTCCGGGCGCGCCAATACCGCGCGCACGCCGATAATGGTGCCCCAGCTATGCGCCATCAGAATCAATTTGGGAGCAGCGTAGCGCCGCAGCAGGAGCTCCGCAAGTTCCAGGGCATCGCTGACGTACTGATCAATGTGGAGGGTGTCCTGCACCGCTGCGGGATCGGCTTCCAGGTAAGTGCGCCCGGCACCGCGCTGATCCCAGTTGACGACGGTGAAATACTCCTCGATGGGGCGTTGGACCATCCACTGGGTGGGCATCGCTGGGGAGGCGGGACCACCATGGATGAAGAGCAGCAGGGGATTGGCGCGATCCTGTCCGCGCGTGTTGACCCATTGGTTAATGCCGCCAACAGGAACCGTGAAGCTTTCCTGAATGCCGCCGGGGGCAACGATGCGCCCGAGGTCGCCGATGATGTCGCGGGCAGAGAGTTCGGGATTGCTCATGGGTCAATAGCGTCGCGCCTGAAGCACCATCAAACCACGCTGGAGCACGCCGGTGCCCTGGCCCATGGAGGGATAGATCGTCACCGCACCGAAGCCGCAGCTCCCGAGGAGGGAGATGTATTCCTCGTTGGTGTAAGCCTGCATGCTGGAAGCCGCGCCGTGGATGCTGCATGCGGTAAAGGCGTCGGGTGTGGCTTCAACGATGTAGAAGCGGTCGGTGGCGACCCGGCGCTCTTCATCCCAGAAGCTCTCCTGAAGTGCGAGGTGCGGTTGATCGGAGAAGAGCCCGCTGGGGGTGGTGTACCAGGTGGGGGATTGGTGACCCAGCTCCTTGACCATGTCAAAGGTGTGGGGTTCGAGTAGCAGGATGCCACCGGGTGCAAGAGCGGCATGGGCTTTTTTCAAGATGGTTCGGGCGTCATCGGGGTGGAAAACGTTGAATTCCCCGAAGATGAGCATCGCCATGCCGTAGCCCTCACCCCAGTTGTCATCGGGCCTGCCGTAATCGGTGGTGCGGATATCGCCCAGGATATAACGGCATGATAGCCCCGTTTCTGCGCCCGCAGAAGCGGCCGCTTCCGCGGCTTGCGCCTGGGCGTAGGCAATGGAGGCGGGAGAGAAATCAATGCCGGTACAGGTATGTCCCAACTCCGCAAGGCGCTGGGAGTACAAGCCGGGACCGCAGCCGAGGTCGAGGATATGGGTGGGTTGCCGCTGCAAGACGTTGGCGTGAATCCATTGCACCTGCCGGTCAATGATGTCGAAGCGCCGGCTGGCGGCATCGTGCGCCTGCGAGAGGTGCTCAGAGAGCATGCGTTGGCTGAATTCGGGATCGTTCCAGGGGATTTTCTCCCCTTCTTCCCAGGGCTGGGGTATGCTTTTGCGGTGAATGAGCGCAAGTAGATCCAAGGGGGGCCTCCTTTAGAACTAAGTCGGGGTACTTGTCATCTTTGATGGTCCGAGCTGCTGCTCGAAGTGTCTTTCTACTATCCCTCGAAGCTCGGGAGGGACGATGACAATTGTCGGTTTTCGGCTGCGCCAGAATCTCGGATGTAAATCCAGTTTAACCTTATCCTGAAACCGTATCCATTCATAGCTTGAGATGGATGTCCAGCGAATCAGGCGTCCCGAACTGGCCACAATGCCATTCTCGCGGATTTGGAACCGCCTGAAAGCCATGGTGATGAACGCCAGCGCCAGTGACAGTTCCGATAACAGCGTGAGGACTGCCAACCCAGTGTTGTTGCCTGTCTTCAGAATGTCCTCCCCCGATTGTCCGGCTTGAATCAGAGCAAATGTTGTTCCAAACACCAGTGGGAGGGCATTGAATCTCGATCGACCCATGTCAATAAAACCCTGGGGTTTGCTATCTACCCATAACGCACCTCTCTGGTTCAATTGCAATAGATAAGCTAGTACATAGTATAAGGCTATCGAGATAGATAGAACATAGAATGCTATCTGTGTACCATCTCGGATAGGATGGGGTAGCAAGATGAACCCATACATTACCGCCCCCATGACAATGAGTATAGGGAGGGCGAAAATCCCTATGCGCAAAGCCGCCTGCCAGCCATGCTGGGCGCGAATGATAATCATGGTTATCAGCCAGAGAAGGATGAAAGGCGAGAGAACGAGTAATACCATAATCAGGTTAGCCCAATGTGGCATTTATTCCTCCTGAACGCCAGCCGCTGCAATCTGGTTTTGTGAGCCTGGTTCAGCATCTTACAAAGTGAGCTTGGAATGTGTATGGTCGTTCTAGCCCAATGCTCTCAATGCAGCGATACGGTCGCGGATGGTCTTGTGATTTTTGTAGCCCAACGCAACGGCTTGCCGAAGGGAACTCTCCGCTTCGTCGAAGCGTTTGGCCATCGCGTAGGCCAGCGCCAGATTGGCGTGCGCAATCGCTACGGTCGGGTTGAGCCGAATCGCATGCTCCAGGCTTTGGATGGCGCGTTCGACCTGGTTCCTGAAGATATAGAGTGCTCCCAGACTGGCGTGGAGCTCCGCATAGCCGGGCTCCAGACTCAGAGCTTTCTGATAGCTGCTTTCGGCGGCTTCGTAGTTGCCCTGATGCCGGTAGGCGATCCCAAGTCCTACCCACGCGCGATAGAAGCGCGCATCCGCATCAAGCGCGCGTTGATAGCAGGAAATGGCCGCAGCGTAGTTAGTGAGTTGGTCATGGGCATTGCCGAGAACCGTGAGCATCGTGGCCCTGCTGTAGCGTTGGGTCTTGAGTGTTAGCGCTTTCTCCAACTCACGCACGGCAGTGAGATATTCGCCCGCTTCGTAAGCCTGAACGCCCCGATAAGCGTATCCATCCCCCGATTCATCTGTGGGGGAAGGCGCGGGTGTTCCTGTGTCAACCAGAATCTGCGGGGTTCCACAGTAGGGACAGACAATTTCTCCAGGTCCAGGGTTGAGCGGTGCGCCACACTTGGCGCAGGTCAGAGATTGCATTTGATATTTGGGCGGCACAGGAAATCACCTCGGATTTTGATGTGGATTCGATGGATGCAGCTCAAGGGTGTGGATGTGTGTGTTCAATCTGGCACTACCGGGTCCACCGGCTCTGTGATCAGGGTGGCATGTTCCCCGCCGGGCCCGGCATTCTCGCGGTCTTTGGTTTCCAGGGTATAGGCCAGCAGCGAATCCAGCAAAAAGTCATAATCCTGGGCATCCCAACCCACGCCTGCCCCGCCAAACGTGAAGGGCGTGAAGGCAAGCAATTCAGGATCCTGTGCTGCGAGGCTGTCATACCAGCGCACCGCCTGCATCACGCGGCTGAGATTGGCGGGGTTGTAGCCGCCGTTGCCGCCGTACCACTCGGAGATGACGATGGGCACATAGATGCCCCGTTCACGCAGCAGGTGCAGCAGGTAGCGATAGCGGAACGAGAGCGAACCGGTGCCGGGAATCTTGGGCGCACCAGGGAGTGTGTGTTCGGGTCCCCACCATAAATCAATGGGCGCAGTTTCCCAGGTGTAGCCCGCGATATTGAGCGCCCCTTCGTGCAGGCTCAGAATGTGTCCGCCAGCAGCCATGCGCTCGAAGACCCCAGTCTCTCCCATTGCGACGTAGTCTGCCCATTCTGGAGTGCCACAGTTGAGAGAGAACAGCGCCAGACGTTTGCAGGGCAGGTCCCACTTCTCGGCGATATCGAGCATGTACAGCATGAGCAGCGCCATTTGGCGATAGCCAGAGCCATCTGCTGTTTTGAAATCCGCCTCGTTGACGGGTGTTTCCAGGTAGTCAATAGCTTCCAGGCGCTTTCCGTTATCGTAGGGTGCTTCTTCAAGGCATTTTTGGTGTAGCAATGCCATGAGTTGCGCTGCGCGCTCCTCAAGCTGTGCTTGGGAGAGGTCTACAATGCCCGGCGCATGTTCAATCGCGAAGCCAAAAGTCTTGCGTGCCAGGTTCAGGGTTTTGGGGGAAACCGCTTTGACCGCGGTCAGGGCTGACCAATCGTCCACGAATTTAACCAGCGGCACGGTCACGCCTTGTTGCGCCAACTTCTTGATCTGCTCGGGCACGCGCCGCGGGGCGATGCAGTGGTAACCGGCTTTGGTTCCCCGGGCGACGTGAAGTTGGGGTGCTGTGGGAATATGATGGTGTGGTTTCTCCGGGTGTTCCTCGTGCGGCGGTTTTTCCGGCGGTTCTTGCGGCTCCTGTGGGAGCGGGTTTTCAGGCTCGACCACAACCAGCTCACAATCATCCCAGGCGATATCGTTGTGCACTACCGGCCAGAGCGTTGAGGAGCGCAGGAAGACGGTGACCACCTCGGCAGCGGCGACTGCCTCGATGGCGAGAGGTTCTACGCGGTAGGCGTTGAAGATGTGCCAACCTGGGGACCACAGCACCGTAGGTGCGTAGGGGTCAATGCCACCGGTGGGATCTATACCAACGCTTTGCATCACGCTGCGTCGGTCATCATTCAGCCCTGGTGTACCCGCTGGCCATGCCAGCGCCCCGTAGCCAGGGAGTGACCAGGTGGGGGGGTGGGCGTCGTCGCCAATCCAGGCATGCGTGTAGGCGCTGAAGCGCAGGCGCGTGCCTGGGGTCACCGTAACTTGTTGCAGCAATCCGCCTTCGTGAATGCGTCGCCAGGTAAAGAGATAGGCGGCGGTCAATCCCGAACGATGTCGCTGGTGCACGGTTTCGGTGAGGCGGATTTCTGGCTCGGCCCAGCCGATACGGTTGTAGGGGTCCCAGGGAACCGGATTATCATTGCGTTGGTGCGCGTACCAGGCCCACCAGCCCACCGGATTGTGAATTTCTCCACGTTCGACGGTGTAGCGTTTGGTAATCGGTCCACCTGTGCGGTCTACTTCATAGACGTAGGCAGTATGATGCGGTTTGGTGTGGGTGCTTTCATCCCAGAGAGGGCGATAACCGCCCTCAAAATCGCCATTGATCAGGAGTTTGCCCATTTTCCTCTCCTTTCTTTCCACAGTGGCAAAATCGGCTAGATCACTCAAAAACCCTCTGCGCCTCTCTCCGCAAGCGTGATTTTTGCGGGCGCAGCCCACAAAAATCACAAAAAAAAGCTACCTCTTTGTGGTCTTGCATCGCCCACATGCTCGTTAGTCTAGCCACTATTGCCGCTCTAGTTTTTTTCTGAATACTAGACACCTTTTTTGCGTCGCAAGATGACGGTATAGGTATAGTCGGTCTGAAAATCCTGGAGCAATTCGGCGATTGAGACCTGCGCAGGGGCAGGATCGAAGGCTTGCCCGGCGAATTCTGCATGGTTGATTTCAAACCCGGTGCCCTCCAGGAGGAGCAGCAGGTCTGCAGGGGTGTAGCAGCGGATAGATTGTCGCCTTGCGGCAGCGACATCTTCTGCCGGTTCCCATTCGTCTATCCAGCGCCCGAGGACGGCGTCGTAATAGGAGCGTTCGGTCATGTCCACTGAACCGGGGACATCTTCGAGGCGGTCCAGCGATTGGGCAGTGCCGGCGAGCCGTATGGGTCCGAAGGGGTGATAGACATCCATGATGATGACGCCATCGGGGGCAAGCCATTCGGCGGCGATGCGTTGCAGCAGTTGGCGCTGCTCGCGGTCGGAACCTAAGCCAAAAGCCTCGAAGAGGCAGACCGCATCAAAAGTCCCGGGTATGGCGGCGGTGAGGTAGTCACCCTGGAGTGGGGTTAGCCGGGGAGTTTTTTCGGCGGCTTTTGAAAGGAGTGCGTAGTTCCCGGCGCTGATATCGAGCGCCGTGACGGCATAACCTGCTGCGGCAAGGAAAGCTGCGGTCTCGCCGGTCCCGGCAGCGAGTTCGAGCAAGCGTTTCGGCGGGGGCCCGGCGAAACGTTCGACGCGTTCGAGTCGGGGCTGGAGATTCTCGCCCTCATACCAGCTAAATCCCCACCATTCTGCCGCGGCATCGTAGAATTCCTTAATCCAGGTCCGATCTTCAACGTGATGATTCATGGGGCGCCCCCCTTGATTGGCTAATTTTTGTGGACATTGCTGCGGAAATCCAGCTTCTAGAACGCGAACTCAATGCGCTGCTGGCGCAAAGTTTGTACCACGCGCTCGATGCACTTGGAATCGGTGATGCCACGCTGCGCCAGGCGCGCGGTTACGGTTTGCCGGAGTTCGTCTTCCGTCAATGCTGCCAGTTCCGCCCGGCAGGTGTCGCAGATGACATCTTCCGGAACGATGAAATCACCATAGACGGCGGTAAAGGTTTTCTGACACAGGAAGCATTCTAAATCGCGGGGGACCATGCCGACCATCGCATATCTCCTTGGGTCGTGTCTAAAGAGTACCTTTTTGGACTATGATTTGACTGGGTGAAATGTGCGAAGTGTGTGAAAGTTTCTTCATGGCACTTTTGCTCGGCAGAGATTGTGATTATCCAGGGATACTTCTACCTCGATGGTATCACCCACGTTCAGGCGTTGGTAGCTTTCCAGGCTGATCTGTTGCTTGATGGGAGCGCCGTCATTCACCATGAAGACGATCCAATACACATGGCTATTCGGTGTGGCTTCAAGGCTGCCGATTTCCTCGTGGGCGAAGCCCAGAATTTTCCCTGGTTGCACGGTATAGCCCTGCTCTAAATGGCGGGCTTGCTGGTAACGTTGCCACTCCCTGACGCCCAGCCGTGCAGGCCAGGCGACAAAGATGATAAGCCAGCCCGCGACCACAATCCAGGATAGGGGCTTTCCCTGTTTGGCGGCGAGATAAACGAGACACAAGAGGAGCAGAAGCATCACCCCGGCGACGCCAAACAAAAACCAACTTACCCCACGTGCTAACCGGGGAATAGGAGCAGCTTCCTGCCGTGGGAGTTTCATGGATGGTTTGGTCATCAGTTTGCTTCTGCCCCATTACCCGCCGAACTACGCCAGTTTACGGATACGAACCTCGATATCCTTCTCGGCGCTGAGCAATTCGACCAGCTCCGTGACGTTGGTGTTGCCGTAGTGATAAGGATAGAGTACGCGGGGCTTGAAGGTTTTTGCGGCATCCGCAACCATTGCCGGCGTCATGGTGTACGGCAGGTTCATCGGCAGAAATGCGATAGCGATATTCTGGAGCTGCCGCATTTCCGGGATATTCTCGGTGTCGCCTGCGATGTACACGCGTTGGCCCCCAAACGTCAGGATGTAGCCATTGCCTCGTCCTTGTGGGTGAAAGGGCTGCCCATTGTCGCGCTTGCGCAGGATATTGTACGCCGGCACCGCTTCGATGCGTAGTCCGTCGAGGGTGTAAGTGTCTCCGTTGCGCATGATGATTCCACCCTGAAGCTGCGCGGCGCAGGTCTCGGTCAGCACAATTTGCGTCGCGGGGGTGCGGATGGCGGCGATGGCGGCTAAATCAAGGTGGTCGGGGTGTTCATGGGTGATCAGGATGACATCCGCTGCGGGTAGCCGGGTATAATCGGCGACGCGGGTGAAGGGATCAATGTAAATTTCTTTGCCCTGGAAGGTAAAGAGCAGGCTGCCATGCCCCAGGAAGGTGATCTGCAGGGCGCCGGACGAGGTGGCAATGACATCGGTTTCGTATGGCGTTTGTGTGGGCATCATTATTCCTCCTTGCTGGAAGGCTGCGGTAATTCTCTGCTGCTGAGAATACACTTTTTACCGCTGCTGTCAATAATGGTTGGGAAAGGGCGATGTCTCCCTACCTCGTATCTTTTCCCTGCACGCATAAGCTGGCTTTATCCCAAGAGCCGCCGGCGAATGGCGTCCAGGTCTTCTTGGATGGCGCCGCCGGATTTGAGATAGTCAGCCACATCCAGCCCCTCGAGTGCGCCAAACAGCGCCTCAGGCACTGAGGAATTCTCGTGCGCCAGGAGCTCTTCGCGGATGGGGTCCACGCTGAGTTCGTAATCCGCGACAATGTCCTCGGGCACGACCCCGATTAGTGCTAGCAGGAGCAGGGCGATGATGCCGGTGCGGTCATGGCCACGGATGCAATGGAAAAGGACGCCGCCTGGACACGCCCGGGCAATGGCGGAGATGGCGGCGGCGTGACGTTGGGGCCAACGTCCTAGCGCATCCCGGTAGTAGAGCGGTGTACCCCAGAGGTCGGAAGACGCCCACCGTCGTGCAAATTCCCGATCCGTGACGTCCTCGATGGCTACTTGAACCGTTACGAGGTCAGGATAGGGTGGGGAGACCACGAGCGCTTCTTCGACCATCCCGTGCGTATTGAGTGTGATAATCGTGCGGATGCCATAGGCATAGAGCGCAGCCCAGCCCGCAGCAGTAAGTCGCGAGGGGGAATCCGAACGCACTAACGCCCCATAGTGCGTCATGCGGCCATCGCCAGTCCGAAGGCCCCCGAGATCGCGGACATTGACACAACCTTCCCAGGATAGACGGCGTTGGTTCATGGCTCAAGCGCTCCTTTTTTTCACAGTGGCAAAACCGGTCAGATCACTCAAAAAACCCTCTGCGCCTCTCTCCGCGAGCGTGATTTTTGCGGGCTGCGCCCGCAAAAAAACTACCTCTCTGCGTCCCTGCATCGCCCACAAGATCGTTCGTCTAGCCTCTATTGCCGCGCTAGTTTTTTTAGACATCTTTATTGCAAGTGGTGAAGTTCACTACTGATGAAAAGTCCACTAGAGCAGGAAAGCGGTCATTAGGGCTTTCTCACATGGGCAGGGTGAGGGCAACACCCAGGAACCACAGATGGGTGGTCAGAAAAATCGCCCATTCAAAGATGACGAGTAGCCAGACGCGTGGGCGTTCTGCGATGGCTTCGGGGTTCAATGCTTCGGCGGTTTCGTGGGAGGTGGTCTTCCGTGTGACCAGGATCAGGAAGGCGGCGTACGACAGAACCGCGAGCGCGCCGAAGATGTTCGCGCCGAGGGGGACGATGCGGTTGCTGGCGGGCTGAACGAAGATCGCGATGCCAAACAGCAGAATGGTGACGAGTCCGAGGCGGAAAAACGTGAAAGCGGCTTTGGCATGCGGCGCCAGGTTGTTCATGGGGAAGATGCCGACGGCAGCGCAGCCTAATGCTGCGCCGATACCGGTGAGCAAGCCGAGTTTTGCCCAGATGCTATCGAGGCTCAAGCCCAAGCCCATGATAAAGGGTACCAGAGTGACCCCGCCGACTATTAAGCCGCCATTGAAGATGGGCGCAAGCCGTGAGACACCTTGCTCGCCCAGCTCGGAGATAAAGTGGTTGAGCATCGAGAAGCGCTCTTGCTTGCGTCCGACATAGAAGAGTGCGGCGACGAAGGCCGTCATGATGATGCTGATACTGCCTGCGATGCCAAAGAAAGGGTAGAGGTCGAGAAACTCAGATTTCATAAAAGCATCTATTGCGTGCGGCGGGCCACGATGCCGGCGCTGAGGAACAAGCTGCCGGTGATGAGGGTTGGCAGGACCACGATGAGCAGCGAGTAAAAATTGATTGGACCCTCATGGGCGGGATTGGGGAGGAGGATGCTGAGGAAGAATCCGGTGAGCGCCAGGCTACTGAGGCATAGGATGATGCCGGCTTCGAATGGACGCTTCCAGGCGAGAATCCCGACCAGCACGACGACCAGCGCCTCCACCAGGTGCATCACACCGTTGATATCGCCTCCCACCATCTCGGCGATGCCGAAGATGAGGAAGATGGCGAGCGGAATGGCTAGAAAGACGCATGCAGCAATGCGTAGCCGCTGCGCGGACCGGTTAGTCTGAATGCGCAGGTCGGGGCCTCGGCGCAAAACGATGATGAATAGCACGACAATCGCGGCAATGTTGGCAATGAAAAAGGTCATGGCTCAGCTCCTTTGATTAGCAACGTTATCGCCCTGTTGTCGCTTTGGGCGAGTTTTCCAGAATACTGCTGGGAAAATTCACGAATTGCTTCAGGTCAGCCCATTGCCGCTTATTGGAGGAATAGGGAAGATGTCGAAGGCATCTGCTTGCGGTTCGTAGCCGAGCAGCGCCCGTGTCTCGGTCAGGTCAAGGCGTTTGAAGCGGTTATTCGAGATGGCGTGGGCAATGGCGAAGGTGATGTTGGGCGTCTCAAGACATTTGAGCAGCAGGGTGTTGAGGTCGGCGGCGCTCAGGAAGGCGTTGAGTTCGTCGAGAGCGTTCCAGGTGGCGAGTTCTTCGGGAAGCACGTAGGCGCCGATGCGCAGGACGATGGTGGGTAAGCCTTCGTTGAAGGCGAAATGGGCTGCCAGCGCCTCGCCGAAGGCTTTCGATACGCCGTAGAGGTTCCCGGGTCTGACCGGCATGGCTGCGTGAATCTGAACATCGGGCGGATAGGCGGAGACGACGTGCGCGCTGCTGGCGAAGATCAGACGGCGGCAGCCCGCGTCTCTGGCGGCGCGGAACAGGTTGGCGGTGGCAATGATGTTGTTGGGCAGCAGGGAGGTGGTGAAATCGGCTTCGGGTGAGGCATCCGCCGCCAAATGGAGGACGAAATCCATGCCCGCGCATGCCTGGCGGCAGGCTTCAGGGTCCTGCAGGTCGAGGACGAGACTCTCACCGGGTGGGGATCCCAACCGGACGGTATCCCAGGGGACGCGATCCACGATGCGGATGGCGTAGCGGGGCGCGGCAAAGCGGGCGAAGGTCGCGCCGATTTTGCCGCAACCGCCGGTGATGAGAAGTTGGGGGGGGTGACAATTCGCTGATAGTTGATTCGGCTTCTCCATAAGGCACGTTTTCATCCTAGAGCATCTCTGTCAGTGCCGCCTCGACCGCAGCGATGGCGTGGATGTGGGTGGTATCGAAGAGGGGTACGGGTGTGTCCTCGGGATGGACGAGCAAACCGATTTCAGTGCAGCCGAGGATGATGCCTTCGGCGCCTTCCGCCACCAGCTGTGCGATGATGTCAAGGTAACGTTGTTTGGATTCTGGGTTGATTTTCCCGAGGACCAATTCATTGTAGATCACCTGGTGTACGATTTCACGTCCGGCGTCGTCGGGGATCAGGACGGTGAGTCCATGCTGCTCGACAAGTCGGGTACGGTAGAAATCCTGCTCCATGGTGAAGCGCGTCCCCAGTAGCCCGACGGTGTGCAAACCCGCAGCCTGAATGGCGTGCGCCGCGGCATCGGCGATGTGCAGGAAGGGTATTCGCACCTGCGCTTGAATGGCGTCGGCGACCTTGTGCATGGTATTGGTGCAGAGGACGATGAGGTCGGCGCCCGCTCTCTCAAGGCTTTGCGCCGCATAGGCAAGGATTTGACCGGATTCCTGCCACCTGCCCTCACGTTGCAGGACTTCGATTTCCGCAAAATCCACGGAAAGCATGATACAGCTGGCGGAGTGCAGTCCTCCCAGCCGAGCTTTGACTTCCTCGTTGAGGATCCGGTAATACTCGAGGGAGGATTCCCAACTCATGCCGCCAATCAGTCCGATGGTTTTCATGTGAGCTCCTTTAGGCTTCCTGGAAACGTGTCGAGAAGATGCTGCTGTGTTGTTCTCATTGTAGCACTGTTTTCTCGTGGGCTGCGGTGAATTTCGGTCATGCAGAGCTGCGCCGCGGCAGAAAGTGCGCCAGTTACCGAAGGTCTCAACCAGGCGGTTCAGCGCGATCTCCACATTTTGATGAAAAAAGCAATGGGAAGCATCCAGTAGAAGTAGGTTGCAACGGGATTCCAGGAGGTGAAGGCGCCACGAAGGATGAGGGTGAGTGAGCAAGCGGTATAGATGACGAGCAAAGTGAGGGTGATGACGGGTTTGGCACGGGAGCTGTAGAAGGTGCGGCGCTCCAGGGCGAGCGGAGTGGCGCCGGGGGAATCGTGGGATTGCGGGAGTGCTTCAAGTGCGTTGACCAGGGCGTCAAAACCGCTGCGATCTTGCCCTTTGAAACTGATGACGGAAAGAGTATCGCCGCTATACAGGGATACCTTGAGGCTGTAAAGCAGCAGTTCCTCATAGCGGGCGTAGCCGGCGATGTTCTCCGCTTTGACGTGGTATGGGGCGCGCCCTTGTGGTTCGATGGTGATTTCACCCCCGCCAATGTGGACGGTCGCGGGATGGGTGGAGAGGCGCGGCGCGATGATGAAGGCTCCTGCGATGGTAATGGTGAGAAAGGCATATTGCGCCAAATCGGGGATGTTCCAGAAGCGTTGACAGACGAGGAGCGCCGCAATGCCCAAGGTGGTAAGGAGCAGCAGGCTGGCGATGAAAGACACGGACCTGTAGAGGCGCACGGTGAGCATGGGACTTTGGGTCATGGGGCGGCACTTTTGTGGGCTTCGCCGGAGGCGTCCCACTGCACCGTAAAGGTTTCAAGGTGCAGGCGCGCCCATTCGATGCCGTTGCGGATCTCTTTGGGGAAGGGGACGAGGCGCTCGCCTGCCTGCGGGTGGGCCTCCAGGTAGACAGCGAAGCGGGCGATGATGGACGCGGCATCGGATTCCGCCCACTTTTGCCAGGTATCGAGGCCCATCGCGTA
>JAFGFB010000098.1 GCA_016931315.1 Anaerolineae bacterium
CATAGTTGCGTTATTGTCAGTTGTAAAAGTTCATTTTTCGGGCCGTTTTCGTCACTTCGGCCTTCATTTGCACAAAAGTTACGCTAAAACAGGCATGTTATGCTTGATATGAAGTGTTATGCGACCAATAATTTGTCCTATACCCGGCGATTGGGGGCAAAAATATGCCCATTCCCCTACAAAGGCCTTTTCTCTTGTGGACTTTACGCGCCGAGTAGAGGCGTCTGAAATTGTTGTCCCCGGCATGAAATGCGCCCGGGGCGTTCGCGTAATTTAGCACGGGCGAGATTGTGCTATACTAGAAGTGGCAGGGGGGTGGGCTGCGCCACCTCTTGCTTTTGTGCGAACACGAGTTTTGCTGTGGGAGAATGCATGTGGACCTACGGACCTTTTTGGAGGAATTAGAATCAGCCGGGGAATTGCAACGAGTGGCGGACCCAGTTTCCCCTACCTTCGAGGTGGCCCGCCGTATAGCCGCACAGGATGGGCAACCCTTGCTATTCGAAGCGTTGCCCGGTTTCCCCGGGTGGCGCCTGGCTTCTGGATATCTGGCGCGCCGCGAATATTTCGCCCGTGCTCTGGGTTGTGCTGTTCCTGAATTGGTACACCGGCTTGCTGAAGCGATGGATTTCCCCCAGACCCCGCCCTGGGAGGTGGATGCGCCTTGTCAGGAAGTAGTGGAAACAGATGTGGACCTCTACCGGCTCCCCATTCCGCGCTATCATCCCTTGGATGGCGGTCCCTATATTACTGCGGGTGTGGTGGTGATCCGTGACCCGGATTATGGACGCAACCTCTGTTTTCACCGCATGATGGTGCGGGATTCTCGCCATCTCACCGTACGTGTGGTCGAGGGACGCGGTACCGATACCGCCTGGCGCAAGGCGCCCAAGGGTTTACCCATCGCGGTCTGTATCGGTTTGCCGCCGCATGTGTTGCTTGCTGCTTCGATGTCACCGCCCAAAGGTGTGGATGAGAGCGGGATTGCTCAGGCGCTGGGATACACACCGTTGGCACGCGCGGTTACTGCTCCGTTGGAGGTCTTCGCCGAAGCTGAAATGGTGTTGGAGGGTGTGCTTACCCATGAATTGGATATCGAGGGACCATTCCCAGACCTTACCGGCACGATGGATGGGCAACGCCAGCAGCCGGTTTTCCGCGTGGATGTGCTGACTCATCGCAAGGCGCCGATTTTCCATGCACTGCTGCCCGCGGGGCTGGAGCACAAAAACCTTATGGGAATGCCTCGTGAGCCTACCATCTTCGCTGAAGTAAGCAAAGTGGTAAAGTGTACTGGCGTCGTGATTACTCCAGGCGGGTGCTCCTGGTTGCATGCCGTGGTGCAAATAGCCAAGCAAGGTCCCGAGGATGGACGTCTGGCTATCGAAGCGGCTTTTCGTGGGCACAGCTCATTGAAGCACGTTGTCGTGGTGGATATTGATGTGAACCCCTTTGACAGCGCCGATGTGGAGTGGGCAATCGCGACTCGCGTGCAGGCAACGCGCGACATCGTCATTTACCCTGATCAACCGAGCTCTAGCCTTGACCCTTCTGCGCGTCAAATTCCGGACCAGAAAACCCGCAGCGACAAAATCGGTGTGGACGCGACGATTCCATGGGGAGAGTCTCAAGAAGGTTTCTTACGCGTGCGTTACCAGCAGGCTACCAACCCCGGGGTGTGACGATGGGCTTAGTGACACGCGCAGCACAACATTGAAAAATGCTCCTTCTAACAGGCTTTGTCCTGAGGTTGGCGCCTTGTGTTGGAAACCTGAACAGTTACCTGAATGTGAACTTGTACGTTCAAGGAGGCAGAAATGAACACGTTCAATCGGATAGTTATTGTCATTAGTCTGTTAGTCTTGATTCCCTTGGTGACCGTGTTTTTGGTCATCCCTCACGTGATTCTCTCAGATGTGGGTCGGTGGGCGACAGAGCTTGGACGGCAGCTGTGGGCAGCGGATGTAACTGTACGCCTGGGTATCGGGTTGTTGGCGGCGCTGATTTTCACTCTTCTGGCGCTGGTGTTAGTTTTCCTGGAGCTGCGCCCTCAACGCAAGCGCTTTATCCGCGTCGAGAATCTCACCGGTGGTATGGCGACAATCGGCATTGAGAGCGTGGTACGCCAGCTGGAATATCGGCTTGATCCGATACCCGATGTGATCTCTGTGAAACCGGAAATCCAGGCAAAACACGGCAAGGTGCGGGCATTGGTGAATGTGAATATGGCTGCCGGTGTCAATGTGCCACAGGTGGCTTCGAGGTTGGTAGATGAGGTCAAGGATGTGCTCGGCACTGAGTTGGGCCTGCGGGTTGCGGGTGAACCAGAGGTGCGGATCAACGTGCTGGCGCAGCCAACAGGGCGTCGAAGCTCCCAACCGCGCCCGGCACTGCCGGCTACTCCTGCCGGAGCGCCGGCGACGCCACAATCTCCGGAACTCCCGGCTAACCCGCCTGTATGGCATGATGATACTGGGGAGCCGGTCGTTTGAACGCGCCGCAATCGCTTGAGCTGGCAGCCCTTCTTGAAGCGTTGCTTTTTGTGGCGCAGGGTCCTGTAAAAGAGGAGGATTTGTTTGCTGCGGCAGGATTGACTGCAGAAGAGGGGGCTGAGGTTTTGGGGCGGCTTGAGGTACACCTTGCTGAGGGTGGGCTGCGCTTGCAGCGCCTGGGGCGGCGTTTGCAGCTGGTGACACCCTCAGAAGCCGCCCCACAGATCGAGCAATTCCTGGGATTGGAAGTCAACTTGCGCTTATCTCAGGCGGCGCTGGAAACGCTGGCGATTGTCGCTTATGCACAGCCAGTCACCCGCCCACAGGTTGAAGCTGTCCGTGGTGTGAACTCCGACAGTGTGCTACGCACATTGCTCGCCGCCGGATTGATCGAAGAGGGTGGGCGGGCTGAGACGGTGGGGCGCCCCATTCTCTATCAGACCACCTTCGAGTTCTTGCAGCAATTCGGCTTGACCAGCCTGGATGATCTGCCGGCGTTGGAAACGGTAAAACAGAGCGCTCCCCTGGCGCCAGCCGTTTCTGATGAGGGAGAACAGGCTGCTGTTGTTGACGAGCAGGCATAGTGCGGTTGCCTTGTGGCAGAATGCCTTGACCGCAGGTCAGGCGTTTCTAGCTTATGGCTTCGATGTGAAGAGTGTTTATGGACGCACTTTCGCGTCCATAAACACGAATCAGGCGCCCCTCTATTTGCCAAATGAACCCCGCCTGTTTTTTTCTAGAGCGGCAATAGTGGCTAGACTAACGAGCATGCCGGCGATGCAAGAACACAGAGAGGTAGCTTTTTTTGTGATTTTTGCGGGCTGTGCCCGCAAAAATCACGCTCGCGGAGAGAGGCGCAGAGGCTTTTTTGAGTGATC
>JAFGFB010000099.1 GCA_016931315.1 Anaerolineae bacterium
CGGACCGCCACGCTTACTATCGCACAAAGACGGGTATTTGCCTATTCAGTGTGTTAAGGTGCTACTTTCAATATACAAGACGCAGAGACGGGGAGGCGCTGGGGACAGCGACGCAGAGTTTTCCAGAAATCAATGCAGAGAGTTTTTCAGAATTCAACGCAGAGATTCCCAGAATCTAACGCAGAGGCGCGGAGACGGAGAGGCGCTGGGGACAGCGACGCAGAGAATCTTTGTAGGGGACAGGGTGGGTGGGGGGCAGGGGCAACTTCACCGTCAGGGGGCGGGTGGGAGGGGGCGCTCCAGGATGCGCTCGACGTGGTGGACGAGGGGGTGTTCGGGACTGAGGGCGCGGGCTTGTTGCAAGGTGGCGGCGGCTTCCGGGCGACCGAGCTGCTGCTGCGCCCAGGCGATGTAGGCGAGGGTGCCGGCGCGTTCACGGTTGGATTCGTGCGCGGGCAGGGCGGTCTCCAGATAGTTTAACCCCAGGGCGGGACGTCCGGTTTCTACCAGCGCGGCGCCCCAGGTGCTTTCGATGGCGTAGTACCAGGGGGCGCTGCAGTAGGCGGCTTCGGCGAGCTCCAGGAAGGACGCGCGCTCGGCGGCGGGCAGGGCGTCATCCAGCATCAGGGCTAGCGCCAGGTTGTTTTGCAGGATGGCGCGCAAGAAATGACGCTCGGTGTTGCGGCGTTTGTCGTCATCCCAGGCGCTTCCCGGAGCGCCAATGGTGGGCGTCTCCGGCTGCTCCAGCGCCTCGAGCTCGCGCCGGAAGATGGCTGTGGCTGTGGCGAGTTCTCCCGTTTCCAGGCTCGCGACCGCCAGCAGGTTTTCCAGGTGCGGGTTATTGGGGTAGAGCGAGGCGCCCGCGCGGCAGACCTCAATGGTGCGCGGGAAATCCTCAGCCTGTAGCGCGTAAAACCCTTCCGTTATAAAGTATTGCAGGTGGAGCTGCTCCGCCGGATACTTGCCGAACAGCAGCTTGAGGATTTTCAGCCCGTCGGTTTCCAGAACCCGCATATCCCGCGAGAGTCTGAACGGCAGGAGATTGAAGAACAGGATACCGCCATTGGCGACGAGCAGGGCTTTGACCGGGTCGAGCGCCCAATAAGAGCGCCAGGGGTTATAGAACGGCAGGCAGATGGCGAGGAGCAGCGCACTCAGCGCCGGACCTGCGGCGGTGACCAGCAGGTTCCGCAGCCGAATGTGGTCGCGGGTGGGGAAAGCACCCGCGCAATGCCCGCCGGTGGGATAGCAGCGCAGCGAGATTTTCGCCCCGCGCCAGGTTCGCTCCCAGAGCGGTTTGCCCGCCCCGAGGCGAATCTCGAAGACTTTGCCGCCCAGCAACCATGCCATGCCCGCGTGCGCCAGTTCGTGCGGGGGAATCATGGCGTAGAACATGACAAAGGTGAGCAGTAGATTGGCGATCATCGTGGTGGGGCCAAAAAACCGTGCCATGGGGGTGCGTGCGAGAAAGATGCTGCCGAGCGCCAGGAGGATGAGGGCGACCACGAAGTTCTTGGGGGCCTTGCGGAGAGTCTGCTCGCTGAAGCAGCGCGGGCAGATGGTGGGTTTGTCGCTGCCGAAGCTGCGGAACTCGCTCACGGTGGCGAAGCGTCCGCAGGTCTGGCACACCCGGAAGGGGCGTTGCGCGAAGGAGGCGAGTGCGGCTCTGGCTTGCGCGATGCGCCGGGGGTCGGTATCTTCGGTGACGCAGCGCCGGTAGAGTTCGGTGGCTTCCTCGCGGCGCCCGTGGGCTTCGAGGAACTGCGCGTGCGCGAAGGCTTCTTCCCCGGAGAGGGCTGCGGGTGAAGGCTGGTCTGCGGCGCCGGGCGGAGTTGGGTTTTGCATGTGGAGTAGTATACACGGGTTTGGTGAGAGGGGAAGGCGTTAATGTCTTTTCTTTATCCGTCAACCTATTGACACGGCATTATTCTTATGTTACAATTGTAATGTGAACGTTCACGGGAAATGTCGTTACTGCGACATTCCCTCCTCAGGTTCAGGTGCGCCGTGAAGCAAAAACGGATTACGATCGAGGATGTAGCTCGTCTCGGTGGCGTCTCACGCCAGACTGTGTCACGCGTGCTCAATGGTCGCGCGGATGTGGCGGAAGAGACCCGCGTGCGTATTCAATCAGCCATGCAAGAGTTGGGCTACAGCCCGAGCCTCTCGGCGCGCAGTCTCCCCCAACGGCGGATGAACATCATCGGTTTGGTCATTCCTTATGGACCCACTTATCTCTTTTCTGATCCTCACCTTCTGGGCTTCATCTGTGGCGTAGACCAAATCGCCAATCAGCGCGGCTACAATCTGCTGCTCTCCACCGCCCGTGATGATGGAACGGGGGCGCTTTCCGATGTTTATGGGCTATCGGCATTTGAGCGGCTCATCAACACGCGGCATATTGATGGCGCTGTGGTTGTTGAGACTCTCAACAGCCGTGAGGGCATCAAGATGTTAAATCACCATGCCTATCCTGCAGTCATTCTGGGTTATGGCACGGGTCTACAGAGCGCTTACGCAGTCCATTCGGATGATCGCGGTGGGGCGCGCTTAGCGGTGATGCACTTGCTGAGCCTCGGTCACCAACATATCGGGATTATCAGCGGTGGAGAGCAGACGCTTTCCGCCATGGAGGAGAGGCTTGCCGGCTGCCAACAAGCGTTGGCGGAACATGGGCTGAAGCTCGATCCCGCACTGGTAGCCTACGGGGACCTCACTCCGGAAAGCGGCGCTGCGGCGACCGCGCGTTTGCTCGCCCAAGCCACACCCCCTACAGCCATCTTTGCTCTCAATGACCGAATGGCCATAGGCTGCATTCAATACCTGACCCAGGAGGGTTGGAGCATACCCCGACACATCTCCGTTATTGGCTTTGATGATATTCCCCTGGCTAGCATGTGTACTCCAAATCTGACCACCGTTCGCCAGCCCGCACTGGAAATGGGGCGACAAGCCGCACGTTTGTTGTTGGAATTAATCGAAAACGATACTGCGTTATTGCAGCCAATTGTCCTGCCGGCGGAGCTCATTGTGAGAGGCTCGACCGGCGCCATCTCACCACGTTAAAACAAGCTAAGCCTGCCTGCGCACACGAAAGGAGGTGTTGAACATTACGTGTAATTTTGTTTATTTTTTAAAGTTGCGTTAATTTATATCTCAGACAAATTCTAAGGAGGAGCACATGAAGAGGACACTGTTTACGTTACTGGCATTGTTCATGGTGATGAGCCTGGTTCTGACTGCCTGCGGTCCCACCGCCACACCACAAATCATCGAGAAGACCGTTGAAGTGACCAAAGAGGTCGTCGTGACCAAAGAGGTGGAAGTCACCAAAGAAGTGGAAGTGGAAGTTGAAAAACTGGTGGACCGGCGTGTGGTGATCTACAATTCTTACGCCAGTGATCCTGCGCCCCGCGCTGCCGACGAGGAACTGGTGAAAATGTTTGAGGAAGCCCATCCTGAAATCAGCGTGCAGCACAGCACCGTGGCGCACGAGGATTTCAAGCAGGCGATCCGCGCGTACCTGACCGCCTCGACGCCGCCGGATGTGATGACCTGGTTCGCCGGCAACCGTGCACGGTTCTTCATTGACAAGGGCTTGATCATGGACATCAGCGATGTCTGGGAGAATGAGGGCTGGAATGAAGATTATCCCACCGGTTTCCAGGCGCTGAGCACGGTTGAGGGCAAGCAATACTTCCTGCCGACCAGCTGGTATTGGTGGGCGGTCTACTACCGCAAGGATATCTTCGAGCAGTACAACCTGGAAGAGCCACAGACCTGGGAGGAATTCCTCGCTGTCTGTGAAACGCTCCAGGACAACGGCATCAAGCCGCTCACAATCGGCACCAAGTATCGCTGGACCACGGCGGCGTGGTTCGATTATCTCAATATGCGGGTCAATGGACCGGAGTTCCACATCAACCTCATGTTGGGCAAGGAATCCTATGATGATCCGCGCGTGCTCACGGTTTTCACCGACTACTGGGCGCCCCTGATCGAGAACGACTATTTCATTGACGATCCCGCTGCCTATACCTGGTCGGAAGCGTTGCAATTCATGGTGGATGGCTCCGCTGCCATGTACCTGATGGGCGACTTCCTGCGCGACAGCTACCCCGCCGATCAGGTGGGGCAGGTTGACTTCTTCCGCTTCCCCATCATTGATCCCAGTGTGCCCGTCGGGGAGGATGCTCCCACGGATGGCTTCTTCGTCGCAGCGCAATCTCAACATCCTGAGGACGCCAAGGCATTCCTGGCTTTCCTCGGCTCGGTTGAGGCGCAGCAATATAACGCGGATGTGTTGGGACGGCTTCCGACCAACATGAAAGTGGACACGTCGAACTTCACCCCAGGGCAACAGAAGGGCTTGGAGTTGATTCAGGGCGCCGATTTTGTCGCCCAATTCTACGATCGTGACACCACGCCGGAAATGGCCGACAAGGGTATGAACGGCTTCATGGAATTCTGGGCTAACCCCAGTCGAATCAACGACATCCTTGCTCAGCTGGAGCTCGACCGCCAAGAGATCTTCGCGGAAGAGCAGTAAAGTTAGCCACCTGTCATCGACGCATCTTTATCGGGGGATGTTCCGCAAACCTTAAACGGCGTGGAACATCCCCCCATCGCCTGGCAAAGGAGAAGGATGTTGCACTCCAAGAAACTTGTCCCGTATACTTTTCTCATTGTGCCGTTGATCCTCTACCTTATCTGGGTGATCGGCCCGATGGCGTACACCTTCTATCTCAGCCTGACCAAGTGGGACGGTCTCTCCGAACCTGTCTTTCGCGGCCTTGCTAATTTTGAGCGCCTGTTCCGCGATCCCATTTTCTTCACCTCACTCAAGAACAACTTGCGCTGGATCATCAGTTTCATCACCATCCCGGTGGTGCTCGGTCTGGGGCTGGCGATTGCGTTGAACCGCGCCATTCCGGGCGCCAAATTCTTCAAAGCCAGTTTCTATTCGCCGCTGGTGCTCTCGCTAGTGGTCTCCGGCTTGATTTGGTCGTGGATGTACCATCCGGCAGGCGGGCTGATCAACTCCGTCTTGCGCGCCGTCGGGCTGGATAATCTGGCGCGCGGTTGGTTGAGCGAAGAAACGACGGTCATGTGGGCGATTATTGCCGTGGCTATCTGGCGGCAGGTAGGGTATGTGATGGTGCTCTATCTCGCCGGATTGCAGGGTGTGGATCCGCAGCTCATTGACGCCTCGAAAGTGGATGGCGCCAATGCCTGGAATACCTTCCGGCACGTCATCTTTCCCTTGCTGGCGCCGGTCACGGTTATCGTAGTGGTCATCAGCATTATTGATTCACTGCGGGCGTTCGATCTGGTCTCTGTCATGACACGCGGCGGACCTTATAACTCCTCCAGCGTGCTCGCCAATTTCATGTACATCGAGGCTTTCAACAACTATAAGATGGGTTATGCAGCGGCCATTTCGGTGATCCTGTTCTTTATCAGTGCTGTATTCATCTTTATCTATCTTTGGCGCGTCACACAAGACGAGTTGGAATATTAGGAGGCGCGATGTCAACGTCAAAGTTTTTCAGTTCACCCTGGCGGACGTTGGGCTTCTTCTTGCTCCTTCTCATCACATTGATCTGGTTGCTGCCCTTTTTCACTGCCTTGCTGACCTCGGTACGGACCAACGATGATATCCTGACGCAGGGCTTTATCGCCATCCCGAAAGAATGGACTCTCCGCAATTTCGTCACCGCCTGGACTCGCGGGGGGCTACATCAGTACCTGCCGAATAGTTTCATCATCACTATTCCGGCATTGTTGGGCACGCTGTTGCTGTCTTCGTTATCGGCTTATGCGCTGGCCCGGTTCCGTTTCCCGGGCAACCGGCTCCTGTTCTTCCTCTACGTTGGCGGAACCATGCTGCCGTTTCAGGTGTTGCTGCTGCCCGTTTTCCGGCTAACGGATGCGCTGGGTCTCTATGATACACACCTGGGTATCATCCTGTTCCATACTGCCTTTCAGCTGGGTTTCTGTACCTTCTTGCTGCGGAATTATATGCGCACAGTACCGGGCGAGATTCTGGAAGCTGCGCGCATTGACGGCTGTGGGGAGTTCCGCATCTGGGGCCAGATCATGATGCCGCTGACCTTGCCGGCGTTGGCTGCATTAGCGACGCTGGAGTTCACCTGGATTTTCAACGATTATCTTTGGGCCATCGTATTGCTGCGCACGGATGCGCTCAAGCCGGTGACCGCGGGGTTGGCGACCCTGCAGGGTCAGTACGTCACCGATTGGACGGTGATCGTTTCGGGGGCGTTGATTGCGACAGTGCCCACAGTGCTGCTGTTTATTTTCCTGCAACGGTATTTCATTGAGGGGTTGACGTTGGGGGCAAGCAAGTAGGCGGCGGCATCTTTCGGCGGCAAGTCGCTTTTCAGTAGCCCAGGGCTTTTGCCCTGGGCTACTGTATTCAGTGCCCGGCAGGGAAAGATTCAGGACGCAGATGAACGCAGATGACGCAGATGACGCAGATAATACAGGGTCTCGCGCAAAGGTGTTGCTTGTAAAGGCTTTGTTTGCAAAGGGAAGAGATCAGGATGCTGAAGGTCACATCTTGTCCAGATATTGCGCCACGAAGTCCCGGTAAGCGGCGACGGCGGGGCGTTCTGCGGGGTGCATCTCGGAATAGGCTTTGCCGGAGATGGGATCGCTCAGCAGGCAATCCAGCGGCGCACCGGAGCGCAAGGGACCCCGGCGCCCCAGACGCATGAGGGCGGGAAAGTCCGTCTGCTGCGTCACGACTAGCGCGCTCGAGAGCGCCAGCGCCATGCCGACGTGCCAGGTCGCCGTGGTGTTTCCCCCCAGCGATGCCAACTCCCGCTCGTAGAAAGCCAGCAGGTCCTCAGCGGTTGGGGCGGTGATGCTGGGAATGCGGCGCACGGTGACGCCGGGCTGTCGCTCGGGCGGTAGCCCGGTGATGGTCATGCCGCCATCCAGTGCAAAGGTGGGAAGTTGGCTGAGCGCCTGATAAGCCCGGGCTTTTTTCTCGGCGTTCGCCACGGGGGAAGCGCCATCCTCTTCCACGGTGGCGGTGATGCCCAGCTGCGCCAGGGTGACAATCTCGATGGGCAGCGGGGCGAGCGCGGCGCGGAGGATTTCCAACCGAACGGGGTTGGTGGTGCCGATGAGCAGGCGTCGCATGGTCAGGTGCTATTCCTCTATGCCGGTTTACGGTAGTCTAGGGCGACGTTCCTGCTCTCGAAGCCGACGGCGGAATAGAGCCGGATGGCGGGGATGTTGGTGACGCCGGTGGAGACGCAGGCGCGCTGCATTCCCTGCGCTTGCATGCGCCGCAGGGCCTCGAGGAGCAGGGTGCGCATCAAGCCCCGGCGCCGGTGCGCCGGTACGACCCCGACGCCGCCCAACTCGCCAATCTGGTTGAGGGGATCAGCCCAGCCATTGACGAAGGCGGCAATCGTCCCATCGGGGGCGACGGCGACGATGTCGAGCTCGCGCTGGAAGGCGGGCAGCTGCATGAAGGCGGCGTATTGGTCGTCGCTGATGTCGCCATCGGTCCACGGCAACCAGACCTCGCGATGGGCTGCCGCGCGCGTGGGGGCTTCTTCTATGCCGGAGATGGCGCGAATCTGGTAGCCCGGCGGCGCGACCGGTTCGGGAAGGGGACCGGAGAGGGCGCGCAGCATGTTGACTTCGGCAAACTCGCCGCTGTAGCGGAAGCCGTGTTGCCCGAGGAAGACCCGCCGCCTGCCGTCATCCTGGCGGGCGAAGGCGACCAGGTCGCCGCCCCAGCGCTCGGGGTCGCGTTGCCGCAAAGCGGCGAGGGTGGTTTCTGCCCAGGCGAGCGCTTCCTCCTCGATGCCGGTCCACTGGACTTGCGGTGCGACCTGGACATCGAAGAAGGGATCCTCACCGAGGAGCGCGTAGGCGACCAATGCGCCCGCTGCCGTGCGCCAGAGGCGGATGTGCGTCTGGGGGTCGAGGTGGCAGAGGATCATAAAGACGCGGAAGGTGGCTTCGCCGATGTGGCTGTGGCTCCAATCGCTGCCGCGCGAGCGCGCTTCCATGAGCAGGCGCTGCAGGGCTTCGATATCCTGAAGTGTGGCGTAGGGGCTGCCTATTATCTGATCCATGTTTTATTCTCCCTGACGAGATAGTCGTCGGAAATGATGCTGGCGCAGGTGCTGCGCCAGGTATCTATTTGGATTGGTTTAGTGTGAAGAATCGCGCGGTTGTTGCCTTGCGCAGGCTCAAGCCAGCTGCTTGCGCACGATGAGGGTATCATCGCCATCGCAGCAAGCCTCGCGGAAGATTTCGAAGCCCGCTGCGAGGTACATGGCGAGGGGACCGGGATAGTTCATGGCGTCACCCTGTGCGCCCTTGAGCACGTAAGCCTCGGCGATGGTGAAGCCTTGGGCTTTGAAGCCTGCACATGCCGCTTCCAGCAGCTGCCGCGCGATGCCGCGCCGGCGGTGTTCTTTGGCAATGACGAAGCACATGATCGAGCCGATGGTTGCAGCCTCAGGTTCGTCGTAGTCGGGGGTGGTGGTCATGCCTATCCGGGGGCCGGCATTGCACCATCCCACAGGTTTGTCGCCGTAATAGGCTAAATAGCCGTGCAGAATCCCATCCCGGATGAGATTGATGACGGCTGCACGGTTTTCTGCGGCGGTGGTCTCGCACCAGTTCCGCTCGGCGTGCGGGAAATGGTGCAGACGGCAATAGCAGAAGCCCCATTTGGGGTTGTCCGCGAAGGCGTCATGGTCGAAGAACGCCAGGTAGTCATTCAGAAGTTCGGGCGTGAGCGCTCGAATGGTATAGGTTGGGGTTGATTCCAATGTGCCTCCAAATGTTGCCAGTATGGGTGTTTGGCGGTTTAGCTGTATGGTATTAGTCTAGCACAGTTTGAGGAAACGCGAAAGTGGGCGGGGGTATAGGGGTGCGTTTCAAAATGGGGGCGAAAACCTCAGGCGTCCCTACGGGACGCAATGAAAAATTGATTTTTGGCGGTGGGGCAAAGCCC
>JAFGFB010000002.1 GCA_016931315.1 Anaerolineae bacterium
CCGGCAGGATGCAGCCTTCTTTGCACCCTATGTAGAGCGTACCTACGAACGGATCTTTCACCGCCGCTTGATCTATTTGGCGCTGCAGAATGACGATGCTGCACGGGAAGGGTATTTGCGGTTGGATGATCTGGTTGGGCGCGTGCAACGCTTGGCTGAAAATGCTGGCATGTTCACGCCGGAGCAGAGTTTCGATGCCCGTCAGAACCGGGCCCGTACCTGGCTCATGCAGGAGTTGAGCGCTTTGGATACCCGGATAAGCCTGGAAGGGTTGGGCCTGCTGACCTTCCGCTTGGCGAGACTCCCACGTTGGACGCCGCCAGAACTATTACTTCAACCACCGTGGAATTTGAGCTCTGACGAGGTCTGGACGTTGGTGCTGATTTTCATGGATATGTTGCGACAGCAGGGTGTGCTCACGTATCCTGCCGGCGTGGATGCCCGCAGTACGGACTTCGAGCCGCGCAACAAAGAGCTCTTTGTCAGTAACATCAGCAGCGATGCCAGGCATGGCGTTCTGGGGTGGGCGCCGCGTCGTGGTGGAAACAGGCGTCTAGATTTTCTACAGCGATTGCTCAAAGACGCGATTCCAAAAGCGGAGATTCTAGATCAGGCAAAGGCGGTGCTGCAGGGTTTGTGGCACCATCTGACAGGTGCAACTGTACCCTGGAAGGTCTATATGCCCACGGTGAATCTCAAGGGCGTAGGCAGCGTCTACAATGTAGATTACCGCTTCTGGGAATGGGTGCCAGTGATAGCAGGGGACCCGCAGCTCTATCGCTGTTCGCGCTGCCAGAATGTCACGAGCACGAATCTGCGCAATCTGTGCCCCAGGTACGCATGTGATGGTCAATTGGTTCCGATTTCCCAAGATGATCCAGCCTGGCAGGAAAACCATTATCGGCATTTGATGCTCAGCCTCACCCCCATTCCACTGCAGGCTCAGGAGCACACGGCGCAATGGCGCTCTGAGGAGGCAGCAAAGATCCAGACCGAGTTTGCTGCCGGCGCGATCAATCTGCTCAGTTGCTCGACGACCTTCGAATTGGGGGTGGACCTGGGTAGCCTGCAGGCGGTGTTGATGCGCAATGTCCCCCCTGCCACAGCTAACTACCTGCAACGAGCGGGGCGCGCTGGACGTCGCGCCGATACAGCGGCTTTCGCCCTCACCTATGCCCAACGGCGCTCCCACGACCTCAGCCATTATGCTGAGCCCAAGCGCTTGGTCTCCGGCGAGATTGCCGCACCATTGGTGGTGGTGGAGAACGAGAAGATTGTGCGCCGCCATGCACATTCGGTGCTGTGGGCGGCCTTCTTCCGTTGGGCTGCCGTGGAATTTGGGCTGATCTACCGCAACGTGGGTGATTTCTTCGCACCGGAAACGGGGCCAACCGGACCGGAGCTATTTCGACAGTTCATCGCGCAGCGTCCCCCTGAAGTACAGGAATCTCTGCGCCGCATCGTTCCTTCGGCTTTACACGGGACATTGGGGCTGGATACCTGGGAATGGCTCGAAGTTCTGAGCAACGCACGAGGCGACTCTATTTTGGATCTAGCAACGCAGGAAGTCCACGGTGATCTGGCGCTCTATGAACAGCTCGAGCAGGAAGCGGTCCAGAACAAACACTACTCCCTGGCCGGTCATTATGAACAAGTGGCGAAAACCGTACGCGCCCGCAATCTGTTGGGCTTCCTCGGTTCACGCAATGTGCTTCCCAAATACGGTTTTCCTTCGGATGTGGTGGAATTGCGCACCGATCACGTTCCCGAGCCAACCGCTGGAAAGATAGAGCTACAGCGGGATTTGCGCATGGCGATTGCGGAATTCGCGCCTGGCGGACAAGTTGTCGCCGCGAAGAAGATCTGGACTGGTGGCGGCATCTACAAACAACCCGGCAAGGACTGGCAAGAGCGGTACTATGCGGTATGCGCTGAATGCGGTCGTTACCATCACGCTTCGGCGCCTTTGTCACAAGAGCGCTGTGACGCCTGTGGTGCAAACCTCAGCCATTCACGTCTGAAGGGCCGGTTCATCGTGCCGGAATTTGGCTTTCTCGCCTCGCGTGAGGTGGTGGATATTGGTGAACAACGCCCTGAACGTTTCTATGCTTCCCAGGTTTATTTTGCGGATTATGCCCAGGAACCGCCGAATCTGGAGCGGGTAAGCGCTTTGTGTAGTTCGCAACTGGAGCTCGTGCATCGTTATTCCCGTTTTGGACGGCTGGCATTGGTCAACAATGGTGGAGGCCCCGGATTCCGCATCTGCACCAGCTGCGGTTGGGCCGAGCCAGCACAGCATGGCGGTAGCAGGAAAACGGCACACGATAACCCGCGTACCGGCAAACCGTGTAGAGGCATGATTCAAACATACGGCTTGGGGCACGAATTCATTACCGATGTGCTGGATCTTCGCTTTAGCGGTACCCTGGCGTTGAGTCTCGATCCATCTCTGTGGTACTCGCTGTTGTATGCCCTGTTGGAAGGAGCCAGCATGGCGTTGAGCATTCCTCGTGACGACTTGAACGGCACGCTTTACCCTTATCCGGGAAGCCCCGTGCCTGCAGTGGTGCTCTTCGATAATGTGCCCGGTGGCGCAGCGCTAGTGCGGCGCATTTCAGATAACTTTGTGGATGTATTTCGGGCGGCATGGCGGCGCGTGGCGAATTGCGAATGCGGTCCGGAGACCAGTTGTTACCAATGCCTCCGCAACTATTACAACCAATACTATCATGACCAATTGAAACGCGGTCTGGCTGCGGACTTCCTGGAATCCACGTTGCGCGGCGCTGGCGTTCCGCTCTATTGAGGAGGTTCTATGGCACGCATGTTGCCACACCCCATGCGCGATGAAACGTCCAGCGCTGCCGAACGCCGACTCTACGCGGCATTCGAGAAACAGTTGTCGCCGGAGTTTGCAGTGTTTCACTCTGCGCGCTGGTTAGCTCGCGACCCTCAGTATGGACCGGAGGATCGGGAAACGGACTTCATTCTGGTGCACCCAGAACTCGGCATTTTGTTGTTGGAGGTCAAGGGCGGCGTCATTCGCTACGACGGCGCAACTGGCGATTGGTTTTCCAATCACTATACCATCAAGGACCCGATAGCCCAGGTGCGACGCGCCAAGCATAGCTTGTTGGATCTTTTAAAAGGCATCCCCCCATGGCAGAGCCGCTGGCTGACGCTGGGTTACGCAGTGGCTTTCCCCGACGTAAGTGTGGAGCGCGATTTGCTACCAGAACTTCCTGCTGCGTTGGTGCTGGACATGGCGGATTTGGTGGATGTGGGTGCTTGGGTGCGGCGAGCGATGGAATACTGGCACGGGCACGACCAGCAAGCAGGACGAGTAGGGCGTGAGGGCGTCGAAGCGTTGGTGCGTCTGTTCTCGCCTAGCTGGACATTGACCCCCTTGCTGCGCGCAACATTGGAGGCTGAGACCGCGACCCTGCTGCGCCTGACCGAAGAGCAGTTCTATGTGCTGGATGTGCTCCAATCCCAACGCCGCGCGCTCATCACCGGCTGTGCTGGCTCCGGAAAGACTCTCCTGGCTTTGGAACAGGCCCGAAGGTTATCTCAAGCTGGTTTCCGCGTGTTGTGGGTATGTTTCAATCGCTATCTGAGCGAATTCATCCGCGCGCATCCTGCACCCGATGGAGTGGACATCTTCCATTTTCA
>JAFGFB010000100.1 GCA_016931315.1 Anaerolineae bacterium
GATTGAGGTGACTTACTCCATACTCTCGCGCTGCTTTCGCCTGAAACGGCGGATAGCCTTTTTCTTTTGAATGCGGCGCAACTCACTCTTTGATACAAACCAACGCTTGCGGCGGACGGTGCTCAAAATGCCGCTCTTGGCGACCTTTTTACGGAAACGCTTGAGCAGCTGATCCTGCGACTCATTCGGACGCAAATTGACTGTTGTCACTTGTTCTCACCTCCTTCTGGGTGCGATTTCTCCAACGTAACGATAGGGGCAAAGGGTAATTTGTTAAAACAAAAGCTCGGCTGTATTCGCGGACACAGCCGAGCTTAACAGGGCTTAAGACAATTCACATCAGGAAGTGATCCATAGTGTATATCTCATTGGTACCGTCCAAATCGAACACTGAAGCGCAACTGTATTGCGAATAACTTTATAATTATACCGCAGGGGTAGGAATTTGTCAAAACACACACAGGCAAATTATCGCCTCCCTGTGTCATGCGATGCTGATTCTCGGGTTGTCCTCGCTTAATATCTTATAGTTTGCTGTCCCGCCACAGTATTTCTGCACCTGACTGGCAACCTCCTGGCAGATCAGATCAACCTGGGCGAGCGTGACTGGAGGCAAGCCGTCTACGTTGATTTCAGCGAACTTTGTCTCCGGTACTACCAGGGTGTGCTTGGCTTGCCGCCAGGTCCAGCGCCGTGTCAGCACCGTGTTCCCTTCGACAAATACGGTCTCACCGGCGTTGGGATGTTCGACCACGTCCGAACCGAACGGCTCGAAGATTTCCTCGCCTGTCGCCAGACGCAGCTCGATGTCCTGGGTGACGAAATCGAGAGCATGGGCGCCGATGGGCAGCAGGTATTGGATCGACATTAGCGTCCCCAGGTCGACCAGCGTGCTGATCAACGGCAGCGGGTCTTTCTTCAGCACACGGCGCACCAGCGCCTCCACCGAGGGGCGGAACTCGCTGGGTTTGATGCCGGCGGCTCGATAAGCCTCCCGCCAGGACTCGATCTGCGGGTGGCTGGTCAGCGTCTCGACGTTCAACCGCTCTGCAAGCGAATTTTCAGCAGCACGCAGCGCAGTGACTAATTCATGCGGGGATTTCCCGTTGGTGAGATCGCGAGCGGTGACCACCCCGCGGCAGTAAGCGGGGAATTTGGCAAAGATGTCCTTTGAAATCGAGTAATGAAGCACCATATTAAGCCAATACCCGCTGCGCCAGCCCGATCTCACGCCCGGCGTTGAAGGCCACGTAGTTCGTTGCCCAGACCACCGGTTTGGCATTGGCGCGCTTGAGCGCCTTGAGCCATAGCTCCGCCGGGAAGGCGTTCAGGTCCTCCAGCGTGCTGAGGATGCCCATCATTACCACGTTGGCGATGCGCCCGCTGGCGTCGCCCAGCTCCAACGCCCTGGCCAAGACATCCACCTCAATGACTTTGTAGTCACTCAGGCAGGCATGGATTTGCTGGTCGGTCGGGTATTTCTCCTCCGGCAGCCCCGGCGGCAGGATCTTCGTGTCTGCCAGTAGCACCGTTCCACCCGGTTTGAGCATATCTAAGAAGCCGGGTCGCAGCACTTCGCTCTTCTCCATGGCGATCAGGCAGTCCACCGTACCAGGAAGGAGCACTGGGCTGGATATTTGCCCACAACCGAAGGTGCTGATCACCGGTCCGCCCATCTGCGCCATGCCGTGCGTCTCACCTTTGATGATATTCTTCTCGTTATATCCGGCTAACATAGCCAGCTGGCTGAGCACACTCCCAAAGAACAGGTTGCCCTGCCCGCCCACGCCGCGGATCGCCACGGACAGCCGGTCGGGGAAAGCGGCTGTGTCGATTGGCTGCTCTGGCTCTTCCGGTGGTACCGGATAAGTGGGGCGCGATGGTAAATTCAGATCTCTGATATCCACCGCTTTGAGCACGCCAGTCGGGCACATCTGTACGCAAGCCGGGGTCATCCCGCCGCAGCCCGTGCACAGATAATTCACCACTGGCACGCCATCCGCGTTTAGCTCTAATCCCTGGCAGATCAGGCAGGCATTGCACTTTTTGCAGGCCTCTGGTTCGACATACACACGCTGTGTGCTGGGGGGTTGCATTTGGACGCACACTCCATCGCGCACCACAATTGTAGTAAATATGCCTTCCTTGGCCTCTGCTAGGGCGCTCCGAAGAACTTTGCGCAGCGCCATCTTATCGTATGCGCCTGCCACTACCGTTTTTGCTCCATAACCTTGCAGTGCTGCCGGCAGGTCAAAGCGAATTGGCTCCTTTGCCAGGTTGTTAGGAGAGGTCAGTGATGGTTGCCCGCCAGTCATTGCCGTCCACGAGTTATCCAGGATGACTTTCACCCCTGCTACATTGCGGTAAACCGCGTTGCGTGATGCGTCCAGACCCGTGTGCCCCTCTGTACTATCGCCGATCACGCTGAGGCAGCGGCTGGCTTGCTCGGGACGCGAGATGGTATAACCGGTTCGCTCTCCTTCGCATGCGCCCATGGCTAGCGCTGTATCCAGCGCCCCCATAAAATACAGGAGCGTGTTGCAGCCAATGTCACCAAAGACGGCATCCAATTGCTTTTTCTTGCGCAGCAAGATCACTTCCTGAGCGAACAGGCGGTAGGGACAGCCGGCGCAGATTACCGGCGGGCGA
>JAFGFB010000101.1 GCA_016931315.1 Anaerolineae bacterium
GCAACACCAGTGTGCCGCGTGATGCTACATCTTGCAGATCGGACTGCGGCGGACACGATGCATCGTTTCCCGGTGCTGAGTGTGGGATGTGAGTTCATGGTACAGGATGCTGATGCAGTGCTTCAACCCCAAGACGATACGGCGATTTTGCGTCTATGTTGGGATGCGCCCTTGCGCCTGCGCCGTCGTTTTGTCCGTCTCTGGCCACTCTGGCGCCCCTGGGACCTGCCCCTGGAGCTCGATATCCCTGATTCAGCGGAAGATGAATGTGCCGTCGCTCCGCCGGGAGATTTTGTGTATGGTCACTACCGGATGGAGTTCGGAGTCCATGATCCCTGGGTGCCGGGGCCGCCGCCTGAGATACCAGCCCCATTCGAGGATATGACATTCGCCACTGTTCTCTTGCCGCGAGATGCCGTGTTCCTACGACGCAGGCAGCTAGAGACGGGACAGAGATTCGCTGAGCGATTGGAGCGGGCTTTGTTGCTTCGATTCTCCGGTGACGAGGAACGGGCGCGGGCGGATTTAGATTGGTGCGTCCAACATTTGGATGCGGGCACGCTACCTCAGGTCCTTACACTGGTGGAAGCCGTGGATACCGTGCCGGGGTTGGCTGCGGGGCTGCGCATCAAAATGGCAAAGCTGGTGCATGTGAGACGGGCCTGGGAAGAAGGTCGGAACGATGAGGCGGGGCATCTCTTATTCTGGCGCTACATAGGCTTGCTGCCCAAATATCCAGTGGACACATGCGAGTTTTTGCTCACGCTGAGCGATAGTACCTGGCGTCTCAGGGCTTTGCGGGAACTGCTGGTCTATGGTACTGCGAGCGGGGTGCAGACTGTGGCAGATTGGCTTCAGGCGAGCCAGCTTGCCGAGGACGATGCTATCGGTATGTTGGAGTTTTTCTTGAATTCTGGAGGCGATGTACAGATAGTGCCGCGGGGTGTTTTGTTGAGCCATGAGCTGGGGATCAATCAGAATCGTCCGGCGGTGTTGCGGGTAATGGAGCGACTGGGACGTCGGCATCCTGGATTGGTGTCTGCTTCAGTAATCAGGCCCGGTGATTGGATCCGTACAGCTGCGGGTTGGGGCAGAATCGAAGAGATTCAGACTGCAGCTGGTGAAATCCTACCCAACCTTCAAGCGGGTATTATTTCTGGCAAGCTGTTCATTGTATTGCGCGCACAGATTCCAACTCGTGCTGAAAAGGTTATTGTTGATCTGGCCGCGGGCTCGATGAACCTTCTAGGCGCAGATAAGCTCTACACGTGTACCAAGTGCCGCTGCTTCTCGACCCAACATGAGGCTAACCTCCACGAACACAATCGCTTGACCCATGATCCCGGCTTGGGAGCGGCGTTTTCGCCTCAGCCTAGTGGGTGCTTGAAATTCCTCACACCTCCATCCTTTGCCTATGCTCCCCCGGAAAATCCCTGGGAGTGACAGGCAAGATAATTACAGGAGCGCTTTATGAAATTGCATCCTCTGGAAACCACCGATCGGATTCGCGACGACTATACCCGATATCTCAAAACCATCTACTTCTTCCGCAATGCCGACCTGCGCCGTGAGTTTTGGCAAGCGTTGACCGCGCCGGAGTTTCTGGTCAAGGGCCCGCTGCTGGAAGCGGCGACACCCTATCGCCGGGGACGTTCCATTCGCCAGTTGGTCAGCGATAATGTGCTCAGTCACCATTTCCAAGAGCTCTGTTCCGCGTCTCTGCCGTGGGAGCGCCCTCTCTATCTGCATCAAGATCAAGCAATCGAGAAAACCGCACATCTGGGCCGAAACGTAGTGGTTGCTACCGGTACCGGCTCCGGCAAGACCGAATCCTTCCTGATTCCGATTCTGGATCATCTGTTGCGCGAACAGGATGCCGGCACGCTGGCACATCCGGGTGTGCGAGCCTTGCTCTTGTACCCCATGAACGCGTTAGCCAATGACCAGCTCAAACGTCTGCGCGGATTGCTTAAGAATTATCCGGCCATCACTTTTGGACGTTATACGGGGGAAACTGAAGAGGAAGACCTCAAAGCGCAGATACGTTTCGCCGAACAGTTCCCTGGCGAACAAGTGTTGTCCAATGAACTGCTCAGCCGGCGCCAAATGCGCGAGGCCCCTCCCCACATCTTGCTCACGAATTACGCGATGCTTGAGTATCTGCTTTTGCGTCCAAGAGATTGTGAATTCTTCGATGGCGCTCCAGGCAGTCATTGGCGCTTCATTGCTCTGGATGAAGCGCACATCTATGATGGTGCTACTGGCATTGAGATCGCCATGTTGCTGCGCCGGTTGAAGGATCGTGTGGTACGCAGCGAGCCGGGACGCATTTGCTGTATTGCCACGAGCGCTACTTTAGGGCGGGGGCCTGAGGATTTCCCGGCTGTGGCGCGCTTTGCGAGCGAGATCTTCGGAGAAATCTTTGAGTGGCAGGACGATGTACCGGAGCACCAGGATGTGGTGCAGGCGACGCGCGAGGCTGAAGCTGCTTTAGGTACCGCTTGGGGGCAGGGGCAGCCGGAATTGTACCAGGAGTTGGATGCGAGATTTCAAGGAACGCCTTCCATAAATGAGGTATATCAGGTAGCCTCGACACATGGTGTACCACCTAAGGACCTGGCGGCAGCCAGGAGTCAGGCGCAGCTCAGTGCTCCAGAAAAACAGGCGCGCCGGTTGCTATACTTGCTTCTACAGGGCGATCAACGACTGCACGCATTGCGGCAAGAATTGTCTGAGCCACATACGTTGACCGAACTGGCAGCCAGTGTCTTTCCTCAAGAGGCAGAGGCGAATGAGCATTTGGTGCGGTTGGTGGACCTGGCAGTCAAGGGCAAACCGGACGAGGGCGAGGCGCCCTTGCTTCCCACACGGTATCACCTGTTCGCACGCGCGTTGGAGGGGGCTTTCCTTTGTCTGAATGCTGATGCTCATGGGCAGGACACACCACGGTTGTATCTGACGCGCCAGGAAATCTGCCCCCATTGTCGTTCCCGGATGTTCGAGTTGGCCGCCTGTCCGCGCTGTGGGCGTGCGTATCTGGTGGGGCGCATCAATAATGAAGGTTCGGTCAAGCGTCTAGTGCAGAGTACGTTGGTGGATGAAATCGGGCAAGGTCTGGCTTATTTCGGCCTCGATGATGATACCCAATCCGCGGACGAAGACGAGGCGCTCGTAGAGGGACTGGAGCAGCTCGATGAAGGCAAGGTCGAGGCTTACACGCTTTGTCTAGGCTGCGGCGCGTTGGCGCCAGGCGCGAATGTGCCAACCCGGTGTGATTGTTCATCGCACATTCCCCGTCACGTGGTCTTTCGCGTGGGGCTGCCCAAGGGCGCCACTGCGTTGCAGCGTTGTGTTACCTGCGGGGCATATCGCACTGCTGGTGCGGTTTATCGCTTTCTTACCGGGCGTGATGCGCCGGTCAGCGTGTTGGCAACCTCACTCTATCAGATGTTGCCCCCAGCAGATAATGAACAAGCCAGCCTGCTGCCGGGCGAAGGGCGGAAATTGCTTACCTTCTCTGATAGCCGGCAGGATGCAGCCTTCTTTGCACCCTATGTAGAGCGTACCTACGAACGGATCTTTCACCGCCGCTTGATCTATTTGGCGCTGCA
>JAFGFB010000102.1 GCA_016931315.1 Anaerolineae bacterium
CTCTGCGCCTCTTCAGCGTGCTCAAGTGTCTAGACGTATGGTCTCACCCAGCCGACCGCGGTTGAGTACAACCGCTTGAACTTCCCATTAATTTGTCCTATACCCAGCAACCGTGCGAAGGTTGACGTCATTCTGTGATATGTTACAATCTTTATCTGAGTGTCAGTTTACGTTGTCATCTCGAAAGGCTGCGGAATTCATCCGTAACCGTTGAGAACAATCAAGTATCCATGATAACTGTTTAATTTTCAAAGGATGTGAAGTGCAATGCAATTGAAACGTAGTTTTCTAATACTCTCCGTCCTGGTTCTGCTGGTGGGCGGACTTTATGTGACTTCAACACGTCAACCCGCAACGGCGCAGGCGCAAAATCTCCTGGTGAATCCCGGATTCGACATGCCTTATAACGACGGCGTGGCAAATGGCTGGGCCGCCTGGTATGAGGACAGCGGCGATAAATGTAACACCAAACCTCCGGACTGGGATTTTGTTTGTCGCCCCGGTTGGAGCGAGGAAATGGACTACAACAGTCTGGGGCTAACCCAGGGCGCGCCCTCGCAACATGTGGGGGCCCAGTATATCACGTGGCACGGCGGTGTGTACCAGACCGTGAGTGTGACGCCCGGATCACAGGTACGGTTCACCGTGATGGGCTACTCCCGCGCCGCAAATGAACAACCCCCTGCGCCCTCATATACCGATTGGGCGCCACGCATGCAAGTAGGCATTGACCCCGAGGGCCGCGGCCAATGGTATACCGGCGTTATTTGGAGCGGTGAGAACAATATCCGCGATAGCTGGCAGGCGCTTTCAATCGAAACCACTGCGGGAGCCAGCGGCAAGGTCACCGTTTTTGTTTCCAGCCAGTTCCGCCTCGTCGTGCCGCTATCCCACATGGATTCCTGGTGGGATAATGCACGGCTGGAAATTGTCGCGCCGGCAGTGCCGCCCACCGCCACACCAGCACCGACCTCGGCAGTGCCCCCAACACCGCGGTTCACGCCCACGCCGCGCCCCGATGGCGCTGTGGTGCATATCGTGCAATCCGGAGACACGCTCTATGGCATTGCCCTGCAATACAATGTGACGCTGGATGAGCTGCGTCGCCTCAACGCCGGGACGCTCGGCCCCAATGACCTGCTGCAGGTCGGTCAAGAGGTCGTGATTTCTGGCGCGCCAATCACGCTGCCAACACCGACTCCTATGCCCACGGAAGCAGCGCCCACCACCACGCCAGGGGAGACGCCAGCAGCACCCACGCAGGCCGCGCCCGCCGGAGACATGGCGGGGCTATGCGTGAGCGCTTATTACGACCGTAACGGCGATGGCTTCCAACAACCGGAGACCGAAGGTCTGTTGCCTAGCGCGGTCATCGCCCTGGTGGGCACAGCCGGTCCTGCGGGCACCTATACCACCGACGGTATCAGCGAACCCTACTGTTTTCAGAACCTTCAACCGGGCAATTATGTGCTGCGGCAAACACCGCCTGCGGGTTATCAGGCTGTTGGACCCGGCGAGTGGGGCGTGATGCTCAGTGGTGGACAGATATCAGCCCTGCAATTGGGTTATGCCAGAGCAGCAGAAGCCACAAGCGAGGCGCAACCCACAGTCCCTGCGGCAGCTCCTACCGAAGAAGCCAGTGGCAATGGACTGAGCAAAACGCTAAATACCATTGTCCGTATCAGCGGTATCATCGTTTTGCTATTGCTCATTAGCGTGGCCGTGCTATTCTTCCTGTCCCGACGTGCACGCTAACCACACCGTTTTTAGCTCACAGGAGCGCTACGTTCACCGTAGCGCTCCTTTTATGTTCAGTATTTTGCATTTTTTTGAGCCATTTTTTTGACTTTTTATGTGAGTATGATAAGATTAACCCTAGGCCGTAACAAAACGCACTTATTTATTCGTTTATTTGGGTTAAAATAAGTAGGACTAACGCCAGATCCACGGGCGGCCGCGTGCGGTTGCCTGTGTTTTTATTATGTCATGCTTTCATTCTGGAGGACTCATTCATGAAAAACGATCTTATAACCCGAGTTATTGGCGCATTGGTGTTTCTATTAGGCGGCTTGACGCTATCAGATCAACTCCTGCTGTGGTTCCCAGCGCTGGAAGCTCATCTCATGCTGACACGGATTATCAGCAGCATCTTGGGGGCGGTGATTGGTTTCATCATCGCACCCGCAATCAGCATCCGTCCACTGCGACGGTTGCGACACACCATTCAACAAGTCCCGATCCAGACCCTCATGTCCAGCATCATTGGGTTATTCCTGGGGTTGGCGTTGGGCGCGCTGGTAGCCTATCCCCTCTCGCTATTGCCCCGCCCACTAGGGGAATTTCTCCCTTTCCTTGGCGCGATGCTGGCAGGTTATCTCGGCATCATGGTCGCCACCATGCGCGCTGATATCGCACACACCATACGCGAGCGCTTTGGGGGCAAAACACAGGTCGAATGCAACGAGGGAACCATCGTAACACATCGCTCCATTCTGCTGGATACCAGTGTTATCATTGATGGACGGATTGCGGATATTTGCACCACGGGTTTCATTCAGGGAGAGTTGATTGTGCCCCTGTTTGTGCTCAACGAGCTGCAACACATCGCGGATTCGGCCGATACGCTGCGCCGCAACCGGGGTCGCAGGGGGCTTGAAATCCTGCGACAGTTGCAGGATAGTTCCCCCGTGCCGGTGCGGATTACCGACGAGGACGACGAGACCGTCAAAGAGGTAGATGACAAACTCATCACCCTGGCGCGGAAACTTAATGCCCACATCCTCACCAACGATTACAATCTCAATCGTGTAGCTGAATTACAGGGTGTAGCGGTACTTAACGTCAATGAGCTGGCCAATTCGGTAAAAACCGTGCTCTTACCTGGCGAAAGTTTCGCCATCCACGTTATTCAATCTGGCAAGGAAATGGACCAAGGTGTGGGGTATCTCGACGATGGCACCATGGTAGTCATCGAAGACGGGCGCACGTATATCGGACAAACTGTAGATGTTACGGTGAGCAAGGTGCTGCAGACCGCGGCCGGGCGCATGATCTTCGCGCGCCGGGATTATGCATAGACAGGTAAGATAGATTCTAAGGGAGGTCCCGATGGTACTCCACGTCCATAATTACCTCAACCGCGCGTTAGAACGTTTTGAACCGGTGAAGCCGGGGCGGGTAAGCCTCTATGTCTGCGGTCCCACCGTTTACGACCATTCTCACCTGGGACACGCTAAAACTTACATCGCGATGGACGTGATAGTGCGCTATCTCCAATACCTGGATTATCAGGTGCGCCACGTTCGAAACATTACTGATGTAGGGCATCTGCTCGACTCGGGTGAAGACCGTATCCTTAAGGGCGCGCGCAAGCATCACCTGGAGCCAATGGAGGTCGTTGAAACTTACATGATGAGTTTCTTCGATGATATGCAAACGCTGGGCGTTCAGCGCCCCAATATTTCCCCACGCGCCAGTGGACACATTCCAGAGATTATCCAATGGGTGCAGGCGTTAATCGAAGGCGGCGCCGCTTACGAAGTCAATGGCAATGTGTACTTCTCCGTAGAGGCATTTCCCGCCTATGGCAAACTCTCCAAGCGTAAGGTGGATGAACTGGAAGCGGGAGCGCGGGTTGAGGTACGCGAGGAGAAACGGCACCCGGCTGACTTCGCGCTCTGGAAACGCGCCGAACCGGAGCACCTGATGCGCTGGCCCAGCCCTTGGGGAGAGGGCTACCCCGGTTGGCATATTGAGTGCACGGTCATGTCCACAAAGTATCTGGGGCAACCCTTCGATATCCATGGCGGGGGGCTGGAGAACATGTTCCCCCACAATGAATGCGAAATCGCGCAAGCAGAAGTGCTCCACGACACTACCTTCGCCAAATATTGGCTGCTCGCCGGTTCACTCACGGTAAATGGGGTGAAGATGAGCAAGAGCCTCGGCAACTTCCTCACCATCAAAGATGCGGTTGCCCTCTACAAACCGGAAGCCATCCGCTATTTCATCCTGAGTAGCCACTATCGGGGACCGGTGGATTTTAGCCGTGATGCCTTGCAAGCTGCGCAGAAGGGCATCGAACGCCTCCATCATACGGTGCTCAAAATTCACCGGCGCATGCAATCGGCCCTACCGGCAGGCACCGCCGTGCTCTCCGATGTATCTTCACTGGTAGATTACCGCGACGCCTTTGAAGAAGCCATGAATGACGATTTCAACACACCCAAAGCGCTGGCGGTCATCTTCGATATGGTCAAAGAAGCCAACCGGCAATTGGACGAGAAAGTCAACTTGAGCATGGGCACTCTGGCAGCGATGGACAAACAGTTCCGCGACCTTGCCGGAAGCGTTCTGGGAATCCTCCCGACTGAGATTCACGAATCTGCGCCAAGCGGGGAACTATTGGATGGACTGATGCAGATTCTGCTCGATTTGCGCCAGGAATATCGCGCAGCTAAAGATTGGAGCGCCGCCGATATGTTACGGAACCGGCTTGCCCTTCTGGGCATCACAATCCAGGATGATGCCGCCGGAACCACCTGGCATATTGAGAGTTGAAAGGTCATAAAGCCATTACGAATCAGGCCCTATCATACTCAACGAGCTTGAGGAGGTATCATGCGCGAAACCCTGTATGGCCGCCAGTCAGTCCGTGAAAGCCTCCGCGCCAGACGCCGCGATGCTTTCCGGCTTCTATTAGCAGATGGTGCAGTAAGTGCGCCAATTCTGGATGAAATCATGGAGTTGGCACAGGCACGCCGCATCCCCTCCGTGCGACTCTCACGGCATGAAATGGAGTCCTTCACCGGAACCACCGAGCATCAGGGAGTGGCTCTGGAAGCGTCAGGTTATCCGTATGCTGAGGTTGATGCCATGCTCGACCTGGCACAAATCAAAGGCGAAGTCCCTTTGATTGTGCTGTTGGACTTAATTCAAGACGTCCACAACCTGGGCAGCCTCATCCGCACGGCCGAAGCTGCCGGAGCTCACGGGCTAATCATCCAAAGCCGTCGAGCGGCAGGGATTACGCCGGCCACTGTCAACACATCCTCAGGCGCCGTAGAGCACCTGTTAATAGCGCAAGTTGCCAACTTATCGCAGGAAATGGAGCACCTCAAAGCAGCGCAGCTGTGGATCGTGGGTCTGGAAGATGTCTACGGGGCACAGCCCTATACCTCCACAGATTTCACCGTTCCGTTAGGGTTAGTCATTGGTAGCGAAGGCGAGGGGTTGCGCCGCCTGGTGCGCGAACGGTGCGATATTCTGGCTTCGCTCCCGATGCGGGGTGCCATCAACTCATTGAATGCGGCCGTCGCGGGGTCCATCGCTCTCTACGAAATACTCCGTCAACGCGGCGTAGCCTAGTTATTCCGGCGCATGCTCGTTATCTTTGATCTTGATCAAACCCTGGTCGAGCGCTATACGGCCAATCCGCTGCCCGGTGTGGCAGAGGCTCTGGCACAACTTGCCGCCAACAGCACACCACTGATGATTGCCACGAACCAGGCCGGACCCGCCTGGCGGTTGTGGACGGGCAAAGAGCGTTTCCCCACAACGGAGAAGGTTTGCGCGCGCTTTGAGGCTGTGGCGCAAGCCCTACCCGAACTGCGCACGGCGATATGGCTGGTGGCCGTCTATGATGCGCGAGTAGACCTGACTCCAGGCCAATTCGAGGACCTGGCAAAGGCTTTCAATCAAAACGCCCCCGGCCTGAACCTCCACGCTGCTGCAAATCCAACTTGGCGGAAACCGCTGCCGGGTATGTTGTGGGAAGCGTGCCGACTCACAGGAGCTAGCGTAACGGAAGCCTGGTTTGTAGGGGATATGGACAGCGATGCGCAAGCCGCACAGCTCGCCGGCATGACCTTCCATTCTGCCAGCAACGCCTTTTGCGGGCAAGCACTCAGTGAGATTATCGGCAAAAGCCTCTAATCCAGAAAAACCTCGACGTGTTCTCCATCCTTTTCATCAACCACGTCAATCAACATTCCCGCCTCACCCTGCGCCAGGAAGGCTGACAGCATTTCGGGATCCAAAGCATCCAAATCTGAAGTGAAACGTGAACCCAGCTTCAAGCCCGCACGCAACATGGCAGCGGGGAGAGTAACATTCACCCGCACCTTGCCTGTCGCCACATCCGTGACCCGAATGTGCAACCAATGCGCCTTCTTGGATGTGATAGATGGCGTCTCCACCGGGTTATCCAATGCCTCCAATAACCTGGAAGCATCCTGAGGCGTGATTTTGCCCTCTTGTAACAGCCGCAGAATGGTCAAACGTTCTTCACCTGAAGTCGGCACAACACACCTTCCTTCCTCCATGCCCCCCACACAATTCAGGCATCAGGCAATCCCTCAATCCAAAACACGATACATCTGAGTCAATAAACGGTGCCGGACAAAGCCCAGCTGTTGCAAGACGTTCGCCAAAGCCGTTTTCGAGTTCACAAAGGTAACCACAGGCCAATGGTGACGAGACGACACACTTGCAAACGCTCTGGCCACAGCTTCTCGCGCCCGTGAAGCATCCGCGTTGGGCAACACCAACAATTCCCAAACGTGAAAGCGACGCCGAAGGTCCGTCTGAACACTTACCGCGAGTTGCGGGTCGGCGGCATCCTCAATCCAGGCCAGCTCACGCTCATGGCTGAACCATAAATCCAGTGTGCGCTCAAAGCCGCCAAAAGTGTAAAGATCAGGGCGGATTTCCAGGACTTGCGCCTGTATCCGTGACATCGTCTTCTCGGCCAGACCAGCCCACAACAGCCGGTCCAGCGGCTGAGAACGCCGCCAGATGGCGCGCGGCGCATCCATGCGGGGCCAGGAAGTACCGGGGTGCAACAAATGCTCCACCTCACTCACCGCACGGAAACCCAGTTGCGTATAGAGTGCATAAGCTGCGGCATTATCCGCCCGCACTTCCAAACCCAACCAACGCGCCCCCCCAGTCCGACTGGTTGCTTCTGCTGCCTGCATCAGCGCCCGGGCAATACCGCGCCCGCGATAGTCAGGGTGAACCACGACATTGCCAATGATACGGCCGTCATTCCAGGCAGGCAAAGCTCTTCGCAATGAGAGGTTGCCTACCACCCGTCCCTGCTCTTCCCATACGAAGCCTTCCAGATTTAGGGGACCGCCCCAGAGAAGTTGTGACCAAATCCCATAACATGCCCGGCGCCGCATCTGCGCCAGTAACTTCTGCCCTAGAGGGTCCATCTCCTCACGAAAACCCAATTCAATCAGCGCTACAATCTCAGGGAAATCATGCCGCGGGTCGAGCGGCCTAAGTCCCTGCACAGAAGACTGCCTCTGCAATGATGTAGGGGAATTTATCACCCAACGCGCCTCTGCTTGAGTTGACGGATAGCTTCGGTGACATTGATCTGCCCCGTCGCCAACGCGTCCAACACCGACTGGCGGTCCTCAATATCCTCTTCAGCTGCGGCTCCCACCTCATAGCCCAAAGCGTGGATCACATCATTCAAGCGGCTGCGCACAGTAGGATAAGACAAATCCAGTTCATCCTGCACACGCGTGAGTTTACCCTCACAGCGCAGAAATACCTCTACAAAAGCCCATTGCTCTGGCGTGAGGCGCAGAATTCGTTGCAAGACAAATTCACCCTGTATTGCCGTGTTACAGTTGCGGCATACCAGCCGCTCTACAATCAATTCTCCATCACATACAGGACATCGCACCGGTAAAGGATACACGTAGGTCCTCCACGAAGTCAGCCAAGTCAATCGAACTCCTCAGGATGCTGCGCGCATTCACAGAGGTAGTACTGATTCAGCTTCCATGATAACCCAAATACAAACCTGGTCAAACTTCGTGGCATAGGGGGCGCGTTTCAACTTGGGGGAAAAATCACCTTTTTATGCGCCCCTATGGGGCCCCCCGTAAGGGCGCATGAGATTGTCGCCCCAGATTTGGAACGCACCCCCTGGCCTACAAAAGTTGCCTTTCCTCGGATTTGTTCTATACTAAACATGAAAACCCTGAGCCGGGTGCAGAAGGCACATTTGGCGCTATCAACATATCGGGGAGCATGGCATGAGCAACTTGCGAGGATCCAAGACGACGGACGATGAGGAGTTTGAAAGCCTGTTTGAGTCCTTGAGTGGCGCCGAATCACCAACGCCCCCACAAAAAGAATCCAAACGCGATCCGGGCAAGCGCTTTTCGATTTTCAAGCGCCGCCGTCAGGCAACCGGGGCCAGCGCCGCCGTGCCAGCGGAGGAGGCTGAAGCCGAGATGCCCACTTTTGACCCGGAAGATCTCAAGGCCCCTCTCGATCTGGATGCCGCCCGGCAGGAATTCCTGACCCCCGAACCTTCAGAGGAACCTGGTCCAATGGTGACCCCTACCGCTGCGGATGAAGCCCGCGCTCCGGTCCGTAAGCCCAAAAGTAAGGCTCGCAGTCGCAGCGCCAAGGTCAGGCCGGGCCAACTGGCCATTCTGGGCGTGCTGCTTATTCTTGTTCTAGGCATCTATGGAGCGCTAGCACTCATCATTACCCGCACGCGCCCCCAGGCGGTCGCGACCCCCATATCACTCCAGGAACTTGAAACGACCAGCATACCAACAGCGACGCCCACCCCATACGTTGAACCCACAGCTACCGCCCTTCCCCCCACCCCTACCGCCACACCCCTACCGGTTGTTTCAACGCAATTCGATCTACAGGTGCTGCGAGACCCAGACAATATAGACTTGCGTATCAAGCGCGGCTATAAATATCTGGAATTGCGCGCCTATGATTTGGCAGTTGAAGACTTTGAACACGTGCTGGCGTTAGACTCGCAGAATTCCAACAGCTATATCGGATCAGGACAGGCACACTTTTTCTCCCGGCGTTGGGAGAAGGCAGAAGCAGCGTTGCGCGCCGCCCTCAAGATTGACGAGAATAACGAGGAAGCACATTTCTGGCTCGGCACGATTATCTACTACCAGGGGCGCTACGAAGAAGCCGCCGATGAATTTGACTGGGCCGCCGAACTCAATCCTGAAAATCCCCGCAACGAAGCCTGGTTGGCGCTTGCAGCCGCTCAAGACGAACAGCTGGAGGAAGCCGAAGCCGCCGCGGAACGTGCTTTGGCGCTCGACGATCGCTTTGTCACTGCGTATCTAGGCCGGGCGGAAGTGCGCATCAATCAAGAGAACATTGAAGCAGCACAGGGCGACCTGCTCTATGCCCGCAACCTTGAGCCTTACAACTTCGAAACACTGTACATGTTAGGGCGTTTCTATGCCGACTATGTCCCAGAACGCATTGTCGAAGCGGAGCGCTTAGTGCTACAAGCACAGAACTGGGCCACCTGGGATTTGCAGCGCGCGCAAGCCCTCCAAACCCTGGGACGCATTTACCTGGCGCAAGGGCGTAACGAAGAGGCGCGGCAAGCCCTCGTACAAGCTTCAGACCTGGCGCTAGTGGATGGGCAGATAAGTTTACCCGATTTAAGTGCAGACCTGGATCGCGCGCTTGTCCCGTAGCAGGCATAGAGGAGTTGATCGCGCAGGGGAAGCCAGCGTCAGAACAATACCGGCGGCGATGCTGTCAGCCTGTTTGCTGATCTTTTATGCGACCGGTTGTGTGGCGCTTTTCGCGCGTCATGCGCCCCATCCCAATCCGGCACCTACCATGCAGTTGCTGGAGCTCCCGCTCACAGAGGATTGCGCCCCAGCGCCCGCAGCCACGCCGACAAATCTCCCACAAGTGCGGCAACAACCCGAGGACCAGCATTTGTCGCACCCTACTCTCGAAGACTTTTGGAATGGACGAGCAGAATTTATTGTGGATGTGGTGGATGTAAAACTACCGATGGGCGAGTCTGATACCATTGTCATGAGCAATGGGGAATTGTGGTCATATCTCCATACCAGCTACCCGGCAACAGGAGCCGTGGATCGCTGTGGGGATACAGTCAGTTTTCCAGGTTGCACGGTGATTTATCGCAGCACCGATGGCGGTATCAGTTTTCAAACTGAGGTCCCCCCGGTGTGCCAATTTGACTGTCTTGCATGCCCCTGCGATTCGGAACTCGATCACATTGACCAGCAACAATATCCTCGGGTAGCCTACGATGGACAAACGCTGTTCCTGGTGTATGAATACCGGGGACGGGTGCGAATGCGTCGTTCCAACGATGGGCTGCAGTGGGGTGAGGCCGAGAGAATCAGCGCCTCGACAATCTGGAAGCGCTGGTTAAGAGACTGTCATCCAGAAGAAAGTATTGGCCAGCATCCCTTCGTTCCTTACGATTATGAGTGCCTTGCCGGGGGACCGCCTGGAATTGCCATTGTAGATGGCACAGTCTATGTCTTCATGGCAATGGGGCAAAACCCCGGCTCAATGGGGTGCTACTATGGTCCGACGAGCAGCGCCGCAATGGAGTTCCAGCGATGCCGGCATAATCCCCTCTTCACCGGTGCGGAAAGCTATGGGCCGCTTGAGGCCTCAGGCGAGGCCGCCAATCCTTATTTTGACTTTCGCACCATCAGTTCCGCCGAGGTACAGCGCATCAACGACCGCTTCTACATGCTCTATGAAGGGGTGCGCGGGCCGGGACCGGGCGACCATGGCGACACGCAATTTGCGCTGGGACTGGCGCGGAGCCTCGAAGCACATATTGATGGTCCATGGGAGAAATTTCCTGGCAACCCCATTCTCGTAGACCTGCCCGGCAATGTCGGGGTGGGGCACGCTGACCTGATTGTTCTCGACGGACAAACCGTACTGTACACATCGCTGGATGGGAAAACCAGAAGCCGGCTCGTGCTCATCTGGAGCGCATAGAATCCAAACGCAGGGCATGTGCAAGATATCTCGTTAGTAAATCACTGAGTTCAAGGAGCCAAAGCAATGAATGTAAAAGTCGAAGAACTAAAGAAGCATCTATACCGGGTGTATGATATCAGGTCAGCCGCGGCAGTGCTGGAATGGGATCAACAGATTCTCATGCCTGCCGAAGGAGCCACGGCGCGGGGAGAGCAGGTTGCCACCCTCAGTGCACTCGCGCACGAGATAAGTATCGCCGAGGAGACAGGTCGGTTGCTTGAAGCCGCAGAGGCAGAGGTTGCAGGGATGCCTTATGACTCGGACGATGCAAGTCTGGTGCGTGTACTGCGGCGCGAGTATGACCGGAACACCAAGATTCCAACAGAACTGGTCGCCGAACGCGCCAGAGTTACAGCTATGGCTTTCGAGGCCTGGAAACAAGCGCGCGCCGAGAACAATGTCGCCCTCTTCGAACCGCATTTGGAGCGGTTTATGGATGTCATCCGCCGCGTCGCCGATGCGCTGGGCTATGAAGAGCACCCCTACGATGCCCTGCTTCAGAACTTTGAGCCTGGGATGAAAACGTCACAGGTCACCCGGCTCTTTGAGGATCTCAAAGCGGGTCTCGTGCCGCTACTCAAGGATATCACCGAACATGGCAAACCGATTGATGACAGTTTCCTGAGCCGTGACTATGATACGAACCGGCAATGGGATTTTACCCTCGTCGTCCTGCGCGATATCGGTTATGACTTCAACCGGGGACGCCAGGACCAGGCACCCCACCCCTTCACCACGACATTTGCGTGCGATGACGTCAGATTGACAACGCGCCTGTTTGCCAACCGGCCTCAATCAGCCATCTTCAGCAGCGTCCATGAAGGCGGGCACGCACTCTACGAACAAGGATCGCCGGCGCGCTTCGACCGCACAGCCCTTGCGGGCGGCGCGACCATGGCATTACACGAATCGCAATCACGCCTCTGGGAGAATATACTGGGACGCAGCAAAGCCTTCTGGCAGCACTATTTCCCCATCCTCAAAGCCTTCTTCCCAGAGCCACTGGCAGATGTGAACCTCGAGCAATTCTACCGCGCCGTGAACGTTGTACGCCCAGATTTCATCCGCGTGGAAGCCGATGAGGTCACTTACAATATGCACATTTTCATCCGCTTTGAACTGGAACAGGCTCTGCTATCCGGTGCGCTGGCAGTTAAGGATGTACCGGAGGCATGGAACGCCAAATACCAGGACTACCTGGGCATCACACCGCGTAACGATGCAGAAGGCTGCCTGCAAGATGTTCACTGGTGCAGCGGTCTGGTAGGATATTTCCCCACCTATGCGCTGGGCAATCTCATCGCGGCACAGCTGTATCGCCGGATGAAAGCCGACCTTCCAGGCATTGAGACAGGCTTTGCACGCGGGGAATTCCTGCCGCTGTTAGCCTGGATGCGCGAACATGTGCATGGGCATGGCGCCAAGTTCACTGCGGCGGAATTGCTGGAGCGCGAACTGGCTGAAGAAATCAGCGCTCAGCCGTTGCTGGAATACATGCGCAAGCGCTATAGTGAAATCTACGCGCTGTGAATCAGTCTTGATATGAAAAAGGGCTTGAGGAGCGGCGCAAAGCGCCGCTCCTCAATAATCCGCACTGGCCTTGCGGGCACAAATCGAAGCAAAACTTACCCGCCGTTCCTAAAATATGACCATACTCACCTGAAGCAAGCACACACGGCTATTGCCCCTCACTACCGAATGTGCTACAATGGATGGAATCGGGTAATTTTATCTAAGCGCAAGAGGCAATCCATGAATATTCCCGAAGAAATTCGGTCGCTCGAAGCACAGTTAATTGCCTGGCGACGTGATTTTCATCGCCTGCCAGAACTTGGTCTGGAAGAGACTCGCACTGCTCAAATCGCCGCGCAGACTCTGCGCACGCTGGGCTACGAAGTGCATGAGGGCATCGCACGCACCGGTGTCGTCGGACTGCTGCGCAACGGCGATGGCCCCACCATCATGGTTCGCGCCGATATGGACGCCCTGCCAATCCAGGAAGAAAACCTCACGGAGTATGTCTCACAGCGACCCGGTGTGATGCACGCCTGTGGGCATGATGGGCATGTCGCCATCCTTCTGGGCCTCGCCACAGCAATGGCAGAGCACCGCGAGCGCTGGCAGGGCACGCTAATGCTCGTCTTCCAGCCTGGTGAAGAGGGGCTGAACGGTGCAGAAATCATGATTCGCGAGGGGATTCTGGAGCGCTTTAAACCCGACCGCGCGCTGGCGCTCCATCTCTGGAATGACCGCCCCGTAGGTATCGTGGATGCCACACCCGGACCGGTAATGGCCGCTGCAGAAACCTGGGAAGCCACGCTCACCGGCAAGGGCGGACACGCTGCCCAACCGGCAGAGACGATTGACCCTATTATCGCTGCCGCAATGACAGTACTCGCACTACAAACCATCGTCAGCCGCAATGTACCCGCTACCGATGCCGCAGTCGTCACTGTTGGGATGATTCACGCAGGCGAGGCTTTCAATGTGATTCCCGATCAGGCGCAGTTACGCGGAACAGTGCGTACCTATCGCCCACAGGTGCGGGAGACCGTTTTGCGGCGGCTCGATGAAATCATCCAGGGCACGGCAAAGATGCTGGGCGCCAGTGTTACGATGAAACAACACCCGCTTACCCCAGCATTGGTCAACGATGCCGAGACTGCACAAGTAGTCCAGAAATGCATTGTCACTGTACTGGGAGAGGGAGGCCTTAACACGGGCTTGCAAGTCATGGGCAGTGAGGATTTTGCCTTCTTCCTGCAGCAAGTCCCCGGTTGTTTCTTCTTTGTCGGTTCTGGAAAGCCGGGGGCGCCATTGCTCCAACATCATAACCCCCATTTCGATATTGACGAGCGTGCGCTGACCATTGGCGCAGCAGTCATGTTCGAAGCCCTGCAACAGCTACTGCCACGACACGGAGCTTGAAATGCCCCAGCGTGGTCCGCTTCAGTGGGTAGATGGTGAAGGGTGGCTGATTCTCTCCGGTGGCGGTGATTGGCGCAGGGGAGAAACAGACGCCGTTGACGCACACATCCTCAGCATAGCCAACCTCGATCGCCCAATGCTCGCGCTACTTTCTGAAGATGACCGGGAACGCGGCTACAGTGTGCTCGAACACTACGCTTCCCTGGGCGGACCTGGCGGCGAGATAGCTATCCTTGACGGTGCACAACGGCAAGCACTGCACGAACCTCGCTTTTTAACGCTGATTGCTGAAGCCGGCATCCTCTATCTTGGTGGAACCCAACCCTGGATTCTGGCACGCAGCCTGCAAAACACGCTTGCACTCGCCCAAATCCTAAAGGGCTATGGAACGCTGCAAGGATTGCTCATCGTCGGGGCAGATGGCGGCGCAGCTGCGCTCGGCGCCTGGATAGACAGACCAGGTCAGGAAGCCGGCACAGCCCCGGGATTAGGGCTGATACGTAGTGCACTTATCGCGCCGCAATTTACCGGTGCGCAGGAAAATTCCAGCCTGCGCACGCGATTACAGCTGCATCCCGGTTTCATCGGATTGGGTATTCCTCGCGGGGTTGCCCTGGCGCTCGGACCTCAAGGGCAAGTGGAGACATGGGGGCAAGGCGAGATTACCGCAGTAGTTCATGAAAGTTCCCCCGGTTGAAGCAAACACGGCTTCCGTGAGGCAACAGTTTGCCAGAGAAGGGACTGAGAAGACCTACCAGGGTCTGGAAATTTGCAAGACAGGAATTAACGCATAGATACAGGGCTAACGGGAACATTTCAAGATTATAGCGAGAGCTCTCTGAGCCAATGCTCTCACAGCTCTGTACGCAAGCGTGAGGTTGTGTTCTAAGAGGAGGCAGAATGGGTATCAATACAAGGACCGTTGTTGTACGGATAGGCGGTGAAGCCGGTGAAGGCACCGTCACCTTGGGTGAGGTATTCACCCGCATCGCGGCACGTGACGGACTGGAAGTCTACACCTTCCGCACCTATCCGGCAGAAATCAAAGGCGGGCAAGTGCTGTTTCAAACCCGGTTTGGGACTGAGCGCGTGCTCAGCGAGGGTGATGCCGCAGATGTGCTGGTCGCCATGAACCTGAAAGGCTGGGAAGAGAATCTCAATGATTTTCACCCGCAGGGCGTCCTGATTTACGATCCTGATGCGGTTCCGAATCCAGAGACACACGGACGCCAGGCCTACCCTGTTCCGGTCACCAAGATTTCTAAGAGTTTTGACTTTGTACGCGGCAAGAACCTGGTCATGGTTGGAGCGCTCACCTGGATCTTCCGCCTCAATCTCGAAACCGCCCGCGCGGTCGTGCAGAAGAGTATGGGGCGTCACGCGGAAGTGCTGGAGAAAAACCTGCAAGCTCTCGAAGAGGGCTTTAATTACGCACGGGAGCACTTCCCCGAAACTTTCCCCTATGGACTGCCACTGCCCGAGAAAGCCGCTGAACGGCTACTGCTTTCGGGAGCCGAAGCCATGGCTCTGGGAGCATTAGAAGCCGGCTGTCGCTTCTTTGCCGGCTATCCCATTACCCCGGCAACCACGGTAATGGAGACCATGGCGCGTTATCTGCCAATGTTTGGCGGCACGCTGGTGCAAGCCGAGGATGAGATTGCCTCCATCAACATGGCCATTGGCGCCTCCTATGGAGGATTGAAGTCCATGACCGCCACCTCAGGTCCAGGGCTTTCCCTGATGATCGAAGGCTTGAGCATGGCAAGCATGGCTGAGATTCCAGTAGTGGTCGTGAATGTACAACGCGCAGCACCCTCCACCGGTATGCCTACCAAAACTTCACAAGGGGACCTGTTCCTATCGCTTTATGGAGGACACGGTGATGGCCCACGCTTCGTTCTGGCGCCCGACTCAGTGAAAGATTGCTATTACCAGATGATCAACGCTTTCAGCCTGGCCGAACATTTCCAAACACCGGTGATTGTCCTTTCAGACCAGGCGATGGCTTCGCGTGTCGAGACGGTACCCTATCCAGAAGCCATCTGCGGGATGTGGAGCGAATGCCTCGAGCGCATTTTGCCCACAACAGAAGAACTGGCGCAAGATTACCGTCGCTACCGCATCACCGAAAGCGGTCTTTCACCGATGGCAATACCGGGCATGCCCGGCGGCATGTATTTGGCAGAGAGCCTCGAACACGATGAATATGGGCACCCGGCTCAATCACCGGAGAACCACAAGAAAATGATGCAGAAGCGCGCCCGTATTGTTGAGACAGCGCGCAAACACCTCGTCAACTGGGATTCTTCGGTGCGGCGCTGGGGCGTCGCCAACGCCAAGTTTGGCATTATGGGTTGGGGCAGCACCCGCGGCGCCGTCCGCGAAGCCATGGAACGTCTGTCAGCCGAAGGTGTGGAAATCGAAGCGCTTTACCCGCACACCTTGCTGCCCATGCCCGATCAAGCAGTTGCTGAATTTTTGCGCGGGAAGAAAGCGATTCTGGTTCCCGAGCTCAACTTCACCTCACAATTTGCCCGGGTGATCGAGCATCGCTATTACAAACAACTTGATGCGCGCGACATTCACATCCACATGCTGGCGAAGGAGGAAGGCGTGCCCTTCAAAATCCAGGAAATCTACCAGGCGGCACGCAATATGATCCAGGTTGAAGGAGGTCGCTGATGGCACGCAAACCCAATGATTACAAGAGCAATGTTAAACCCATCTGGTGCCCTGGTTGCGGAGATTATGCCGTTCATGCCGCGTTGATGCGTGCCTTCGCCGAGCTCGATTTGGCGCCGGAGAATATCGTCGTAGCCTCCGGCATCGGCTGCTCCAGCCGCATGCCCGGCTTCCTCTCCACCTACGGTTTTCACGGCATCCACGGGCGTGTCCTCCCACTGGCAACGGGCATCAAACTCAGTCAGCCGGATAAAACTGTCGTAGCTGTTGGCGGTGATGGCGATGGGTTGAGCATCGGAGGGGGGCACATGCCCCATGCCGCGCGGCGCAACATCGAAATCGCCTATATTATGATGGATAACAGCATTTACGGTATGACGAAAGGGCAGGCATCCCCCACCTCCGATAAAGGCACCAAACAAGCCGCGTCCCCCTACGGCACCATCGAAGCGCCACTCAATCCCATTCTGCTGGCATTGGCGTACAACACCTCCTTTGTTGCCCGAACTTTTTCCGGCGAGTTGAAAGAAATGGTGGAAATCTTCAAAATAGCCCTGAAACATCCAGGTTTTGCCTTTGTACAAGTGCTTTCACCCTGTGTCTCTTTCGCCAATACCTACGACCTGTTCCGCGAGATTACGGCGCCGCTACCGGAAGATCATGATGTCACGGACCTTATCGCCGCGATGCGGCTGGCGCAGAGCCAGGCGCCGTTGTATCGGGGTATCTTCCATCATGTAGTGCAACCGGGATATTCGCAACAGATAACAGAAATACAGCAACGCGCCCCCAAAGTCACCATAGCGGAGCTCATGGAACGCTACGAACGCTAGCGCGACCTTTTCATGAAAAGAGACAGGAGCAGAGTAAAGCCTACCCTGCTCCTGTCTTCAACCTGATTAAAGAAAGCAAAGCCACCAGAACATAACCATGTCCAACCTGCGTCTTATTGCTACAGACATTGATGGCACCCTGGCAAACAATCAGGGTGAGCTGGCGCCGGAGACCATCGCAATATTACAGACACTTCTGCAACGCGGCATGCCCGTCACCCTGGTCACCGGATTGAATCCCTGGCCCGTAAAGCAGTACCTGGCAAAGATTGGCGAGGGCCATCACTTTTCAGGGCTGCGCGCAATTAGCCTAAACGGAATTTTCCTGCTGGAAGGTGAAGAACTCCATGAGGGCTGCTTTACAGCGCCGGAGGTAATTCGTGAAGCCATCGCTGTGATGCTAGAGGCAAAGCACGTTCCGCTAGTCTTCGGGGAAGATGGCATCACCCGCTTTTTCCCCGTGCCAGCAGGCATGGCGACCGTCGAGACGCTGATTGCCGCGCGCCCCTACCAACCCTTCGAAGCGGTAACAAGCATCGAGGCGCTATTCACCGTGCGGCCCGCACTCGTCTCTATGACCGGAAGTGCAGAAGAAGCTGCCGCGCTCTATCCACGCCTGGAAGCCGCAGTGGGCGAACGCGCCTATGTGGTGTACCAACCAGGAATACGGATCAGTTGGGTAGAGGTCAATCACCGTGAAGCGCGGAAGGATATCGCCCTACTGGCGCTCGCGGCGCAACTCGGCATCACACCGGAAGAAATCCTCTACTTTGGGGATAGCCTCAATGACCTGCCGGTTTTCGAGGCGATCCCCCATGCCGTCGCAGTTGAAAATGCCCGCCCAGAAATCAAAGCCCGCGCCTGGCGCATCGCAGCGTCCAATGATGCGGCGGGGGTCGCGCGCTTTCTCGTCGAATTCTTTGGGGACGCAGAGGCATGAGCGAATCAAAGCGCTGCCGCTCAGCGTTTTGACTGCGCGCCCGCAGTTCTTCATCCATCAGGCAAACACATGACCAACTTTCCACGCGTGATTAGCTTCGATAGTGGCATCACTATGGTGGTGACAGACCTTCATGGGGACTGGCGCCTCTACGGACGCTACCGCGAGCTGTTTCTGGCGCTCCATGAGCAGGGTTTAGCGCAACGCCTCATCTTCACCGGAGATTTGCTGCACCATATCGGACCAGAAGAAGAAGATCGCTCGCTCGCTATCACTCTCGACCTGATGGCGCTTCAGAAGCAACTACCCAACACCATTTTCGTGTTGCTGGGCAATCACGAGTTGCCCCATCTGTACCACATTCCCCTCTCGAAAGGCGACTATGCCTTAACCCCGCGCTTCGAAGCAGCGCTAGGCTCTCAACGGCAGCTGGTGATGGCCTGGTTGGAGATGTTGCCATTTTACGCGCGGACACGAGCAGGCGTGGCGCTCTGTCATGCAGGCGCCTTTCCCAAAGCAATGGAAAGCGATGCTCTGATGCAACTGCTATTTTGGTCTCACCGGGCATTGCTGGCGGAAAGCGCCGTACGAGTACCGGAAGAAGCGCGTCCCGCCTTGCGCGAGGAACTAGGACGCATGCTGGGCGTCCCATACCCCACCCTCGCTCGCACGTATCTCGCCGTTACCGATGTCGAGGACCCGCGCTACGACGACTTTCTTCTCGGGCAGATTGTCGCCAGCGATTCGCGTTTCGATGACCTGTGGTCGGCTTTTTTTACGCGGAACGAACGCGAGTATGGAGAGGAACACTACGGAGCGATGCTGACGGCGCTACTGGCGCAACTTTCGCAAGGTTACGCCCCACAACGCATTCTCGTAACGGGACATCTCACCTGCCGCAATGGGTACCGGATTCTGGCGAATGACCGGCAACTACGTCTCGCCAGCGGCATCCACGCGGAGCCGCTGAGCTCGTGCCGCTACCTTCTCTTCGATGCGGGCCGCCCCATAACACAGGCAAGCGAGTTGCTACCGGGGCTGGGCAATGTGTTCGAACAATAAAAACCGGCTATCTGCGTGAGATAGCCGGTTCATGCGTATAGTGCCGCTATACTGCGTGGGGTTGAATCAAATCCCATTTATTACCATACAAATCCATGAAGACCACAACCCAGCCATAAGCCTCGTTTCGTGGCTCTTCGAGGAATCGCACGCCATGGACACGCATATGGTCATAATCGCCCCAGAAATCAGCGGTCTCCAAGAACAGGAAAACGCGCCCGCCGGTCTGATCCCCCACACGGAGAGACTGCTCAGGCCCAACCGCTTGGGCTAGCAATAACGCAGCGCCAGACGTTCCAGCCGGGGCCACCCGCACCCAGCGTTTGCCATCGCCTAAGGGCGTGTCTTCGAGCACGGTGAAACGCAGCGCTCCGGTGAAGAAAACTAGCGCTTCATCGTAATCGCGCACCAAAAACGTCAGCGAAGCAATCGAATGTACCATACAACCCCGGTTCGAAAGCGCCTTACTAATAAGCCCGACCAAAAATGGCGACTTCGCTGGCTTCGCGGCCTGTGAAGACACAAGTTCCAGAGCCACCGGGTTGATCAAGCGGGATACAGCGGATCGTCGCCTTGGTTTCCTCTTTGATACGGGCTTCATCCTCCCGGGAGCCTGCCCACCAGGCGCGCGCAAAGCCTGTCTCCACCACTTCTTTGAGCTCATCATAAGAGCGCACATCGTGAATGTGGCTATCGCGGAAAGCCAGCGCCTTCTGATAAATAGCCTGTTGGATCGTCGCCAACAAAACAGGCACGGTCGTCTCCAAATCCACCAGAGAAAGGAGCGTCTTTCCCTCACGCCCGGGTTGATCGCGCCGGGCTGCCATCACCGTGCCATTAGCCACATCGCGCGGCCCCAACTCCAGGCGCAGCGGGACCCCGCGCATCTCCCAATCGTTAAACTTCCAGCCGGCAGAGAAGGTGTCGCGGTCATCCAGGTGAACCCGGCAGACATCCTGCAAGCATTGGCGCAACGCACGCGCCGCCTCCAACACGGTCGCACGCTCCTCGTCTTTGCGCCAGATGGGCACAATGACCACCTGTACAGGCGCCAGACGCGGCGGCAACACCAAACCCTGGTCATCTCCATGGGTCATCACGACCGCGCCAACCATGCGAGTGCTCAAACCCCAAGACGTGGTCCACGCGAATTGCTGGGCATTGTTCTCATCGAGAAATTTGATATCAAAGGCTTTGGCAAAGTTCTGCCCCAAGAAATGGCTGGTAGCAGATTGCAGCGCCTTACCATCCTTCATCATCGCCTCGATAGTGTAACTGGTCACTGCCCCGGCGAATTTCTCACTCTCACTCTTGCGCCCGGGGAGCACGGGAATCGCCGCTTCATTGACGGCAAAGTCAGTGTACACACTGAGCATGCGCAGCGTCTCCTCAAAAGCCTCTGCCTGAGTCGCATGAGCTGTGTGACCCTCCTGCCAGAGGAATTCGGTAGTACGGAGGAACAAACGTGTCCGCAACTCCCAGCGCACCACATTCGCCCATTGATTGATCAACAGGGGCAAATCGCGGTAGGACTGCACCCACTTGGCATACATGTAACCGATAATGGTCTCCGAGGTGGGACGCACCACCAAAGGCTCAGCCAGTTCCTCGCCTCCACCATGAGTGACCACCGCCAGCTCGGGCGAGAAGCCCTCCACGTGTTCGGCTTCCTTTTCCAGAAAACTCATAGGGATAAACAATGGAAAATAGGCATTGACGTGTCCAGTAGCCTTAAAACGGCGATCCAATTCGTCGCGGATACGTTCCCAAAGCGTATAGCCATAAGGCTTGATAACCATGCAGCCCCGCACGGGGGAATAATCGGCTAAATCGGCTTTCTGCACGATCTCGTTATACCATTTAGAAAAATCCTCATTTTGTGGCGTCAAAAAATCAGCCATGATGCACCTCGTCGCTACAGAATGCGCCCATTATACGCGAAGCTGCACTTTAGAAAAGCAGGGCAGGGTATCGCATGATTCATCAACGGATAAGCCGCCCGAAGTTGATGCCGGCAGCATCCCATTCAATCAAACGAAAGGGATAGACATTGACAACATCGGTGGCAAAGTAGCGCGTTTGCCAGACTTGTGGACTATAGATGTGTTTATGTCCATGCAATAGTAAGCGGGGGCGGAAATACCGCATCAGATTGAGGTAGGCAGCGAAACCGCGATGAGCCACATCGGGACCATCATGGATGCCCGCGGCAGGGGCATGGGTAATCAGAATGTCCAGATATCGTCCAAAACGCGCTCGATTCCATAGCAGACGCAATCCCAACACGAGCACACGTGCGCGCATCTGCTGTTGAGAATACTGATAGGGACTATTGGGGCGATAGCGGACGCAGCCCTCCAGTCCGGCGATGAGCAAATCGGTGTTCCGTAAGTGTGCGGTGCGACGGTCCAGGTTACGTAGGCCCCCAGGCTCTACCAGTACACTTACGCCCTCCTCATGACCATCGTGATTGCCATGCACATAGAAAGCATGTGGAGGGTTAAGATTGGTAACCAGAAATTCGAGATAGGAATACGGCAAATCACCGCAGCTCAGAAGCAGGTCAATGTTACCCACCAGGTTCTTGACCCGCGGTTGATACAGGATTCGCGCCACCGTGTCGCTGACCACCAGCATCCGCAAGGGACGCGAGGCCGGAAAGATGGGCTGAGACTTCACATTATGTCCCAGTTTCGGATGGGGAAGACGGCGGGCCAAAACGGCGATAGTTCACCGCCAGTTTATCCATGATGGCCTGTTCCAGGTCTATCCCCGTTAAATAAGCTAGTTGGAGCAGATAGAGTGCCACATCGGCCAATTCTTCTGCCAGCGCTTCGGGACGCGCCTCTTCGCCCCACTGGAAATGTTCCAGCACTTCCGCCGCTTCCAGTGAAAGCGAAATTGCGATGTTACGGGGGTTCTGGACCAGGGGGCTATCGGCGGCGTACCAACCCATCGCAGCGACAAAGATGTTCATTTCAGCAGTCAAGTCTTTGATATCCATGGTTACCTCAAGTCAATAGTATACGGCAGAATAGCATCCGGGCAACAAAAAGCCCCCAAAAGCCTGAGCTCTGGGGGCCTGGAAAATGCGCAATCAGTCGTTCCAACGGCGCAGCGTCTCGACTAGCAGACGCACGCCATAACCGGTGCCGCCCCTGGGAATATAGGGACGGTCCTCATCTGCGATGCCCTGTGCAGCCATATCAATGTGCACCCAAGGTACACCATCGGGGACGAATTTGCTCAAGAAGAAACCGGCGGTGATTGAACCACCCATGCGGCTCCCGACATGACGCACATCCGCCACATCGGTCTTGAGCTGCTCACCATATTCCTCGAAAAGCGGGAGGGGCCATACGCGATCATAGGTCGCGTTGCCAGCAGCCCGCAAACGTACGATAAGCCCTTCATCGCCCATCACTGCCGCGGCTGGCGATCCCAGAGCCACCGCTTGCGCGCCGGTCAAGGTCGCGATGTCCATAATCGCCTCGGGCTTGAACTGCGCCGCATAAGTAAGCGTATCAATCAGGACCATGCGCCCTTCGGCGTCAGTGCTATGGATTTCAACAGTAAGCCCCTTGAGGGACTTCACTACATCACCGGGCTTGCTCGCCCAGGCATCCGGCATGTTCTCGGTGAGCGGTGCCAGGGCAACGACGTGTAATGGCAGGTCCAGCTGCGCCACAGCGCCAATAGCGCCGATCACTGCGGCAGCCCCCGCCATATCATCCTTCATCTTCCACATATCTTGCGCGGGTTTAATGGAGATGCCGCCAGAATCAAAGGTGATGCCCTTGCCTACTAATACCACCGTGGGCAAATCTTCGCGCCCGGCATTGTGCTCCAAAATCACCATCTTCGCCGGCTCGCCGCCGCCCAAATTCACGGAAAGTAAGGCGCCCATCCCCAGAGATTCCATCTCAGGCTTTTCCATGATGCGGCACTGCAAGCCCACAACGTCCGCCATAACCTGAGCCGTCTCCGCAATCCTGGAGGGGGTGGCAATATTCGCCGGGCGATTGACCAGATTGCGTGCCAGGCAAGTGGCTTCGGCAATGATTTGACCCGCCCGCGCCCCCGCCTTAATGGCATCAATCTTCGCCGGATCGAGCTCGACCAGAACCAGGGTTTCCGGGTCAAGGCGAACATCATCGAGCTGTGTCTTGAGTTCCTGGTAACGGTAAAGGCCCAGAATCGTTCCCTCAACAACGGCCTGTGCGGCGACTTCAGCTTCGATGTCGCCGATACCGGTGCCGTGAACCACGGTGTGTAGCTGCGTCACACCCAAATCACGCGCCTTGCGCGCCACCGTCGCAGCCACCTGACGAACGGCTTCGACGGAAAATTTCTCTGCTTTACCCAACCCGACCAACAATACTCGCCGGGCAGGGAACTTACCCACGGGGTAGAGAACTGCCACCTCATTGCGCTTGCCACGGAAATCGCCAGCAGCGATCAATGCACGAATCGCGCCGCCAAGCGCTGCATCCACTGCACCCGTAGCGCCAGCTGGCTCAGTCACGCCCTCAAAGAGATTTAGGACCAGAGCCTGTGTCTCTTGCTCTTGAATCTTGCCTACGATAGTTTGTATTTGCATAATATGCTCCTGGAAGTCGCCTTAGAAACGGTCCACCGGCAAAGCTGCTCGACGTGCAGGCGCAGCGTCATAGGGTGCAGGAAAAGCCAGTGCCAGTTTTCGTGCATGAACCTGCAATTGTTCCCGCAAGAATTCGCCGGTAGTGGGGTTTTCCGGAAAAGTAGTGACCAAGAATTCGAAGACGGTATTGATTTCCGAATTTTCGATCTCATGAGCCAGCTGATAAGCATCCTCGAGATCGGCAACGGCGCCGGCGGCTACAACGATATCATGGCGCAGAGCCTCTTGAGCCTGTCGCCAGACAGTCGCATCTGCGGGAGAGCTCAACACTGTTGAATCAAGGCGTATGCGCATACGCTCAAGCACTCGAGCATGGAGCGTTTCCGCATGCGCCATCTCGCGCCAGAACTGTGCCACTTCGACATAGGGAGAAAAACGCTGCGCCAACACAAGATACATCGCCTCGGCTGCGTTCTCAGCGGTGATAGCAAGAGCAAAAAGGTGATTTACAGTATTGACATCAGACATGATTCTTCCCATTCCCTATGATAAAACTAATGGAAAAGCATCCCAAGTGACAAGCATCCCCCAATCCCTGCCGACTGACCCACGCAGCAGAGATCAATGCGAGTAGCGATTGCAAATGCTTCACACTGGCTAAAAACTATGATTATTATAACACAATTTCGATATTATTCCACAGAGAGACAAAGGGTAGTGTATACAATTCGGTGGAAATTTGGAGAAAGAGCGGACTCGATGTAAGCTAGGGTTTCCAAGACCAAGTTACAAGGAGGCC
>JAFGFB010000103.1 GCA_016931315.1 Anaerolineae bacterium
ACCGCCTGGGCACGGGACACGCCGTGATGCAGACGCAAGCAGCCCTTAAAGGGCACGCCACACACGTACTAGTCCTTTATGGTGATATGCCACTGCTGCAACCCGACACACTGCGCGCGCTGCACGAGCGCGCCACCGCGACCGGTGCGGCAATCACTATGATGACCGTCACCCGCGATGACCCGCAGGGCTTCGGGCGCATTGTCCGTGACGCCGGCGGGCAGATACGTGCAATTGTCGAGCAGGCTGAAGCGACGCCGGAAATCGCCGCAATCCGGGAACTTAACGTGGGCATTTACACCTTCGACGCCGCCTTCCTCTGGACGCACCTGCCACAGCTGCAACCCAGCCCGCGCAAAGGGGAATACTACCTCACCGACCTCGTCGGCATGGCGGCAGCGGAGGGATTGGCAATTGAGGGGCTACAAACCAGTGAACCATTGGAAACCCTCGGCATCAACACGCGCGTGGAACTGGCGCTCGCCGCAAAAACACTCCAGCGCCGCATCAACGAGCATTGGATGCTGGAAGGAGTCACCTTTCAGGACCCAGAATCCTGCTACATTGATAGCATCGTTAGCATTGGACGCGATACTGTAATCCTCCCCAACACCCACGTGCGAGGCAAAACCACCATCGGCGCGAATTGCGAGATTGGTCCCAATAGCGTGATAGAGCGTTGCACGATTGGCGACCGCTGCCGCGTCACCGCTTCGGTACTGGAAGAGGCGGTCATGGAAGACGAAAGCAACATCGGTCCCTTCGGGCATTTGCGCAAAGGCGCGCGGTTATGCCATGGAGCGCACATGGGCAATTTTGGCGAGATGAAGAATAGCACCCTGGGGCCTGGCGCCAAAATGGGGCATTTCAGCTACCTGGGAGATGCCACGGTCGACGCCAATGCCAACATCGGGGCGGGCACCATTACCTGCAACTTCGATGGAAAGCACAAGCATCCCACACACATCGGCGAAGGGGCGTTCATTGGCTCGGATACGATGCTGGTCGCCCCGGTAGAAATCGGCGCAGGCGCTAAAACCGGAGCCGGTTCCGTGATTACGCACGACGTGCCCCCCGATAGTGTGGCTTACGGCGTCCCAGCGCGCGTGCGCGGAAAAAGCCGGGAATCATAGGCCGAAATCGAGGATAGAATTGATCCATAGTCCGTTAACCATCAGCAATCAGGAGCCAAGGCGCCGGTCACTCAACCAACCCTATCGCATTGGTGATCCTCTGTGCAGTCAGGATGCCCAAGTGCACAAGGGAGAGTCATACTGATGTCGAGTTATCATGGCTTATGGGCACTAATCCTGCTCGTTTTGCAGGCTTTTCTGGTTTTTGTCCGCACCATCCTCACGTATTCCCGATGGGAGTTCGAGGAAATGCCCACCCCACAAATCGCTGAGCGCCCGGCGCTCTCTCCCTTTTCTGATATCACACGTCTCAGCGTGGCGGTGGATTTTCCGCTGTTGCTGACGACCGGCTTTTATTTCAATCTCGGCATAGACGCTGTAGCACCCCGCATCGCTGCTTACCTGAGTACAGCGTTTGGGCAGACACTTGCCTGGATTGTACCGATTAGCCAAATCACTGCGGTTCTGCTCCTGGGTTGGGTCAGCCTCACTCTGGGATACCTGTTTCCTGAAGCCCTGGGTAGCGCCCTTGCCTCTCGCTGGCACCAACGGAGTGCCAATCTTGCCCGTGGGCTACACCTCCTGCTGCAACCCTTTACCCTTTCTGCTCTTGCGCTCGCTAACAGCCTCTCCCACCGAATTAGCGGCGCAAAACTGCAACGTACGGCGCTGATTACGGAAGAGGAGATTAAGACCCTGGTTACTGCCGGAGAGCAAGAAGGGCTAATCGAGGAAGAAGCACGCGCCATGATCTACTCCATCTTCCGCCTCGATGACATGATTACCCGCGAAGTGATGTTACCGCGCATTGATATTGTGGCGCTAGATGTGGATAGCTCCTCAGAGCAGATTCTGGATGTGGTTACCCATAGCGGGCATTCCCGCATTCCGGTCTATGCCGAGACCATTGACAACATAATCGGCATTCTCTACGTCAAGGACTTGCTCCCCTTCTATGCTACCCAGCGCGAGCCGCTTATCTTGCGCGAGATTCTGCGTCCGGCACACTTCGTTCCAGAATTTAAACGACTGGATACGTTGCTCAAGGAGCTGCAGGCAGAGAAAGTGCAGCTTGCTATTGTGGTGGATGAATACGGCGGGGTTGCAGGGTTGGTCACACTCGAAGACCTGGTTGAGGAAATCGTTGGCGAAATCCAGGATGAGTATGATCACGAAGAGCCAGAAATGACCCGCGATGCCGATGGCGCCTATCTCTTTGATGCACGTATTCCACTGGATGATGTGCAGGAGTTACTCAACATTCCCTTACCATTGGAAGAAGCCGATTCATTGGGCGGCTTTGTCTACAACGAGCTGGGGCACATCCCAGCCGTGGGAGAGACGCTGGAGTATGGCCCTGTCGCCTTCAGCGTTGTCGCCACCGATGGGCGACGCATCCGCAAAGTACGCGCTATCCAGGCGCCGGCAAGTACAGAAATCGCCAAAGAACCGGAGGCAACATGAAACTATCCTTGGAAGATTGCAAGAAACTCATCCATGAGGCAACACTGGCGCGAACGCGCGCCTATGCACCCTACTCCAATTACCAGGTCGGCGCCGCTATCCTCACCGAAGACGGTCAACTTTTCACCGGAGGCAACGTGGAAAACGCAGTCTATCCTTTGGGGATGTGCGCCGAACGGGTTGCCATTGCCACAGCGATAGCGACAGGCGCGCGCCGAATCGTCGCACTCGCGGTCGTCACCGCCAACGGCGGCACGCCTTGCGGCGCCTGCCGTCAGGTATTGCGAGAGTTTGCAGATGTAGATATACCGGTGCTCATCGGCACGCCGGATGGCGCCTATCACGAACTACGTTTGGAAGAGCTGCTGCCTGAGAGTTTCTCGGTCACAGATTTGAAGGAAGCCCAATAGTCTTTGAGGAACTTTCACGGCAAGTTTTGGTAGTTGCCGTGTCAGTATGGCAATATACCCCTCAGGGAATATTGCCACCAGGATGTTGACCGGCTCCAATTTCAGCATCGAATCAAACGCGACAGGCAAGCATCTGGTGCGCCTGTTGCATATTCAAAAGGGAGGTGTCTTATGCCTGTTACCATCATTGTGGGAGCCCAATGGGGCGATGAAGGCAAGGGTCGTGTCGTAGATGACCTGGCGAGTCGCGCGGATGTCGTCGCCCGTTACAATGGCGGCGATAATGCCGGACACACTATCGTTGCAGAAGGCCACACACTGGGCTTGCACCTTGTTCCCTCCGGCATCCTCAATCCCCGCGCCATCTGCCTTATCGGAGGTGGAACCGTGATCAACCCGCTGCGGCTGTTGGAGGAAATCACCATCTTACGGGATGCCGGTATCGAGGTGACGCCAGAACGCCTGAAAATCGCCGCCAACGCACATCTGATCCTCCCAACGCACCGCGCACTCGATGGCGCTCAAGAGTTGATCTTGGGAGAACAAGCCATAGGCACCACTGCGCGAGGCATCGGTCCTACCTATGCCGATAAGGCACGCCGCGTGGGGTTGCGTGCAGCACTGCTTCGGGACCCTGATGTCTTTGCCACACAAGCGAGGACGCTGATGATCGCTCACAATGAGCGGTTGATCAATCTGTTTCATCTCAAGCCGCAACCGGTGGGACCCCAGGTAGAGCAACTGCGCGATGCAGCCGCACAACTGACCCCCTATTTGGTGGACGGAACTGCCTTTATCGCCGATGCCCTGAACGAGAATAAGGAGATTCTCTGCGAGGGCGCACAGGGCACTCTGCTTGACCTCGACCACGGTACTTATCCCTTTGTCACCAGTTCCTCACCCATCGCTGGCGGAGCACTCACTGGGTTGGGATTCGGGCCAAAAGAGGTCGCCCGCGTCGTGGGCGTCGCTAAAGCCTACACCACGCGGGTAGGCGCTGGCGCATTCCCTACTGAGTTGCTTGACGCGACCGGTAACCGTCTGCGCGACATCGGTCATGAGTACGGGGTCACCACAGGGCGCCCAAGACGCTGTGGTTGGTTGGATACAGTGATCCTGCGTTACGCTGCACAGGTCAACGGACTGACGGAAATCGCGCTGACCAAACTGGATGTCCTCAGCGGTATTCCAACGCTGAAGATTGCGGTCGCCTATGAGATCAACGGCGCCATCACACCGCACTTCCCAGCGGAATGGGGCAATGAAACCATCGCCGCCGCCAAACCCATCTACGAGGAGCTGCCCGGATGGGAGGAAGATTTGCGCCCCATCCGCCGCCGCGAAGATTTGCCCCCCGCAGCACAGGCCTATGTAGCGCGCATCGAGGACCTGGTGGCAACGCGAATCAGCTTCATTGGAGTAGGGCCAGAGCGTGAATCGCTGATTTTGCCGTGACCCTTCGATGAACTGCCAGCTATCTTTTAAGGGCCACACTCGGTGACGAATATTAGCTAAAAATCGTGGAGCGAACCAGATCGCTCCACGATTTTCTTTCCTTCAACACAAGAAACAAGGGTAAAAACCGAAGCTCACATCATCGGTTGCGAGGTGCGCTGGGCATGTTCCATCCACAGACGCGTCGCGCGGGTATTTTCCTCAATCGAAAGGAACACGGAGATAATCTCGCCAACGGCGTAAAGCCCGAAGAATTGAAACACGGTCCCAATAAGAACACCCAGAAACCCGGCGATACCCAAGAAGGTTCCACCAAGATCTGAGGGAAGCCCTAGCTGGCGCAAGGTTGCCGCATCCAAAAAGCCGCCAGCAAGTCCGCCTACCAGCGTGGCAATAGCCCCCAGAACTCCCAGCACCAGCACCACCCAGGCAAGGATTTTCCACAACGTTGAAATAAACCGCAGCACCCCATAACGCTTTTCCATGTGTTGAGCTCCTTTCAGCAATTGGAATTAACAGTCTCACTATAGCACAAAACAGGGCAATGGAGAAACGAATTTCGGGGTATAATGCAAATTACCAGCGGAAAAGACAGATCAAAGGCTTACAAACAGGCAAAGTGGAGAGCTTTTGTTTTACCCGGTCAAATCAGTAAGCATACAACAGCTGGCGGCAAAGAATCTATCGGATACCAATCACCCAAGAGGCAAGAATATGAGGAATGATGAAGCAATCATAGAAAATTTACAGCAATTCATTGCGCTCTGGTCTAAGACCTACGATACAGAAGGCAAACCAGACTGGTCCCATATCCTGCCATATTATGACGAAGACATTCTCTTTCAGGATAGCGTCCAGGAAGTACACGGGCTTGAAGCTTTTCAAGAAATGACAGAACGCCTGACCGCCCGCTCAAGCGAGTTGGAAATGAAAATCGTGAGCGCAGCAATGGCGAACAACACTATCCTAATGGATTGGGAGATGACCATCCTCTTTAGAAAAACTCGCCGGTCGGTGATTTATGGAGCAAGCCGGTTGACACTCAATGAAAAAGGAAAGATCTGCGCGCAAAGGGATTATTATGACCTTTGGGGTGATATATTTGACAATATCCCGGGTTTTGGGAAACTATACCGGAAATTCATGCGAAAGGTTTTCGGATAGAGGTAGAAATGATGCCTGATGACACAAGCCCCGTTCGAAAGTACTGGAGCCAATACAAATGGTCAAATATAGCCGCTATGGTCAGGAACAGCATGGCAGCCCCAGACATCTACGACGAGGACTGCGCAGGACGGCTAATCGTCATCACCGGCGCAACCTCTGGCATAGGTTACGAGACAGCCCGCAAATTTGCTTCCCGGGGAGCACGTTTGGTCACCGTCAATAGAAATAAGGACAAATCCAAGGCGCTGTGCGAGGAACTGAAGCGCGAATTTGACATCACCTGTGATTACTTGATTGCTGATTTGAGCCATCTGGCAGAGATGCACAGCATTGGGCACGCCCTGGCAGAAATGAATGTCCCCATAGATGTCCTGATCCACAATGCCGGAATCTACCTATCGAACAAGGTTCTGACCGAGGACGGCTTGGAGACAACCTTTGCCACGAACTTCCTGGCTTCTTTTGTCATCAACAATTTAGTTGAGGAAAAGTTGAAATCTCAGAAACAAGCCCGAATCCTTCTGGTAGGCTCCGAAGGATACCGGTTTGCGGTATGGGGCTTACGCCTGGATGACCTGAACTGGAACGCACGGCGCTATACCGGGCTGCGCGCCTACGGAGCCTCCAAGCTGGCGCAGCTGCTCACGATGATGGTATTCCATAATCGCTATAGCGGAAGCGGGGTCACCATCAATGCCATGCATCCCGGTATGGTCGCAACCAATACCGGTAGGGATAATGGCCCACTCTACAAATGGTACAAACGCAATGTGATTGATAGAGTATCGAAACCTGCCAGCATTTCAGCGGAAGCACTCTATTACCTGGGCCTTGCACCAACACTCGCCGGCGTAAGTGGAGAATTCTTCAATTTGACCCGAGCAGAAGAACTCGCACCACCGGCACGGGATAAAGTTGTTGCCGAAACCCTTTGGGAAATTAGCCTGGAAATGGGAGGATTAAAATAATGGAGCGTCACGAGGTTATTGTCGTTGGTGGCGGCATAGCAGGACTGACTGCAACAGCCTACCTTGCCCGTGAGGGCTTTGATGTGCTGCTAATGGAAAAGAATGAGCGCTGCGGAGGACTAATCAACACCTTCGTGAAAGAAGGGTTCCGTTTTGAGGGCGGAGTGCGGGCGCTCGAAAGTGCCGGCATCATCTTGCCCATGCTGAAAGATCTTGGCATCGCTCTTGAAACACTGGAGAATCCTGTCTCTGTCGGAATTGCGGACCACGTCATACAAGTCAGATCTCAAGCGAATCTGCATGATTACGAAGTTCTGCTGAAGAGCTGCTATCCCGAGAGCGTAGAGGACGTTGACCGCGTGATTGCCACCATCAAACGCATCATGAAGGACATGCAGGTTCTGTACGGGGTCAGCAATCCACTCTTCAACGATTTTAGAAGCGACATGGCTTACTTCGTCAAAGTCTACATTCCCTGGTTCTTCAAATTTCTGATCACGCTGCTGAACATTAGCCGCATGCGAGGTCCCGTGGAAGAATTCCTCGACGGAATCGTGCGCCAGCGCGCCTTGAGGGACATCATCAGCCAGCACTTCTTCAAAGGCACTCCTACCTTTTTCGCCATGAGCTATTTCTATCTCTACACCGATTACTTCTACCCTAAAGGAGGTGTAGGACAGATAGCGGCAAGTGTTCAAGACAAAATCCTTACCTCCGGCGGGCAGATAAAAACGGCGACAGAAATCACCACGGTCAATGCGGCTGAGAAGTGGATTAGCGATAGCTCAGGAAACCGCTATGCATACGAAAACCTGATTTGGGCAGCTGACCTGAAGACGCTCTATCGCATCACGGAGACGGCAGGGCTTCCGCCCGAGGTTGCAGGTGAAATTCAGACCCATAGACAAAAGCTGCTTGTTGCGCATGGTGCGGATTCCGTCCTCACACTGTATGCCGCTGTGGATACGCCGCCAGAAACTTTCCGGGAATTATCAAACGGGCACTTCTTCTACACCCCCTCTAAACAAGGGCTGGGAGAAATCCACCGGTCAGAGCTCAAAACGCTTCTGGAGAACTGGGCAACCGTCACGAAAGCCGACGTATTAGCGTGGCTCGATAGGTTCTGCCAACTCACTACTTACGAAATCTCCATCCCAGTGCTTAAAGAACCCGCTGCCGCACCGGAAGGAAAAACGGGCCTTATCATCAGCACGCTCTTTGAATATGAGCTGGTGAAGCGAGTATACGAATCCGGCTGGTACGATGAATTCAGGCAGGAAGTTGAGCAGCGCATGATTGACGTGCTGACAGCTTCGATTTACCCCATGCTGCGGGAGAACCTGCTTTTCAAATTCTCCACAACGCCGCTGACCATCGAGAAAATGGTGGCGAGCTCCGAAGGCGCCATTGTCGGTTGGTCCTTCGAAGCACCGATCCCCGTCACTTCCAGTATGCTGAAAATTAACGACACGGTCAAAACACCCATCCCACATGTCACTCAGGCAGGGCAGTGGGCTTATAGCCCTACAGGCGTACCCACAGCTATCCTGACAGGAAGGCTTGCCCCGGACAAGCTGATCAGGGAGCGCAAGGCACGCGCACGGAAATAACGGAAAATCCCTGAAGTGGGGGACAAATGCATGGGGGTGAGCGCGCGTAGTGCGCTCACCCTCACTTTTTGCGGTAAAACTCAAGGGGTCTTCATGACCAGAGGCAAGTAGACTCGCATACTGCTAACGATACGCAACATTTGACTGTAGATGTCCGTGCACCCATGGATGGTCTGCGCCGTCAATGTCGTCGTGAAGCTGCCCGTATTTGAGTAAGTATAGGTGGGATGCATCACCGTTGAGGTACCAACACCATCACCAAAGTCCCAGAAATACGCTGCAGCGCCGGTGCTGGTATTGGTGAAGGTGATGGGCGTACCCAGCATGACCTCCGCATTAGGTACCGTGAACGCGGCTGTAGGCAAACCATGCACAGTGACCGGCGCAGCGGCGAAGGCAGAGCAGCCATGCGTGTTTGTCACCGCAAGAGTCACCGTCATCGTGCCGGCGGCAGCATAGCGGAAGGTTGGATTCTGCGCCGTGCCACCCTGTGTACCTGCCCCGCCAAAATCCCAATGCCAGGCAGCGGCGCCGGGCGTGGTATCCGTGAAATGCATCGTCTGCCCGAGGCAAACCGGGCTATCACTGCTGAAACTGACCGCCGGAGGTCCGTAGACAGTGACTGGTGCAGAGGTAGAAGCGGAACAGCCATTGGTGTCGATGACGGTGAGGGTCACCGTCATCGTGCCAGCGGCAGCATAGCGGAAGGTTGGATTCTGCACTGTGCCACCCTGTGTGCCTGCCCCGCCAAAATCCCAATGCCAGGCGACGGCACCGGGCGTGGTATCTGTGAAGTACATTGTCTGCCCGAGGCAAACCGGGCTATCACTGCTGAAACTGACCGCCG
>JAFGFB010000104.1 GCA_016931315.1 Anaerolineae bacterium
CGCGCGAATTTCGGGCCAAAGCTCACTATGAAGGAGTGTTTTTGGCTGACACGCTACGTGTGTCAGCCAAAAACACTCTCTAAAATCGCGGCTTTAGCCGCTCTTGGTTGTGGCAAGCGGGAGAACGCCGAACAGTTACCAATTACCCCATCTCAGCAGATGCGGGGAAGTTGCGCACCGGCGAGCATCTGTAGAATGCGACGTGCGCCGTAGGGAGTGCGCAAAGCCACCCGCCCGGCATGTTCAGCGGTGATGCGCCCAATAACGGCGGCATCACGCCCCAAGGGGTGCGCGCGCAAAATAGCTAATGCCGCCTCAGCCATATCTGGAGCGACCACCAACGCCAGCGTCCCCTCATTGGCACTGTAAAGCGGGTCAATGCCCAGAAATTCACTCACGGCACGCACGGCTTCGCGCACTGGCACTGCACGCTCCTCAATTTCGATACCCACACCGGATTCAGCCCACTCACAAAGCACCGTGACCAGCCCGCCGCGCGTCGCATCGCGCATACAACGCACAGCGCCGCTGCCATCGGCACTCTCGGGAACGGCTTCGAGCAGCGCGGCAACCAGACCATTGAGCGGCGCACAATCGCTCACCACATCCGCGTGGAAGTTTAACTTCTCGCGTGCCAGCATCACGGCAATACCATGGTCACCCACCGGGCCGTTGACCACCACCACATCGCCCGGACGCATCCGCGATGGGGAGAGATCCACACCCGGAGGAATCACGCCGACCCCAGCCGTGTTAATGAAAATCCCATCGGCGGCGCCATGCTCGACCACCTTAGTATCACCGGTAACGATTTGCACACCCGCACTCAGTGCTGTGGTAGCCATCGAATCCACCACCCGGACCAATGTATCCAGCGGCAAGCCCTCCTCGATGATGAAGCCGCAGCTAAGGTATAGGGGCCGAGCGCCGGTCACAGCCAGGTCGTTTACCGTGCCACAAACGGCCAGCTTGCCAACATCACCACCGGGGAAAAAGAGGGGCTGTACCACATAGGAATCGGTAGTCAGCGCCAGCTGCCCGGGTGGAAGCGGGGGAAGTTTTGCCGAGTCTTCCATTTCCGCGAGCACAGTGTTATCAAAACACTTAAGGAAGACCTCGCGAAGCAATTCGTGGGTAAGCAAGCCACCGCTGCCGTGCGCGAGGGCGATGGTGTCAGAAGGTGATTCCGAGAGATTCATGGTATCAACTACTTTTTATGAGCCCTCACGCCCCGTCGGGGGTAGGGGTTTGAAGAAGTTCAGCCGCCCGTTCCGCAGTAAGGCGCTCCAGAGTTTCCTCATCCTCACTGCCATTCATGAAATACTCATAGTCGCTGCTGTAAAGGTAATAAGTACCACATTCCGGACAACGCCACAATTGCAACTTGCGGCTACTATAAGGCTTGAAATCGCGAACGATGATCAAGGCCCCCGCCGCTGCAGGCAAGTAGGTATCGTTTTCCTCCCAGCCGTATTTCTGGAAGGCGGTTTCCCGGTCAGCCAGTTGCGAGCAAATAGAGCAAGCCTGTTGTAACAGAGTCTGCGATGCCGCGGTATTCATAAGCCCCTCCCGATTTTTAGTGGTCCAGATACTGGTAATAGGCAGCACAAGCGCCCTCTGAACTGACCATGCACGGTCCGATAGGACGCCGTGGTGTACAGACGCGCCCATAGAGCGCACATGCCGGCGGTTCAATGACGCCGCGCAACACATCGCCGCAGCGACATCCGGGCGGTTCGCGCGTCGGAGCTACGGCTACCGAAAAGCGGCGCGCAGCATCACGGTGGGCAAACTCGGCCCGCAGATGCAGACCGCTTGCAGGAATATCCCCAAAGCCACGCCACTCTGCCACTCCTATTTCAAAAACACGCGCCAGAAGGTCCTGAGCGACAAGGTTTCCCTGCGATTTCACACCACGAGCGTAAGTGTTGATGACCGCCGGTTCGCCGCAAATGACGCTATGCACCAACGCCGCAATTGCAGCCAGCAAATCCAGCGGCTCAAAACCTGAAATCGCCACCGGAATGCCGTACTCGCGAGGCAAGAACTCCCACGCAGCGCTGCCAGTGATAGCGCAAACATGCCCGGGTCCCAGAATGCCATTGAGCGCGACCTGCCCCGCATCGAGAATAGCGCGAGTTGCGGGTGGGGTGAGTTTGTGCAGGCTCAGCACGCTGAAATTGGGGACACCTTCGGTTTCAGCTTGCAGCAGCGCGGCAGCAATGCCCGGAGCAGTAGTTTCGAAACCCACACCGAGGAAAACTATCTCGCGTTGTGGATTCTCACGAGCGAGCGCCACCGCATCCGCCGGAGAGTAGACGATACGCACATCGGCGCCGCGCGCGCGCGCCGATTGCAGGTCCCCGCGACTGCCCGGCACGCGAATCATATCACCAAAGGTGGCAAGGAGCACGCCAGGCACATCCGCGAGCGCAATGGCGCGATCCAGGTCCGTGGCAGCAGTCACGCAGACGGGGCAACCGGGTCCCGAGCGGAGCTCCACTGCCCCGGCAAGCAGCTCCCGCAAGCCAAAGCGAAAGATTGCGTGTGTATGCCCGCCACAGAATTCCATCACGCGAATGGAACGCGTCGCCTCGCGGTGAATTTGCTCAACCAGCGCGTGGGCTAAAACAGGGTCACGAAAATCATCAATGTACTTCATGCTAATAGTCAATAAGCGAAAGATAACGGAGAATGGGCATTTACGCCCAATTACGCACGCTCCGCTTCCATCTGCGCCTGGATGCGTGCCAATTCTGCGAGAGCTTCGAGCGATGCCAACGCTTCCGCTTCCGAAAGCACACTGATGGCGTAACCAGTATGCACCAGAACATAATCCCCCACCCCCGCCTCCGGCGTCATAATCAAGCTAATTTGGCACGTTACACCGCCGAGTTCGACAACCGCGTTACGTGAAGCGTCAATGGATTGGATTTGGACGGGAACAGCCAGGCACATAGTCACTCCTTCAAAAAAGCGATAAGGCGAAAAAGCGAGAAAGCGATAAGGCGATATGGCGGGAATAGGACATAGGTTTCATAGAGCAGAAAGAGGACGGTAAACGCACTGACCCAGGGAAATGCCGCCATCGTTGCAGGGAACTTGACCGTGCAGCAGCACCTCAAAGCCGGCATCCCGCAATGCGGGCACGGTCAAATCCAGGAGCAAAGCGTTCTGGAAGACGCCGCCGCTCAGGGCAACCACCGGCAGACCCGTCTCCTCACGCAAGCGCAGACAGACTTCCAGAACCATGTGGGCAATAGTGGCATGGAAACGCGCCGCAATATTCGGAACAGGCACAGCGCGCTCCAACGACTCCAGCAACGCATAAAACAGCGGCGCCAGTCGCACCACATCGCCTTCAATGACAAACGGATAGGGGCGCCAATCTCGCGCGAGCGACGCAATCTGGTCCAGTTCAATAGCAGCCTGGGCTTCGTAGCTGACCTCATGGCACACGCCGAGCAGGGCGCTCACCGCATCAAAGAGCCGTCCCATGGAGGATGTCTGCGGGACGTTCAAGCCTTTCTCGATCTGCTGGCGGATCAAGCCTGCCTCGCCGGGGCAAAAGCCCATGGGGTGGTCTTCCGGTTCAACCAGGGCGTTAAGGTAGGCAACCGCAATCCGCCACGGTTGGCGTATCGCCGCGTCCCCGCCAGGAAGGGGCAGCGATTCCAGATGTGCTGCACGGCGCATGCCGTCATAATCGCCCACGAACCACTCCCCACCCCAGATTGTCCCATCATCGCCATAACCCGTGCCATCCAGCGCTACGCCGATAACGGGACCACGCTCACGGGACCAGCCATTATCCGCCAGACACGCAGCGATATGCGCCCGGTGGTGCTGCACGCGCAGCGGCGCCGGCAAACCGTGCGCGCGGGCAAAGTCTACCGCGAAACGGGTGCTCAGATAATCCAGGTGCAAGTCACACACCACCCGCTCTGGCTCAATGCGGAACAGGTGAAGATACGTCGCCAACGCAGCTTCATAATGCTCCAGGGTCTCAAGGGCCTCCAGATCGCCGATGTGCTGACTCACGAAGGCGTATTGATCGCGGGTGAGGGTGAACGTATTCTTCAGCAAGGGCCCAGCGGCAAAGACCTGACCCACCTCGAAAGGCAGGGTAATGGGATAGGGCGCATACCCGCGCGCACGACGGAGCATTTGGATTACGGGCTTCGCCTCACCGTTAGCGTGTCCTTTCGAACTTTCGCGCGCACTCGCCCCCGACAACTGGCTCACCCGTACCACGGAATCATCATAGCGCGCATAGATATCGCGATTATGGAATAGAAAAGCATCCGCAATGCTGGAGAGCCGCTCCAATGCTTCAGCATTATCCTTCGCAATCGGCTCCTCGCTTAGATTGCCGCTGGTCATCACCAGCGGGCGCCCCACATCGCGCAGAAGCAAGTGATGCAGCGGCGTATAGGGTAGCATCAGGCCCAGGGTGTGCTGGTGAGGGGCAATCTCATCTGCAATAGTTATTCCGGCAGACGCGGCAGGGAGGCGTCGAAGCAAGACGATGGGCGCTTGAGATGAGGTGAGGCATTCCGCTTCGGCAGATGAGACCTCGCACACAGCACAAGCATCCGCGAGTGTAGCGACCATCACGGCGAAGGGTTTATGGGGACGGTGTTTGCGCACGCGCAGACGCTGCACCGCCACAGCGTTCGTCGCATCACAAGCCAATTGAAAGCCGCCCAAGCCCTTGACAGCGAGAACACCCCCGCCCAATAGCAATTCCCTGGCAAATCGGAGCGTCTCCTCGGTCGAAGAACCGGCAGCAGCACCGCTCACGTCCACCGTTGATGTACCATCTAGCTGCACCGCAGACTCACTCATCCAGATATGGGGACCGCAAACCGGGCACGCATTGGGCTGGGCGTGAAAGCGACGGTCGGCGGGATGCTCATATTCGGCGCGACAAGCATCACAGAGCGGAAAGACGCGCATCGTAGTGCTGGCGCGGTCGTAGGGGATATCCTCAATGATGGTGAAACGCGGTCCGCAGTTGGTACAATTGATAAAAGGGTAGCGATAGCGCCGGTCGGCAGGGTCGAGGAGCTCGCGCAAACAATCCGGGCAGGTTGCGACATCCGGCGAGATGAGCATAAAACGCCCTATCTGCACCTCGGAGTCTCGAATCTCGAAGTCGGTATGGCCATTTGGCGCGACGGGGGATGTCTCCAGAGAGGCAATGCGCGCCAGCGGCGGCGCCTCGGTGCGCAAGGCGACGATAAAGGCGGTGAGCACCTCTTGTTCACCCTCAGCCTGGATATCCACACCGCCAGAGTGGTTCAGCACCCAACCGCGCACACCCAAACGCTGCGCCAGGGTGTACACAAAGGGACGGAATCCCACACCCTGGACAACGCCGGTGATAGCAATGCGAAACGCAATTGTATTCACGTTTTCAAGATGCACAACGCCAGATTGATAGTCTCAACCCCATTAAACAAATCGCTCACCCAACCAGGCAAGCCAATCTGCCACACCCTCACCGGTCTTTGCGGAGAGCGTGAGCACCGGTGCGGTGTCATTCAAGCCATGCACCAAGGCTCTGAACTTCTCCAGGTCAAAATCAAGATACGGCATAAGATCGGCTTTGGTGACGACAACGACATCCACCGCTTCGAAAATGGCAGGGTACTTGTAGGGCTTATCGTGCCCTTCCGGCACACTGAGCAAAGCCACCTTGTAGTTCTGGCCCAGGTCAAAGGCAACCGGGCAAATGAGATTCCCCACGTTCTCGATGAAGAGCACGTCCAATGCATCCAGCGGGAGCGCGTGGAGCGCACTGTGTACCATCGGCGCATCGAGATGACACCCACCACCCGTGTTAATCTGCACCACAGGCGTGCCCGTCGCAGCGATGATCTCTGCATCTACCTGTGAGGCGGTATCGCCCTCAATGACACCCAGGCGAGTCTGCTCCCGTAGCGCGGCAATCGTTGCCAAAAGAAGGGTGGTCTTCCCCGCGCCCGGAGAAGACATCAAATTGAAAGCCGTGATGCCGTGGGCTTTCAAATGCTGGCGGTTCTCTAGCGCCGCCTGATCGTTAGCACTAAGGAGTTTCTGTATCACAGGGATACGCCTGGACTCTGCCGCCTCATGCGCAGTCTCGCCATGCTCACAACCACAGGTATCACACATTGTTATTCCTCACTCGTCATTCCTCAGTAGCAACCTCAATACTCTCGACCAAGAACTCTTTTCCGGCAATGACTTCGCCCCCCAAAGCGCCGCAAGCAGGGCAATGCCAATCGTGATTCACCGGCGCGAATTCGGTTTCACAGCTACGGCAACGAAAGCGGACAGCAACCCGTCGAAAATGCAGCGTGGCGCCTTCTGCAAGGGTGCGTGGGGCAATCAGGTCAAAGTAGAACTGGATAGCATCATCAACAAAGCTGGTAAGGTCACCAATCACCAGATAGATGGCGATGATGGGCTTGCCAGCCGCATGCTGCGTCGCAATGCGCAAAATATCTTCGGTTAAGGGTAATTCGTGCATGTGGTTACCGTATCCGATTCCAGCCAGATGTCAAACTCAGATTTTCCAAGGCACATTTAGTACAAACCTGGATTGACCTTCGCCCTGTTACCAGTATGATAGCAATCATTCTGGTGTTACTTGAGTAACATGAAAACCAATTCCGAAAACCCTGAGAACAGCTAGCGAGATAATGATGAAATCGGATAAACTCGAAAGTGCTCTTTGGACGCCCCAAGGAGTTGTCAGCGAATCTACCGCGCTGCCTGAGGAGATACCGTTCTGCATTCAGATTAACGGCTCTCGATTAATCAGTATTGCTGCCTCGCCCTCACAGCGAGAAGCCCTGGTATTGGGATTCCTCCATTACGCAGGCTTAATCCGTGCCGCAACCGAAGTGCGAGCGCTACACTTTAGCCATCGCCCAACTGATAATACCACTGCTACCCAGTACAATATCTGCGCCGACGTGTGGTTGGATCACGACGTAGACACCTTGCCTGCACCGTGGATGCGGACTTCAGGTTGCGGCTCCGGCGTCATCCTGGGCGAACTACGCGAGCCGCCTGAAATACTACAGCACCCACTACAAATCGCCCCAGAATTGCTGATCGAGATACGTCAAAAACTTCAGGAAGCGGCTTCCATGTACCATGAAACACGAGGCGTCCACGCCAGTGGACTCTTTACCCCAGAAGGGGAGATGCTCGCGCTGACTGAAGATATCGGACGGCACAACACGTTGGATAAATTACTAGGATTGTGCCTGATGCATGGCATCCAGCCCGATGGCATGATCCTGTTCACCACGGGGCGCATTTCCTCAGAAATGATGAGCAAAGCCGCCTGGCTGCGCACGCCCATTGTGGGCAGCATGACTGCACCCTCATCCCTGGCGGCGGCTCTAGCCGAAGCCTGGGGCATCACGGTCGCCGGGTACATCCGCAGCGGTCAAGTCCGCGTCTACACCCACCCCTGGCGCATTCTGGGGTAACCCCAGGTGACGCCTGGCAGTAGCCCAATCGTCAGGGGTATTCACGTTAAAGAAGGATAGCCCTTCTGGATCCCAACGCGCAATCTCAGCGTGAGGGAACACCTGCACCCGCACCTGGGGATAAAAAGCTACAATGCGGCGCTTACCACCGCGCAGAGCAGCCTCGGCAGCTGGAGCACATGTCGCCGTGCGGTAGAGTGCATGCAGTGGTTCCAGCTCACCACGCCATTCTGGCACAATAATATCCACATCAGTGGTGGTAGTGAGCCGCAACATTGCAATCATAAGAGCCGGATTGAGCAAAGGCATATCTCCGCCCACCACTAAGGCCCATGTGCCATACGCCGTGGCCAGGCCCGCATGGATTCCAGCCAAAACGCCTTGACCGGGGAAGTGATCCGTTACCGCACGCACATTCCAATCGGTGAAAGGAGTGACATCTAGAGTCACCAACACCATCTCATCCATCAACGGGCGCAGGCGCTCAACCGTCCATGACAATAGAGGTCTATCTCCCAAGGGCAGGAACCGTTTGTCCGCGCCCATACGAGTTCCACCACCACCTGCCAGAACTACACCGCTAAAATTCAACCGGTCCTCCCATACAGAAATTCACCGTTAAATGAACTATCAGTGGTAATCGCTCAGCCAAGATTTGTTGCCTGCCGCATCAATACAGCCACACGTCAATCTTGACCGTCAAGGTTGACCGTTTTAACCCAAGGCCGAGCAGTTACTGCAAGTGAGAGATATTTTACCACGAGGTCAAGATTTTGAGTGCAGTAACTATTCAGCGTTCTCCCGCTAGCCGCAGCCAAGGGCGGCTAAAGCCGCAATTTTAGAGAGTATTTTTCGCTGCCGCGCGTGGCGCGGCAGCGAAAAATACTCGTTCTACCGGGCTTTAGCCCAAAATTCGCGCTCTGTGATGGAAGTCTGAACAGTTACGAGGTGCAAACAGACGAAGAGGGTCGTTTTTTGTATTTTGGGGACGCGCTTCGCGCGTCCCCAAAATACTCTCTATTAAGCCAAAGCCAGATTTGATAATAACCTTTATCAAGCAGGGAGTAGTATCCATCACTTGTGTGATATTCAACCATTTGACAACCTCTCCTATTTGCTATAATTACGGAGGGATGTTCCCATAATCTATCATTTCATAGGAGGAAAAACAAATGGCCAATCCCACTCAAGCCGTACCGGAAATCAAGCTCGATGCATTTATCCCAGCAGAGATGGCGGCCAAGGCTGAAGGCGTCGGCGTCAAAAAAGCGACCGGAGACGCGATGAAATTGTTTGCCCTGGCAATTCTGGCAGGCGCATTCATCGGTTTGGGAGCTATCTATTGCACCACCGTGCTCGCCGGGACTTCAACCCTGCCCTACGGTGTGCAACGACTTCTGGGAGGCCTCGTCTTCTGTCTCGGCCTCATCCTCGTGATCGTTGGTGGCGCAGAGCTCTTCACCGGCAACAACCTCATCATCATGGCATGGGCAAACAAGAAAATCTCCACCATGCAGCTGTTGCGCAACTGGGGCATTGTTTATGCCGGGAACTTTGTTGGCTCAATCGCCACCGCCGCTATCCTGTTCTTCAGCAAGCAATACACTTTCGGCGGCGGCAGCGTCGGCCTGGTCGCGTTGAACATCGGCAATACTAAGGCAAGCCTGGAATTCATTCCAGCCGTGGCCCTGGGTATGCTGTGTAATGCAATGGTGTGTATGGCGGTCTGGCTGTGCTTCTCGGCACGCAGCACCACCGACAAGATCCTCTCCATTATCTTCCCCATCTCCGGCTTTGTAGCCGCCGGTTTCGAACACAGCATCGCAAACATGTACTTCATCCCCGTGGCGCTCTTCATCAAGGCTGGCGCCAATGAAAGTTTCTGGACTGCTATCGGCAAGACCGCGGCTGACTATGCCAACCTGACGTGGGGAAATTTCTTCATCAAGAACCTGATCCCCGTCACAATCGGCAATATCATCGGCGGCGCCATCATGGTTGGAGCCATCTACTGGTTTATTTACCTGCGCAAGAGCAAGTAATCTACACGCGCGCCCAAAAGACAACGCCTCCGCAAGATTTGCGGGGGCGTTGTGCTATCATCGTGCGCGTGGCAGTCTAGTCTTCTAGCGGCAAGAATACGCGCAAACCATCCTTCTCATCCACAATGTAAGCGGAACGCGGATAACGCAATGCCACTCGCACAAGCCACAGGTCCCCTACGGCGCTACCGACGTTGAAAGCGGCACACAACATCACCGGCAGCGCCAGCCACGCCGGCAAAGGCAGCATCAGCAACAGCAGCGCGAGCACACTCAGTCCGACAAGCGGTGCAAGCGCAATCACGAGGTAGGCATTGCGACGAAAGGCATGTCCGGCGGCAGTCGCGTAGAACATCAGCTCTTTCCACAAGACGCCGTAGATGGGTTTGGCGCCGTAATAGCGCAGCGTCAAACCATGTAGCAGTTCATGCAACACCAGGGTCAGGAGTAACATAGCCACAGTCAGAAACATTTGGGGGGCGGTGATAGTGCTGGAAGCGAATAGCTGCCACAGGCGCGCCCAGGCGACAAAACCGGCCAACGCCAGCCCCATCAACACAATCCCGACCACGTTCAGCGCTACGAGCAATATCCGGTGATCTGATAGCCTCCAGTATGTGACTTCATGGTAGTTCTCAGGTAGGTGGTTGGGATAAGCACTTTTGCAAAGTGACGTAGTTTCATTCATCGAAGGCCCGCTCCTGAATGAATTGTCCCTCGGTTGCCACATATGCCCGCACCCGCTCCGTAGCAAAATCATAGACCCAACCATGCAGGTGCAGACATTCAGCACGCTCCGCTTCCGCGATAAAAGGATAGCTTCTCAGGTGTTCCAGCTGCAAGAGCACATTTGCCTCGATCAACGCATCCAACCGCGCGGCGCCCTCTAAATCAGAAGGCAGGTGCGCCTGTGCATCCATAGCGTAGGCCAACCAGGCCTGCAATCCCGGCTCTAAGGCGTGACCATGCGCCAATGCCTGCATCCCCCCACAATCACTGTGCCCGCACAAGACAATATCCCGCACCTTGAGGTGTAGTACGGCATACTCAAGTACCGCGCCTACCGCGGTTTCGCCCGCTTGCATTGCAGTGTAGGGCGGAACGATATTGGCGATGTTACGAGTCGTGAACACCGTCCCTGGATGGGCATCAAGAATGTGTGAAGGCAAGATGCGCGAATCCGAGCATCCGATATAGAGCACATTGGGGTGCTGACCGTGAGCCAACTGCGCCATTAAAGCGGATTCCTCCCGAAAACACATTGCCCGGGTTGCGCGGGTTTGTTCCAGTAAAGGCTCCATAAGAATGCCTCCTGAGTACGAGATGATATTGGGTCGTTTAGCCAAGGTGAGCTATGATCCAGCAGATCGCGCACACGTAGCTCATTTTAGGATAAGCGCGAGGCTTGTCAAAGGAAAAACCCCGGCAAGGAAATCTGCCGGGGTTTTTGACCTAAAGGTGTGGCACTAAGCCAGTTTCTCCACTTTGACTGCCGTGACCTTGAACTCCGGAATCTTGGCAATCGGATCAAGGAAGGCGCCAGTAGCCCAGTTGGCGTTGCCCTCCGGGAAGTGGAAGGTGCCAAAGATAATCCCCGGCTCGACACGCTCAGTGACCTCGGCTTTGGCGCGGAAATCACCTCGCCGCGAAGCCACCTTGATGGCGTCACCCTCGGCGATGCCCAGGCGGGAAGCATCAGCGGGATTGATCTCCACACGCGCCTCAGGGTAAAGCGCCATGAGGCTCTCGGAGCGGCGCGTCTGCTCGCCGCCGTGCCAGTGATAGAGCACGCGCCCCGTCGTCATCGTAAAGGGATACTCAGCGTCAGGTGCTTCCTGGGGCTCGATGTGATCCAAGGCCTTGAAAAGCCCCTTGCCCCGCGAGAACTGCCCAATGTGCAGAATGGGAGTTCCGGGATGATCATCGCCTTTCACAGGCCAGCACAATTGCTCGCCAGCATCCAGGCGCCAGAAGTGCACACCCGCATAGATCGGCGTGACCTGCGCCATCTCATCCATGATCTCTGCCGGGCTATTGTAATGCATGGGATAGCCCATACGCGTTGCCAAATCACAGAGGATTTCCCAATCGGAGCGAGCAATCCCGGGACCTTCGACAGCTTTGCGCACGCGCTGAATGCGACGCTCAGTGTTGGTGAATGTACCTTCTTTCTCTGCGAAAGACAGGCCAGGCAGAATCACGTGAGCGAACTTGGCGGTCTCGCTCATGAAAATCTCCTGCACGACCAGGAAATCAACCGTCTCCAGAGCTTCACGAACATGGTTGAGGTCTGGATCAGACGTCATCGGGTTTTCCGCCATCACAAAGAGTGCCTTGACCGTACCATCATGCGCGCCGTGCATCTGTTCGACAACGGTAAGGCCCACTTTATCCGATAGCCCCTCGACGCCCCAGGCTTTCTCAAACTTAGCCTTGAAGTCAGGGTTGGTCACAGCCTGATAGCCAGGGTAAACGTTGACCAAACAGCCCAGGTCGCACGCGCCCTGCACGTTATTCTGACCACGCAGGGGATTTACGCCGCCGCCTGCGACACCCAGATTGCCCAGGAGCATCTGCATATTCGAAAGCGACATCACGTTGTAAACGCCGGTGGTGTGCTGCGTAATGCCCATAGACCAGAAGACCGCGCCGGGTTTGTTCTCGCCCAGAATACGCGCGGCCTCGGCAATCTTCGCCGCCGGAACACCGGTGATCTTCTCGGTCTCTTCCAGTGTGTATTTCATCACAGCAGCCTTGAGATCTTCGAAGCCCTCCGTACGCTGAGCGATGTAATCGGCATCTTCCCAACCGTGTACCAGAATCTCGCGCATCAAGCCATTCACAAGCGCGATATCCGTGCCCGGACGCTGCTGAAGATGCAGACAGCCTGGCAACGTTGTCAAGCTAATGCGGCGCGGGTCGGCAACGATGAGCTTGGTGCCGTTCTCACGCACGGCTTTGCGCATCTTGATTCCGATGACCGGGTGCTGCTCAGTGGTATTCGAACCAATGACAAAGAGGACCTTGCTCTGCATCGTGCTATCTTCAATCGAGTTGGTCATCGCACCACTGCCCAACGTGGTCGCCAAACCGGCGACGGTAGACGCATGGCACAACCGTGCGCAGTGATCCACGTTGTTGGTCTTGCCGATCGCACGCGCAATCTTCTGCATCAGGTAGTTCTCTTCGTTGGTACACTTGGCCGAGCTCAGATAGCCCACACTGTTCGGCCCAAAGGTATCGCGGTAGTATGTCAGCTTGCTGGCGACCAGATCGAGCGCCTCATCCCATGTGGCCTCGCGGAAGCCAGGCCAGGGGCCGTCAGTCACACTCTCGTCGCGGATGAGCGGGGTGGTCAAACGGTCCTCGCGATGGATGAAGTCCCACCCGTAGCGGCCCTTGACACACAGCGCCAGCCCGTTGACGGGTGCATCCTCGGCGGAAGTCACGCGCGTGATCCTGCCATCCTTAACATTGAAATCGAACTGGCAACCGACGCCGCAGTAGGTGCAGGTCGTGCGGACCTTTTCTTGATACGCAGCGCGCCCCCAACCCAAAGAGGGCTTATCAAATAACGCGCCAACCGGGCAGACCGCCACACAGTTGCCGCACGATTCGCAACCAGCATCCAACATAGTCTGATTGGCGCCCGCAACAACCAGCGTATCAAAGCCGCGCTGCGAGAAGTTCCAGACGTTGCAGCCCTGAACTTCCTGGCAGACACGCACGCAGCGCCCGCACAGAATACACTTATTCATGTCCACAAAGACCACAGGGTTGGGATCAGAATTCACAGGATAAGTGTGGCGCTTGCCGCTGTGTTCAGGCCAATCCACCTTGTACTCGTAGACCCAGCGTTGCAGTTCGCAATTGCCATCAGCCTCGCAGGTCATACACTCGTTAGGGTGATCGGTGAGCAACATCGAGAGCACAAAGCGTCGCAGCGTGACGACTTCCTCGGTCTCAGTATGCACAACCATCCCTTCGCTTGCAGGCAGAGTACAAGACGTTGTGGGCCCGCGCATGCCATCCACAGCTACAAGGCATAGACGGCACGAGCCTACAGGTTTCACCGCCGGGTGGTGACATAGGGTAGGGATTTCAATCCCCACACTCTGCGCTGCTTCCAACACCGTAGATCCCGCAGGTACTGTTACAGGCTTGCCATTGATTGTAAGATGAATCAGTTGAGACATGAAGTCCTCCTTAAAAAGGGTCAACTTTTATAATTTTTGTAAAAGCTCAAGGGTCTTATCGAACACCTAGCGCATAAAACTGATATAATCGTGCTGCGCCGCGATAGTTTTGACAGGTCCAGTCATAGGACAAACACCGGTCGGACAGGTCCCCGCCGCATGCGCTTCAAATTCCTCTCGGAAATGCCGCAGTGCGGTGAGAATCGAAACCGGCGCCCCCTGCCCCAGACCGCAGAAGGAGGTCTGAATCACCTGGTGTGCCATCCGCTCCAGGTCTTCCAGGTCCCCTGGAAGCGCGCGCCCTTGCCGCAGTCGCTCCAGACACTCCATCATGCGGAGCGTCCCCAGGCGGCAGGGTACACACTTACCACAGGATTCTGTAACAAAAAAGCGCATCAGCACGTAAGCCAGGTCCACAACGCACTTATCCGCGGCGCAGACAAGCAAAGCGCCACTACCCAAGGCGGCACCATTCTGGTGCATAGTCGCATAATCCATGGGCGTATCCAACAGCACTGGCGCAATGATGCTGCCAGCAGCGCCACCGGTCTGCGCGCATTTGAAGGCTTTGCCGTCCTTCATGCCACCGCCATAAATTTCGATGACCTCGCGCAACGTAATGCCCATCGGTACCTCAATGAGGCCCGTGATGTTCACGTCGCCAAGCATGGTATAAACTTTCGTACCGGGGCTTTTTTCAGTGCCCATGGCGCGATACCAGGCAACTCCCTCACGGATGATTGCCGGCACGTTTGCCAGAGTTTCCACATTGTTGACCACGGTGGGCATGCCGTGATAGCCGCTCACCGTGGGATAGGGAGGGCGAATGCGCGGAATACCACGTTTCCCCTCAAGGCTTTCCAGCAGGGCGGTCTCTTCACCGCAGACATAAGCGCCCGCGCCAGCATGAACATGGATGTGGAAAGAGTGACCGCTCTCCATAATGTTATCACCCAGCATTCCAAGAGCCTGGGCCTGTTCAATGGCGCACTCCAGACGTTCTTTGGCAAGCGTATACTCACCGCGGATGTAAATCCACCCTTCGTGCGCTCCCACCGCATAACCCGCCAAAGCCATACCTTCCAAAACGGCATGGGGATCACCTTCCAGAATCAAGCGATCCTTGAAGGTTCCCGGCTCAGACTCATCAGCGTTGCAGACGATGTAGCGAGTGTCCGCAGCTTGATTGGCAACGAATTGCCATTTCATGCCGGTCGGGAAACCGGCGCCGCCGCGCCCCTGCAAACCAGAGTCCCTGACAGTTTGAAGCACCTGAGCCGGTGTCATCTCGGTCAACGCCTTGGCCAAGCCAAAATAACCATCGTAAGCAATGTAGTCTTCGATACTCTTAGGGTCGATGATACCTGCGCGGCGCAATACCACACGCTGTTGCCCGTAAAGAATTCCTTCACGGCGGGGCAGGCGTGCGATTACCCCCGAAAGCACGTCAGGCGGCGCCAACAGCGTCTCGGCTACACGCCCCTTGTAGAGATGTTCCTCGACCAGGAAAGGCACATCCTCAACCCGCAGCGGTCCATACAATGTGCCCTCTGGATAGATGATGACAAAAGGCAGAACATCACGCCGCCCGGTCTGGCCGATGTAGCTCACATGCACTTCTTCTTCCAGACCATGGAATGCCAGCTCCGCTTCCAGAGCCAGCTTGATAGCCTCGGCGCCTCGCGTAAGGCTCAAAGGATCACCGGAGACCATGACATGTGCACGGATCATGCGGCACCTCCTTGATTGCCACCACAACAACCGCCACGATAGTGCCCCAACAATTCCTGCACCTTTGTGGGCGTCATGTTACCATAAACTTCGCCGTCAATCGTGATTACCGGGCCCACAGAGCAAAGTCCCAGGCAGCTGGTAATTTGCAGCGTCCACTCGCCATCGGGCGTCGTCTCTCCGAAGTGGATGCCCAAGGCCTCCTCCAACGCCTGCCAGACTTCGCGCCCGCCGGCGACATGACAGGGCGCATCCTGACACATCTGCACCGTGTGCCGCCCACGTGGCTCCACAGAAATCATGCTATAAAACGATGCCACACTGTGCACGTGGCTTCGCGGCAATCGGAGACGATCCGCTACTGCTACCAGCAAATCCTGTGAAACATAGCCGTTTTCCTGGCTCAGGTCGCGCAAAATCTCCACCAGAGCCTCAGGGTCGCCCCCATAACGTTCCAAAACAGTTGTGAGTAAGTTCATGTGCTCTTCCATATCCCCCCTCAACGATGATTCAATTGCCATCCCGGGATGGAATAAGTTCCCATAAGAAAATCAAGCCTCGGGCAGCTTGCCCTTGCTCTCGATGGAAATCGCATTTACCGGGCAGACCTGCTTACAAATACCACAGCGGACACAGACCGAGGGGTCAATGACATGCGTCTGCTTCGGCTTGCCCGCAATGGCATTCACCGGACAGTTACGCGCACAGCGCGTGCAGCCGATACAGGTTTCCGGGTCAATGACGTACTCGATGAGCGGCTTGCAGACCTTTGCCGGACAGCGCTTCTCATAGATATGCGCCTCATACTCATCACGGAAATGCTCGATGGTGCTGAGTACCGGATTCGGTGCGCCCTGCCCCAAACCGCACAGGGAAGCACGCGCGATATATTTAGCCATTGCCTCGAGGCGCTCAATGTCGCCCGGTTGACCACGGCCCTCGCAGATATCGGTGAGTATTTCCAACATGCGCCGGGTCCCCACACGGCACGGCACACACTTGCCACACGACTCATCCTGCGTGAATTCCATAAAGAAGCGGGCAATGTCCACCATGCAAGTGTCTTCATCCATCACCACAAAACCACCCGAGCCCATGATGGAACCGACCTTCGCCAGATTCTCATAATCCACCGGCAGGTCCAGGTACTTCTCCGGAATACACCCCCCCATGGGCCCACCCGTCTGCACCGCCTTGAACTTCTTGTCGTTCAGAATGCCGCCGCCCACATCGTAGACAATCTCACGAATGGTCACACCCAACGGGACTTCAATCAGCCCGGTACGCTTGACCTTGCCCGCGATGGCGAAAGTCTTGGTACCCTTGCTCTTCTCCGTACCCATGGAGGCAAACCAACCGCCGCCATTGAGGATGATCTGCGGTACATTGGCATAGGTCTCGACGTTGTTGATATTTGAAGGCTTCGCCCACAGACCTTTGGTCGCGGGGAAGGGCGGACGGGTGGTGGGCATGCCGCGCGCGCCCTCAATAGATTGCATCAGCGCAGTTTCCTCGCCGCAGACGAAGGCGCCCGCACCCATGCGCACTTCCAGATCAAAGCTGAAATCGGTGCCGAGAATATTCTCGCCTAATAAGCCATAATCCCGCGCTTGCTGTATCGCAATGCGCAAGGTGCTGATGGCGATAGGATATTCTGCACGCACATAGAAATAGCCCTGACGGGCGCCAATGACATAAGCAGCAATCGCCATACCTTCAATGACGGCATGTGGATCACCTTCCAGCACGCGACGGTTCATGAAGGCACCTGGGTCACCCTCGTCGCCGTTACAGATGACGAATTTCGCATCGCCGGGCGCGTTACGGGCAAAGGTCCACTTGAGGTGGGTGGGGAAACCCGCGCCACCACGCCCGCGCAAGCCGGAACGTTTCAGTTCCTCAAGCACTTGCTCCGGCGTCATCTCCGTCAACACCTTGCCCAGGGCTGCGTAGCCATCCACAGCAATATAGTCATCAATGTTGCCGGGGTCAATCTTGCCGACGTTCCGCAACACGACGCGAATCTCTTTGGAAGCCGGCGCCTCTAGCGGTTCGACTTCGATACCCTTGAACATCAAACGTTCGACAGGACGCCCCTTCAACAGATGCTCTTCAACGATCACCCGGGCATCCTCAGGCGTGAGATGAACGTAATGCGTCCCCTCAGGGTAAATCACCAGCTCCACGCCCTGTAACTGTGGACCTAGAGTAGCAGCTTGCATAACCTGGACTTCGTTATCGAGATGGTGTTCATAGATTTTATCCAGCAGCGCTTGCTCAACCTCTTGAGCACCAGGCGCAGCACTGCTGATCAGAATATTCGCACGATAAGCCATAGTTCCTCCTGCTTCATGTAGCGTGACAAAGTTCCTTTATCACACCTAGAGAATGGCAGTCGCTCAGGCGGTCTGTTTGATCGCCCACTCAGCGATCGGCTCACCGCCAACCACATGCTTCTCAACCAGCGCTGGCACGCGCTCGGCGCTGAGCTTACCATAGGTTACCATCTCGCCATCGCCAATTTGCACCTGCACAATCGGCTCATATTCACACAGGCCAATACAGCCGGTCTGCGTCACAGCTACGTCAGTCACCTTCTGCTTCTCAAGCTCGTCGAGAATCGCCGTCATAGTGTCGCGGGCGCCCGCGGCAATGCCACAGGTTCCCATGGCAACCACGACGCGCACGCGCACACCCTCGGCGCTCATGCGGCGACGTTCCAATGCCCGTTCTTTGATTTTCTGTAGTTCTTCCAAACTCTTCATTGCTGTTCCTCCATTGCGCTGATAATGGTAGTCTAAATCACAGATCAAAAATCACAAAGCATGCGTGAGCCACCAGCTCATTCAGCATTTGTAGTCGTCCCTTCACCGTATAAAATCGCCTGCCCCTCTTCCAGCATCTCCCGCAAAAATCCCAGCACCTCCGGGTCGGAAAAAGACATTTCCGCCCCTAACACAGCACGCAACTCGCGCGTATCCAAGTTGAACTCCTGGGTAGCGCCGGTCGCAGCGTGAACGGTATGCTGATACAACACATCCAGCATCGGGAAGCCAACGACCATACAAAGCACAGTTCCTACCAGGTCCCCCAAAGGCGGGCGGTCAATATGGCTGTGCTGGAAGCTCGCCCAGGTACGTGTACCCACCCCGAGCTCCGATTCGATGCCGAATTCGCCCCCGCACATCTCTGCTGCTTGCTTGAGAAAGGGAATACCCAGGCCCACTTTGCGCGTCGTGCGGGTGGTAACCCAGGGATCAGCGATACGGCGCACCATCTCTGCCGGCATTCCTGAGCCATTGTCGCGCAATTCAAGCACGAGCCGGTCAGCGTTAAAATCTTCTACAATATTAAGAACAATCAGATTTGCGCCAGCCTTGGCGCCATTCTCGAAAATATCCAGCAAATGCTGGGAGAGCTCCCGAAAAACCGTCACTCGTACTTCCGCAAAGATTTCGAGACATCAGCAGGACTGACCCGTCCCAGTATATCTTCGTCAATCATCACCACCGGCGCTTGCGAACAAGCACCCACGCAGCGGCAGATTTCCAGGGTGAAGCGATTATCCTCGGTGGTTTCCCCCATCTTGATGCCCAAGACCTGCTGATATTTCTCAATGAGCATGGGACCGCCACGCACATAGCAAGCAGTGCCCAGACAGATGCTGATCTTATGCCGTCCTAAGGGGGTCATCCGGAAGGAGGAGTAGAAAGTGAGTACGCCGTAGATATGGCTCAGGGGCACTTTCAAGGCTTTGGCAATGTACGCCTGCATCGGCGGGGAGATGTAGCCAATCTTTTCCTGCACCAAAGTCAGCACCAACATCGTGGCGCCAGGGCGGTCACGATTGGCGCTCAAAACTTCATCCATAGCGTTCTTTTCTTCAGGAGTTAGGGTCGCATCTGCAACTGTCGTTAAGTCCATGTTTGGATTTACACTCATTGTCTCACCTCAATTGCCTGTGAAATGCACGGAACGGCACTATAAAGCCATTTACGAACTCAAAGTCAGATAAGTTAAGCCGTATTATAGACGGTTTCACGAAACTGCCAAAGTGACATTGTACGCGGCTTTGTTTGCCAGCATTCCCCAAAAGCTCAGGGCACAAATACCCGGCGCTGTCCCTCTCCGCGCAAGGCCAGCCGCAATTCAGCAATAGAAGGCGGAGCCTCAAGCACAAAAATCGTCATCACACTGCCGATGCCATCCAACCAGTGCGCGTCCGAAGAAGTAAGCAACGGCAGGTCTGGCGGCAGGCGAAACCGCTGCCGCGCCGCAGAAGGGCGCAGATTGGGCGAGACTTCTGCCGCATCAGCCTCCAGCTCCGGGGGCCAAAGCCCCAGGACTCCCAACAAGCCCTTCATGGGGCGCTCAATGTGTGCAGGAATGAAGAGACCTCCCAGCGCATGAACGGCACACGCCGCATCCTCCAACGAAATCTGCGCGGGACCTTGATAGAAACTATCATCTTCTGCAACCAGGTCCCCCTCAGCATCCACGCGGTACTGCGGGCCGAAACGTTCGGCATCGTGAGGAAAAGGTAACAACACCGCACGCACCTGCGACTCCCAGGCTTGCGCTTGCTCGAGCGTATCGAAAAGACACAGGGCATCTACCTCTTCCTGGCACTGCAATTCCATACCCGGCACAACCCATAAGCCGGTGCCGGCGGCGGCTTCCATCACTGCACCCACGTTGCCCACAGCATTGTGGTCGGTGACAGCAATGATATGGAGTCCTTTGTGAAGCGCCTCGTCTACAATCAAGGGGGGAATCATCTCCACCTCGGCGCAGGCGGAGAGGCAAGTATGAATGTGAAGATCAGCCCGAAATTCGCCCACCATACTTACCAGGGCAAACTCAAAGAAGTCGCGCCAGTTTGACAACCGTTTCAAAGGTGGGTTCCGCGCTCAGCAACAGAACTACACCCTCAGCTTCAGCGCGTTTGACCGTCTCAGGCGCTACAGGGGCGTCTTCGGTAATCACGATGCCAGCGGCGCCCACCAACGAGGCCACCGCCACAATATTGAGATGCGTCTGAAGCGTGAACCACAGTTGTCCAGGTTGCGCCCCAGCCATGACACAACTCAACAAATCAGCGATATACCCGCCGGTCACTTCCTGGTCGAGGGCATCCTCTCCCGCCAACACCTGCAACCCCAACTGCGCAACAACATCACGAAGAATCATGCAAACCTCCCCAGAAGATAGCCGGTCAGAGAATCAACACCCCAAAAGAGAACAACGCGTTGCTACTTTCCCGCTTTGGCGCCATCCTCGGTTACATTGAAGACCATCTCCACCCGGGTGCCTACGCCCACTGCGGTCCAGATGTTGAGCTCGTCTGTGCAGCGGTCAATGTTGACCAGGCCCATGCCGGCGCCAAAGCCCATTTCCCGCGCCAGAGGCGAAGCGGTAGAATATCCAGCCCGGCGCGCCAGTTCAACATTCGGAATACCAGGACCGGTATCGTGCGCCACAACAGTGATACGCTCAGGACGAATTTCAGCGACCAGATAGCCGCCATCCGTGGTATGAATGATGAGGTTGATTTCTGCTTCATAAGTGGCAATGGCAACCCGACGCGCGAGTTGCGGCGCCGCCCCCATCTGCAACAATGCCTGCTTGATTTGTGCCGAAGCTTTACCGCCGCTGGCGAAATCATTCGCATGAATGCGATAACGCATCAGCAAGCTAGTCTCATCCGACACCAAGGCTTCGAAAAAGCGGCGAGGATGCTGTTGGCGACGCTGTTCTTCCTCTCTGCTAAAAGCGTCTTCCAGAGCGCGCAGCAGCCCAACCATAATATCACCCTTGGTCAACATGCCGACTAGTTGGTGTTCCGCATTCAATACCAACAACCGCCCTACGCGAGTTTGCTCCAGGCGCTTGAGCGCCTCAAAGACCGGTTCGTCCGCCATGGCGATAATCAAATGCTCTTTTGAGGTCATGAAGCGCTTGATAGGTGCATCGAGGGCTTGCTCCTCAAAAGCACGCATCAAGTCCTGCACACTGACGATGCCCACCAACTCCCCAGCATCCACCACCGGGATGCCTGAAAAACGGCGCTCCCGCATAACGTTTTTCACATCATCCATGAGATGCTGAGAGGACAAAGTATAGGGACCAGGGGTCATCACCCGTGAGACTTTGAGCTCAAAAGTGAGTTCCTGCAATACTGACGCTTGCAGGTCCTTTCCCATTCGCGCAAAGAGCGAAAATTCCTGGCTCATGGTTTAGTTCTGCTGAACAATGGGGAGCTTGCCCATACCTGGCATGCCAGCGCGATACAATAAACCACAGGTCTCATACATGGTATAAGGCGAGAGCAAGACGCCAATACCGATTTCTTCAGCCATAGCGATCAAAGTCTCGGAAGGGCGCTTGCCGCGCACAAAAAGGATCACTGGCATATCCGACATTTCCGCAGTGCGAATGGTCTGGGGATTGGTCAAGCCTGTAATCATGAGCATCTTCGGTTGGGCGAAAACCAGAATATCACTCATCAAATCGGCCGCAAACGCCCGATCCACATCCACATCCACCGCAGGGAGGACCAAAATCTCCCCGTCAGTGGCTTTAGCAATTTCATCTACCTTCATCTCTATGCCCCCTTCATCATCCCGCAAGCAAGCGACGTAGACTGATAAACAATTATACCATGAGAAGCAATAAGGGGTCGTACATCGGGTATACGACAGATTATTGAGAAAAACCATAAGAGGTCGTGCAAACAGACAAAGAGGGTCTTTTTTTGTATTTGGGGGACGCGCTTCGCGCGTCCCCCAAATACTCTCCATCAAGCCGAGCCAGACAAGTGTGTTATAGTGTCTATTATCACTGCAAGGTAATCTCAATTCGGTGTGGCGCCGCCGCATCCAATGCGTCCAAATGCGTTCGGGGAATCAGCACTTCTGGACCAGGAGTAACCCTCAGAGGGGCGCCATCAAGCATCACGGAGGTGATCATGTAATTCCCGACATCCAGATTAGACGGATTCGAGTAGATGATGTCCAGTTGCCTGCCGGCAAACAGGGTGTGGACTCCAGTTTTGCCCAACTCATCGAATTGTTCACGCACCAAGCGTGGAGCCAGGCGCAAATCCCCTGTCTGCCCCTGAACGCCGTAGGCTTCGGTCAGCAAGGTGAAGAGATACCAGCTAGCCGATCCGGTAAGGTATGTATAGACGCCACGTCCATCTGGCGTGATGTACTCTGGCAAGCCGGGATACATCCGGCTCACGGGGAAGTTTTGACAATGCCGGTAGATGCCGTCAAGCACGCGGTAGCCCTCGCGAGCAAAGCCGCGCCGGTAGAGCGCATTAGCATACATCACGGCCATGTGGGTAAACATCGCCCCATTTTCCTTGTGCCCATAGGCGAAACCGAAGCAACGACCCAGATTATGCAACACTTCACCAAAATCCGTGTTAAGGCGCGGACCACCAACGCTTTCGTCATAGAGGTAGTGCTCGACAGCCCTGACGATATCGGTTGCCTGCGCCTCGGTCGCCACACCCGCCAGCAGGGCGAAAACTTGCCCCGTGAGCGTCATTCGCACACTGCGGTCGCCCCCTTGACCGATATGCTCTCCTTCGACACGCTGCCCATCGTTATCGTAGTAACCGTTGTACCACCCATAGCCCTCAGGCGTGACCAGCCATTCCTGTGCCCGTAGATGTGCTGTAAGCCAATCCGCCTTGACATCAAGGTCGTGAGCCAGCGCGGTCAGCGACACGGGCGTCTTTTCACCCGACAGCGTGGGCTGTACACTCGCATAATAGGCGTTCAGACGCGCGTGCTTATCCGCAACCGAGTCATAGTCCACTGAAGAGCCTAGCGTGTCAAGCAGCGCCAGCAGCTCTACTGCCAGCGCCGTTTGGGTGACGCCCACTCGCTCCAACTGGCGTAGAAGCCGCGCAATCTCGCGCAGATTGCCGGCGTAGAGTGCGGTAAACGCCACGCTTTCCCCGCGCGCAGGCGCCATGTCAAGGCCATCATTCCAATCTGCGCCCTCAAGCCGGATGGTGTTGTGTTCACCCACATTGAAGAAGGCTGTGAGATGCTGCACAAGCAAGTGCTCAAGGATGCTGCCCTGATACGTGACACCCGCTGCAGTCTTGAGGATGTTGCCCGCTTCTGGCGTCCAGTTCGAATCCACCCGTTGGGCGCGGTGCGTGAAGGCATCTTGAAAGAAGACCTGGTCCGCAAGGAGAAAATCCAGGTCACCGGTAGCGTTGATATAAAGCAATGTGGTCAGAAGGGGCCACGCACCGTGATCCATCCACACACGGGGAATATTGTTGCGATCCGCCTTGAACTCACCCGGAGCCGTACCGATAATGGTAGCGTTACTACCATCCATGCGCACGCCCGCGAAGTTGTGCCACAGTGCGGGGCGACTATCTTCGGTGGTTGTCAGAAGCACCGCAAGCAAATCCTGCCAGAGGTCACGCCAACCGCGACCCCCGCGCCCGTAGTCGTGGTAGGGCAAGAAGGAATTGCCGCACCAACGCCGAAGCGTGGGCTGCAGCGCCACCCACCGCATCCAGCCATTGAAGCGTGCATCGCCCGTCATCACGGCAAAGGTATTCAATCGCGTTGCCCAATCGGCCCGGGTCTGTTCCAGCCATTCAGCAAAGCGACGCTGCGTCCCGTAGCGTTCTAACAGGGCTTCGGGGGTCTCTTTCTCGCCCAACACAGCCAAAATGAGAACGTAAGCGCGATTCTCGCCTGGCGCAAGCGTCACTTCACGGAATCTCAAACCACCCAACGCTTCGTATCCATCACGCTCCGTGCCCACCGGCGCACCGAGGGGCGATTCACGCACAGCGGCGGGCCAATCCAGCGCGCCGCCCTCGCCAATAAACTCCTCTATCGTGGGGAAGAAAGCCTCCGGGGCCACGCCATCGCCTTCTGCGCCAAGCACCGCATAGGTTAGCGTGTTGGGTGTGTGCCCGCGCTCGTCAAAGGAGAGCGTAGGCTTGACGAGGACGCCAAAGCTATGGGTGCGAATTCGGTGAAGCAAAGAAGTCACGTGGCGGTGATCGCGGAGGTTATCGGCGGAGCGCCCAAACAGGGGAATCGCAGCCGTGGGTGTGAACGTCACGGTATGGTCACTCACATTTGTCAGCACGATTTGCAGGAGTTCAACGTGATCGGCGCCTGGCGGCACAACACTCGTCATCTGTGCCTGCAAACCTAACGCAGCGGCTTTTCGCGTGATTCGGTGCCAAAGGAAGCCCGCTTCCAGGGTCACGTCCTCTTCACCCATCAAGCCAGCGCGTTGTGGGGCGCTATTTCCCATCACCGACCAAACCGCGCCTTCAGCAGTCATCACCCAGAAGTTGCGCGACGCTCGCGAGATATGGAGATCCTCCACAGATACGGGTGACAGGAGAAAACTGTTCTGCCCCGTCTTGGCATCGCCGCCGAGCAAAGGGGTCACTACAGAGATCATGCCGGCAGCGTTGACCAGCGGGAAGTAGAGAGCACTGGTCCGCTGCGGATTCGGCAGAGAGAAATCGCCGTTGTCATTAATAAAGGACCATGTCGGTATTTGCATAGACACCTCCAACATGCGCGATAAGCAATGAGAATAATGTATCAATCGAAATGAAGGCTGATAGCGGGTACCAGACCTGTCCGCACCTGTTCTGCATAAGGGGCAGGGATAATGGAACCCGGGAATTCTACAACATCACCATCGGGCAAATGCAGCACGCTGCGGCGAATGCCCATGCCCTCAGCACAGGTATCGCGACGCTGCGGATTATGGTAGGACACCATACACTGCCCCAGAAATTTGAAAGTGATAGACCCATTCTCACGGAAAAGCCAACCCGGCAATACAGGCTTGAATGCCAGGTGCAGCCGGTTATCTTGCAGGAAGAAGGGATGCGCGCCTGCCATCATGGTGGCCCATATACTCAGGAACTCTGCCGTTGCACCGCTGAGGCGGGCGACAAATCCCGTGCCGTGCAGGCTCTCATCTGGATGGACGCTGCTCACGATAAAAGAGGAGTTCTCCAGTGGACTGCGCCCATAAACCGCCGGGTCGAGAAAGGGGACCAGGCTCCGCTGTAAATCGGCGAAGAACTCGTCGTAGAGGCCTGCCCGGAGCAATTCGAGCAGATATTTGTATGCCATATGCACCCAGATAGATTCATTCTCCAACCATCCGGGGGTGAAAGCGCGGCAGCGTCCCAACTCGTGGGACTCGTATGCCAGGGAGGCGTTGACCTTGACCATGCCCAGATTGCGGTCAAAGAGACCACTCGCACGAACTCGCGCGTGGATGGCGCGTGCTTCGGTCGCACTCGGAGCGACCTTGAGTGCGTGAACCGGTCCCTCCAGGAATAGGGGCAGGATGTGTGGCTCAAAAGCTAGCGGGCGGACCAGGGGGCGCCCCTGGGCATCGGTTGCGCCAAGTTCGGCGTAATCCGTCACGGTATAGGCGATATAGGTGGGTGGAGTACCCCCATTCAGCGCGACAGCGAGATCAAGCCCTGCCTGAACTTTAGCGCGGAAAGCACGCAAGACAGGCCCTAAGCCCACGCCATTGAGCTGTGTCAGCGCGCCCGAAAAACCGTGAAGGGTCTGCGCACGGTAGGCTTCTCGCGCAGTCGCTACGGCATCCCAATAGCGCCTACCATCATCGGCGGCGAGTGGTCCCTCCAGAATCGCATGGACTTCAGCCAGGAGCGTGGCGAGCTCTGCCGGAAGTTCTACCGGTGTTGGCGCATCCGGGAGGACAGCGAGCAGTAGGTCCAACAAGCGCGCCAACTCGTAGCTCTCACAGAGCGAGGCGCCAATCAAACCGGGCAACCCGTTGAGTGCATCATACCAGCCCGGGCGCCCCGCCTCCATCTCGATGCCCATCCCCCAGGGGTCAAGCGTCGCGAATTTGAGCAGAGCCAGACCGAGCAATTTAGCAAAGACCGTCACCGTCATGCCGGCATGGGGAGACAATTCGGTAGGCTCCTGCTCCGAAAGGGCGTGATACCGGCGCACACCCTTGGGAGTCAGTACATATTGGCAGTCGCGTGGCTGAACGGCAGCAGGGCTGGAGAAATAGGATAGGCGCTTTTCGAAGAACAGGGCGGTCGCCTTATCAGGATAGAGCGCCAGATAGCTATCCAGAAGGTCCAGGTTGTAGAACCAGTGATCAATCCAGTACCCCTCACCAAACGTTGCCGCGAAGCGCGCCTCGGCATTCGTCAACACCGCCGTGATGAAATCAAAAGGGGCAACCTTAAGACCCAGGTCTTGATCAAAAATCACGCGCAGGAGACTACCTGGCGTAAAGGGCTGCGCCAATGCAGGCGCGAGCGGTTCCGGACGCTCGACCAGCGCCAGCACAGCAGCGTGGTGTTCCGGCGCCAGGGTGAACTGCTGACCCTGCACCACCAACGGATTGTAGCCATCAGATTGAATCAGCTCAAGGAAACTCAGGACGTTAAAATCCCCCACGCGCGGTGCAAAGAAAACATCCGAACGGCGGTTTTGCGCCACATCGCGGTAGTTGCCGTTGCCCTGCGAGACCATCTCCGCTGCCAGGTAGAAAGCGTTGTAATCGCGTTCCATATCGCCGTGCTTACGGGAGTAGATGTGGTAGACGGTGGGATGCTCGGGGTCACCCAGCAAGAGCGGCCAACCGCCGCGCAAGACATTATCCAGGAAAGTCTGGCGGCAATAGGCATCGAAGCGCGGCAGGGCGGTGTGGGTTTCGATCACGTCCGTGAGTTCCACAGCGAGCGCGTTGGCGCGCTGGCGTTGACCTTGCAGGTAGGCAACGCTGGCGAGACGCGCCTGGTGGTGGTGCAGGCGTGCGCTATTGCCGATATGCCCGATGATGGCATGTAAGGTGAAACTCTCACCGGGGGCAAGAGTCACAGCATGACCAAAAAAGCCGCACGGGGTCTTGCCCGCCGTCATCTGACGTCGGGCTTGCAATACCGCCAGCGGTTGCTTCAAAAAACCCTGGGGCGTATGCAACGAGGTATCCGCGCCGAAGACAATGTCCGGGTCAACCAACGGCGGCAGCAGTTGCGCGACACCCTCCACCTCACAGAAAGCCAGGTAAAAGTGCCCCGCTTGAATTGCCGCGACCTCAGCCGTATCGCCCGCACTGGATTCGAAGCGGTAGAAAGGCACACCCGCCAATCCATACGGGGTGGATTCGAGATTGACCACCCCCTTCCAGGCCTCCAGGGTGCGCCCCATCATCTTCAGACCCTGCTCGTCCACGCCATAGGGCTGTACCCACGGCAAGCCATCGAGGATTTCAAGCGCGAGCGGCGCATCACCCACATTGGTCAGCGTTACCTGGCGCACCAGTCCGGCGAACGGCTCATCGCTCAGAGTGAAGTAAACGACATTCGTTTGCAAGCCGTGCGCCGTGTTGAGCGTTTGTAACTCCAGCTCATTCATGCCAATGGCCATACGCGCAGGGTCAGCCTCCCAAGGTGCGAACGGCTCATACCAGGTAGCATCCTTCAGCAGCTTAATGAAGGTGCGGAAACCGGTTAGCGGCGTGGTTTGATAAGCCTTGTTGGCTGGCTGGAATTCCATAATGGGATTGTTGCGATTCTCGATGCCGAATCCAGCAATCGCCTGCCCGCGATTGGTGTAAAAGACCCACAACGGAACTCCAAGTGGTCCAGCAATGCCGGGGAGAAAACTGGCAAAAGGCTTGCGGGCAGCAAAGTCTTCAATGATAAAACGGTCATGGATATCAAAGGCAAATGATTCCATAAACTCCTTCACAAGGTGGGAGATAGCCGCTGGGCGACTCCGCCTTAGGTGAATACCCATTATAGGTGTTTTTCAAAAGCGACAAATAGCGATCCAGAGCCATATGCGCAGCGTTATCGCGGAGTCGCCCCATCGCGAGCGTGCTCGCGATGGGGCGATTTGTTCCGCAACTATGGATTGCTGCTTTTGAATACCAACGGCAGATAGATATACTCCAGGTCCTGAAGACGAACCTGATCCAGGTAGAAAGTGCCGCTGCTGCCCTCAGGCAAGGCGAAACCGTAACCCCACACTTCGGTGAGGGTCAGGCCATCATCGGGCGCGCCAGCAGGTTGCTGCGCACTGCGTGCAAAACTGCTAAAGGGGATGAGGACCTTCCGCCAACCGGTGAAGTTATCGGTGAAAGTAGCCTCGAAGCGCTCAGCGGTATCCGCCGCCTGGTAGACACGCACATAATCCACCAGCATCTCCTTCGGATAGGTCAACGTCGGGTCAACATCGCCGCCAAAGTTGCCACCGATTGCCAGGTTCAAAATGATATAGAAGGGGTGATTGAAGACCCATTCATTCGGGGCGACATCGGCAGGTGTTGCGTTGTGATAATTGATGCCATCCACATACCAGTGAATTTCATCGGGCGACCATTCCACGGCGAAAGTATGGTAGTCAGCAGCAACAGATTCACTCAAGACGTGGGTATTGCCGAAGGCAGTGCCGCCAGAGTAACCCGGGCCGTGAATCGTCCCGAAGACCTCGTTGGGGATGCGCCCCACATACTCCATGATATCAATCTCGCCACATTGGGGCCAATCAACCGTGCCGATGTCGGTGCCGAGCATCCAGAAGGCGGGCCACAAGCCAGCGCCAGAAGGCACCTGCACCCGCGCCTCGACGCGCCCATAAGCGAATTCTACCTTGTTGGCAGAGATCAGGCGCGCGGAGGTATACTCACACATGCCATAGTGGCAGACCAGATCACTGTTGGCTGTATCCACCTGACGCAGGGTTATCTTGAGGTTGCCCGTACCATCCGTGGCGGCATTATCGGTGCTGTTGGTGTAGTATTGCAGCTCACTGTTACCCCAACCGACAATGTCATTGAGCGCGCCATCGCCGAGCTCGTGTGTCCAGATATTGCTATCCGGCGCGGTGCCTGCCGCTGCATCAAACTCCTGACTCCAGACCGGCACCCACTCAGCAGGATCCACCGCTGCTGTACTGGTGGATTGATTATCCAGCAACTGCACGGTGATCTCTTCGCCGCTGTTGTCACCATAGAACCAGAAACTCAGCCCATCGTGAGCGCTCCAGTCCTGACCTTCCGGGTAAGTGCGGACAAACTCACTCGCTCCGGCAGCATCTATCTGCAGCACGTGCTCATACGCACCCTGACCAGGCAATGCCAGCGGAGAGGTTGCCGCGATTTCTGTTGCATTCAGTGTAACGGTGCCAGTCACAACCGTGAAGGGATGGTAACCCTCAAAGTCGTCCAGCAAATTGGGGTCAACAACCTCATCGTCCTCAATGGCGAGAACCGTTCGGCGTTGGAAGCCCAACGCTGCGCCCTCGGGATCGAAGAGCAGCACGGAGACACGCTCGGTGACCTCGGGCTTGATATCATCCAGGGTGGGGATGGCGATATTCGCCGTCAGCTCACCGGATGCGATAGTCAATGTCCCCGAGACAGGGGTGAAGTCACGGTCGGGCGTGGCGAGGCTCTCGGCGGTCGCATAAGTCACCGTTACCGGCGCCGTCGCGGTGTAATTCAGCGTCACGACAATCTGCGCCGTATCGCCCTCGGTCACAGTGGTATCGGGGGCAGCGAAGGCAACGGTCAGGTCAGGCTGGCGCGAATCGCCATAGAGCATCACGTAGTCGAGGTAAGCCGTTTGGGCTCCCACACCGGAGGGGAAATCCATGGCATAACCCCAGGTTTCGGTCAGAGTCAAACCATCATCTGGAGCGCCAGCAGGTTGCCAATCGCTCCGGCGGGCGAAGTCGGTGAAGGGAATCATCAGACGCTGCCAACCGGTGAAGTCATCAGGGATGGTGTAGAAGAAGCGTTCGGCTGAGTCAACATCAGCATAGGGACCGCTGACGGCGCGGTTATCGAAGAGGTCAAGGCGGAAGTTACCACCCGTGTTCGACCCATATAGCCACAGGCTCAGCCCCTCGTAAGTGCTCCAATCCTGGCTCACCCATTCGGAGACGCCTGCGTTCTCAAAAGCATGGGAGAAGCCGCCACCCCACCCTGAGATAGCGTAATTCACCTGCAGCAGGTGATTATCGCCGAGCTGGCAGGGCAAAGCAAGCCCGTCAGTATCGGGAACCAGGGGTGTGGAAATGCCGGGAGCCTCGCTGCCCCAAGTTACAAAGCCAACGGCATTGCCGTTAGTGTCAGTCCCAGAAGGCAAGCCCGACTCATAATCATCCACCACGATAGCTCGCTCGACAAGCGCAACGTTATCCACGTAAAGCGTCTGTGCGCCGCCCGTTCCCAGCGAGCCAAAAGCCCATCCATGTACCTCTGTACGCCCGAAACCGTCATTGGGCGCGTTGTTGCCGATTTCTTTGCGGGTGAAGTCGCCAAAGGGAATCTCCACATAGCGCCAACCCGCCACGTCATCCGTGAAGGGGTAAGTCCAGATTTCGGCGTCATCCTGGGTATCGGAGCCGGTGCGGTTATCCTTGATCTCGAAGAACAGCCCGGTACCATCACCCTCACCGTAGAGCCAGAAACCAATGGCGTTATAACGACTCCAGTCCTGGCTTACCCAGGTATCGCCGGCAGCGTTCATAAAGAGATGGGATAAACCACCCCACCCCCCAATATCGGCATCAAACTGCAACGCGATGGTATCGCCTACCTGACCGGGCAACGCCAAGGGGTCGCCGGAGGCAACGGTAGTGGTGATGATAGACACGGCACTGCCGTCGCTCCACGTGACAAAGCCAATGTCAATGTCGCCGTGCTGACCTACGGGCAGCAGCCCATCCTCAAAGTCATCCACCATGACCATAATGCGGCGGCACAGATCAATCGCCTCATTATCCTCGATCAGCAACGTAGCCTGGTTGCCCGCACCGAGGGTCACGCTGATGGGGTTGGAAAGCGCAAGCGACACCGTGCGGGTACCATCCTCTGTGGCGTTGTCTATCGTATCAACCGTGAAACTCTGCGTGAGGGTGTTGGGCGGGAAAGTGAGTGCGCCGGTCGCGCTGATATAATCTGTGCCCGCGACCGCTGTGCCATCGCTGGTGGCATAGGTCACGGTGACGGGGTACGTAGCCGTCATATTGAGCGTGACAGTAATGGTACCAGTGTCACCCTCCTGAACGGTCTGGGTAAGAGCATCGAACTCGACTTTCAGCGGAATTGGTCCACCCACATTCTGGAACAGTGCGATGCGGTCCATCGCGTAGCTGCCGCTACTGGGTACAGCCGGCGCAAAGGCAAAAGCCTCCACCGCCGTCAGCGTCGGTCCATCGTTGGGCGCGCCGCCGGGCTGGTAATCGGGATCATGATAGAACATCTGCCAGGGGAAGCGCAATTCCTGCCACCCAGTGAAATCATCTACGAACCGGGTCGCCAGGCGTTCCCCGCTGTTATCCGTGAGGATGATCTTGAATTGTACGCCGGAGTTGGTGCCCTGGAACCAGAAACTGAAGCCA
>JAFGFB010000105.1 GCA_016931315.1 Anaerolineae bacterium
CAGTATTCTGCGCCGGCATCGGCCAGGCCGGATGCCTTGCAACGGCGTGCAGCGTGCAACGGCGCGAATTGTAGCAGCTCACGGAGGGCGTCGCGAAAAAGGCCAACCAGGGTGGTGCCGCGTAGAACCGGGACGCCATCGGGGTCACGGTGCAGGGCTGAATCTATGGACCCCAACCCATAGCCGGCGCCAATGTGATAATCTGATTTCAGGGTCAGTTCAAAGGTCAAACGAAGTACCATGTCAATCCTCCCGCGCCGCATAGACGCTGCGGTCCTGGTCCAGCTTCCAGCTGAAGTCCCACACGCGAATCAGATCCGGCAAACCGTGGCCAGAGAAAACCTCCTCGCTGCCGGGGCCGGGCCGGTCACAGTAATACCAGTCATCAGACGCGCCGCCCAAAGCTTTCAGAACCCCTTCAAGGATTTCCAGGTCATTCGCATTGCGACTGACCCGCGCCTGCAAGCGACCCAGGGCCGCATTCCACGCGCCCGAGGTTCTAACAGTGTCATCGGGCAAAGCCTTTGGCTCAAAGAGCGCCCGCAGTTGCATGAGACGCCGTTGCGGAATTGGACGTCCGGCAAGCGTCAATCGCTGTTGCAGCAAGACCTCCAACGACAGCCCTCTATGTTCAGGTACTGTGGCGGTGGGCGCAACCACCCAATACGGCGCCAGCGTATTGCGGTACTTTGCATCTGCCCCGAAATCATGCGACAACCGGCTGCCCAGAATCACTTCGAAGTTCACGATGGAATGTTGGTGGTTTGGGCCATCGCGTTGGGCGACCGCTTTGGAAAGGCGTTTGGCTTGTTTGAGCAGCGCCTCGCCGCGCTTGTGCACCAGCGTATGGGGATAGGCGCTCTTGCAGATGACCACAGCAGCGGACATGGTGGGGTGGAGCCCCGTCAAGCCAAGCTCCTGGAGTCTGGCCGCCATTTGCTGCTCATATTGCAGGCAAAACTCGCGGGCGAAGTCCAGTGCATAAGCCGCGGGAAGCAGAACGAAAACATCATCGCCGCCCAATATCAAAGGGAGTACCGGTATCAGATGCTGGTCAGCATCGAATGGCGCTCGCCCCAAAAGAGTTCGGGTAGGGGCTGCGAGGCTTGCTAGCACGACGTCTTTCAGACCTTTCGAGAGGTCACGCAATGCCCCGGGCGTCGAGCATTTTCCGAACACTCTGCCCATGCTGTTGCCATCGGCGACCAGATAGGCGACGTATTGATGCGCATCCCAGCCCTTGGCCAGTTCATCTGGTGTTGTCGGAGAGTCAAACTCGCGGAACCGGTCTCCGACCACCGCCTGTTCAAGGTCCAGAAGAAAGCGATGGTGCTTCTCTGAGCGTTTCTGCGCTTTGGCCTGGCAGACCGGGCAGACATACTGTGCCGTTTCGCCCTCCACCAATACCCGGTGCGTCTCAGCCAAACCCACCCCGCAAGACGCACAGAAGGCCATGTGCGGTCCCTGCGCAATACCGGCGGCTGGACGTCCCTCGCGCTTCGCTTGGGCCAAGGCCTGGCGTGCGGCTTTGTTCGCTGCCTGGAAATCGGGATCTTTCCCACTCCATGGAGTCGGCTTTGCCACGGTCAGGGTGCTGCCAGTCTTGATGTAGTACTGCTGCGCCAGCTGGCGCCCAAAAGCCACAGCATCGTCTTCAGTATCAAAGAGCAGGGTGAAGCTGCCGCCATCCGCAACAATGCGGTCCTGGTCCGGAATGGTCCTTGTTGCATCAGCGCAGAAATCGGTCAACAGCTGGCTGCCACCGACCACATCGCGCAACTTCGAGGAACGAAAGACGAGGTGTTGAATCTTATCTGCCTCAGCTGTCAAAATCCATCGCGTCATGGTTGCTCCTTTTGCCATAGCGGCAAGAAATCGAGACGGCATAAGCGGCATACGTCACCCCATTCCATGCGGGTGACACAGTTCACGGCGGGAAGAGACTGGCCATCCAAGGTGGCCCAATGCTCCACAAAATCGTCCAGGTTCGCTTCGGCCAAACGATAGGCGGCTTTAGCAACAGATTCCGGGATGGGAATATACTGGTGGATGGTCTGATTACGGAATTGCGCGACCTCCTCCCCGGTCAGAGGTAAGCCAGCCTCATAATCTGCCAGGCGTTGAGCGACTGGGTCTCGACAAACGTTCACGTATTGCTGGCGATCTATCTGGACGCCAAGGCCGCCTCTGCGCAGGTTTTCGCGCATATATTTCACATTGTCGTGGCCCAGTAGCTGTTCATAGATGTCCGGAGTAATGTGTGCTCCAGAAGAAGACCTTTGGCGCAACTTGTCTGTTTTGTACAATTTGCTCCACCGCGCTTTGAGCAACAGCTCATCCAACCCGGCGGCGCGCAACAAAGCTGAACGCGCATCTTCACTTGGCTGATTGAGCCGCGCTATTCGCGCCAATTCGTCGCGTGCATAAGAAATGAGATAATCATTACTCTCAAAAAAGAGAGTTCTGCTGGGGACTCTGGGAGCAGAACGTATTCCCGATGCATCTACCAACAGATTGAATGCATCGCGTTCATGATTCACGCTCTTCAGATCAGGCCACACTGGCCCTAACAGCGGAATTGCATCTGGCGCAACAAAATCTGTCGTCCATCGTCGAATATCGCTTAACTTCCCATTTGCTTCGTAATAATCCCCATCATCCCACGCCTCATACAGATCCAAAATCTCGAGCAAACGCTGTGTGGCCTGGATCTGGTCTTGAGTGAACGCTGGTTCCTGCATAACCTTAAGTACCTCTCGCAGCGTATCACCCGCCGCGCGGAAATGATAGTCTGTATACAGCTGGCGCACGCGCTCCCAATCGCGCAGCCGGAAGGCGGCATAGGGGTTCTGCAGCTCCCCCACATGGCAGGTGTAACCCCAGGGCCGGCGTTCAGCGGGATTGTACTCGACGAAGTCCACATAGGATACTGGAATATCTGCGTAGGCGGCGAACAGAAACGCGCCGGCATCCATGCTCTTTTTGCCGCCGGTAATGTCAATCACCACGCGTTTGCCCGCGCGCTGGTGCGGCAACACATGCTCCGCCAGCGCGCCAAAAACGGCTCCAGGCTTATCCGCCAGGCTTTTATCTTTGGAAATGACTTCCGGCTGAATTGCTTTCGGGCGTCGTGTCAGTCGAGGTGCGAGAAGTTCTTCAATCCGGGTTGCCAGACGTCTTCCACGTTGCTTCCCCGTCTCTCCCTCGGCGTATTCGGCGTGCAACAGCAGCACTATGTGCTCGGGTTCATAAACGCTGATCGCTTGCAGCAGGGGTTCGATCGAGTAACCAACGAGCAGCGCCAGTGTCTCGCAGTGAAGTCTTTCTTCCAGCCATCCCTTCCGCGTGGCGTAATACAACTCCTGCGGCAAAAGCTCCTGTATGTACCAGCCGATGCGCTCAGTTTCAGAGGCTTTGGTGCTTGGCCTTTGGTTATTCCAATAGGCCAGGGTCTCCTGGACCAGTTTCCCAAGCTCCCATGGAGTGCCTAGTTCACACCACCAACGGCCATGTTCACCTTCGGGCATGATCTGGCTCCTTTGCACCCCGTTGCAGGATAGGGGTTGCAATTTTTGATAGATTGTGGTATACTATTGATGTAAGGACCTCAAACAACCTTCTCTATTTTATACTACTTCTCCGTGGAGTGCAAGCGGAATCGTGCATTTTTTGAATTTGCGTGACGCTTGTAACTGAATCTCGGTTGACCCGTTGTTCATTTCGTTACCAGGTATAGGCATGTGTGGTGCACGTTAATACGTCGGTGAGTTCATCAGCCAGGCCTCGCTCTGCCAGCGCCCTTTATGTCGCGCGCTGCGACAGCCATTCGGCGGTAGCCTTGCCGGATGGCAGCCCAGAGCGGGAGGGCCGAAATGCTGAATTCACAGGCGTATACAATCGGGCTGCAGACCGGTGTACGGAGTGATGGGAGCCAGGCGGGATCAGCGGAGGAAATTCGCCAAGCACTCATCGCATTGCGCCAGCGCGTCAGCGCTGCACCGCTGACTGCCGCCGATCAACAGGCGCAGGCGGCCATCATCAAACTGAGTCAGGTTCCGGAGATCGCCACCGCGCTGGCGGGACGCCGCGATCATCGCGAGGCGCTTCGCGATCTGGCCATCCGTTACGCCTTCGAGCAATTGATGGTGGAACGGCGTGCGTTGGGGGAGCTGGACCTGCTTTCCCAGGCACTCGTTAAGCGCACCTTCGACATCATCGAGATGCGCGCCCGGCAAGTGGAGCGCCGGCGCGGTGAGAACCCCATCGACGTCGAACCCAAGCTCCTGATGGCGCTTGCCGAAAGCATTGCGCGCTACGTGCCGCGCAAGCCCCTGGGAGGGCACATACAATGGAAGCTGAACCACTGCGAGAGCGCGGTCAGCCGTGCGATGCGGCAGGTGGCGTACCTGGTCACTCGGGACGCAGTCACCGAATCCTTCGTGGACTTCGTGCTGAGCTCACCGGCAGCGCCCCAACTCCAGGCGCAGCTGCTGCACCTGGCCCGCGGTGGGGGCTTGACAGGCGTAGATTACGCTGCCGTAATCCGCTTCTTCGCCCTGCCGGAAACCGTGGCCTGGGTGAAGCGTTTCGCCTCCACCGAACAGACCGCGCGCACGTTCTACGCCGAGGTGGAATACACCGAGATGGCGTGGTGCGGCAAGCGCAAGCTGCCGGTAGGGCGCACGCAGGGTTACCTGGAAGCAGCGCTCGCGGAGCTACAGCAATCCCGGGACGTCTGGCTCGATCATCTTCCAGAGGATGACGATGATGACGATGACCGGCACGAGCGACTGGGCGATGCGGAGGAGTACTTGCAGCAGGAAGGGCAGCATGGCCTTCTGCACCGCGAGAGCTTCGAGGCCTGGCTGGTTCACCAGGCGCTGGCGACACGCCCTGATGACGCACTCTGGAACGCCGCAGCCTGGCGCTACGTCGAGGGCTTGCCTGCTGCTGCGATCGTCGAGCGAGGGCTGACCGATGCCAACACGCTCGCAGCTGCGGAGGCACGGTTGGCGGAATTGCGCGCCGATCCCGACATCTGGCAAATCTGGGTGGAAAACACCATCGCATAACGGCTTCGCTTGCAAGCGCAGGCCGGGGGTAGGTTCGCCTAGCCCCGGCCCTTGCATTGCCTGGCCTGGCACATTCTGTTCACGGGAGGAATCCATGCATCACCATCCTGAGTTCTACACCATCCTGCTGCGGCGTCGCCTGGCAGGTGACCCCACGCTCACCGGGCGCGAGTTGCGGGAGCTCGACCTGCATCTGTTGGGCTGCCCTGTGTGCAACTTCGCCTATCTGGCCCGGTTGCACGAGCGCGACCCGGAGCGCGCTGACGGGCTGCTACGTGAGCTGCAGGCACGACTGCGTCCCGAGCACCTGAGTCCCTACGTGCCAGAGTTGGCGCAAGCACTCCACACCCCGCGTGCGCTCAACGCCTTCGAGAGCTGGCTGTGGGACGTGGTGCAGAGGGACCACACTCTGCTGGCGCAGTTGCGGCTGGCTGAGGCGCAATGGTTACTGGGGGCCCGCCCTACCGATGACTGAGGGCCGTGCCTGCCAACGCAACACCCGCCCGAGGACCCTCGGGCGGGTGTTGTGAGGAGGGGGACTTGTGGCTAGAGAGCTAGCGCGGCGTCACCTCGCGACCGATGAGCCCCTTGTCGTTGGCTTCCACCCGGCAGGTGACCGGCATCCCTAACTGGGGGGTGAAGCGGGTTGCCAGGTCGGAGAGGTGGAAGAAGATACGGGGCCCACCGTTCTCGATGAAGCCGTAACCCTTCTCCGGGAAGTAGGCGTTGATGACGCCGGTAGCCACCTCGACGGGAGGCAGGCCCATCGCGTGGCACATGGGGCACAGGTAGCGGACCGTGTTCCACTCAGTGTTGTACCCTGCCAGGACCATGTGGACGCCAGGATGGCGGTTGCAGCGCCGCGTTTTGCCAGGGTGCTCAGTGCCGCCGCCGCGTACGGGCGGGCGGCCCTGGTTGGGCGCCGGTGCAGGCCGTGGGGCAGGCTGGGGCACAGGGTTCGGGCGCCGGTAGTCGATTTTGATCTGACGCATAGTGTACCTCCTCTGTTTTGGCTTGCGGTTGTTTGCACGATACCTAATTCTGGTAACGAAATGACCCGTGCTGATGGAGTCTTCACCGTGCCGCGCTACAATGCCCGCGGGCAGCCATGACAGCCTTTCCCCTAGGTGATTTCGTTACCAGAGCTGACCGGCACGTGAGGCGCCGCGAAAGTTGCTTGTAGGAGGTACGTCATGCAGACTGCTATTGAGACCACTGAGGTTCCTCAGGCTTTGATTCAGGCACTTCTCCGCCGGCCACGGCTGCTGCAGGAGGTGCTCGGCGATGTCGGCATGGCGCCCCATACGATCGCCCTGTGGGCGCGCCAGAACGGCCTGGAGCCCGAAATCGAACAACGGGCAGGCTGGCTCTCAGTAGCGCAACAGCCGGGCTACTACAAACCGTTGCTCGAAGTCGCAGGCAGCCACTGGCGTGCGGGAGATCTTGAGACTGCTCTGCCGGTGTTCCGCTGGGCATACACTAGCTGGCAGGCAGCCACGGAGCCTACACCCGCGTACTATGCTGATGGCGTTAAGCTGCTGGGACAGTGGGGCGCCTGTTTGTACCAGCTGGACGAGCCGTTCGAAGCCCAGGGACGCTGGCTACAGGCTCTGGCCCTGATCACGGATGAAGACGCCTTACGTCGTTTAGCGCGTATCATTGAAGAAAGTGGCGCAGGTTTCGAAACCTCTGGCATGATTCTGCGGCAAGCTGTCCACCGCGACCTGCCGGGCGCCGTCAACCTCTGGCAGCGTCACCAACGCCTCCAAGCTCAGGCTGAAGCGCCAGCAGCCTCCGAAACAACGGAGGACGAGCTCAGAAGCGCGCCAGCCAAGGGTGCGCGTGAGGTGATCCTGTTGGCCGATGTGGCTAACCTGGACATGGTCTGCCGCGAGCAATGCGGTTACGATCGTCAGCTCGATTACGGTCGCCTGGCGCGGGCGGCAGCTCGCCTGGGTCCGACCCCGGTGAAATTGGCCTTCGTGCCAGATATTCCGGAAACGTTGGTTGCCCGCGAGCGTCTGGTGGCTGCTGGTTTCACTGTGGACCTCCTCCCTCCCAAACGTAGCCACGGGCGCATCGTCGCCAACGCTGACACCGCAATGGCTGCCTACGCTGTCCGCTGGGCCAGTCACCCTGAGGTCGGACGAGTGGAGCTCTGGACGGGGGATGGGGATTTCCTCCGTGTGCGCGATGCCATTCAGCAAGCGTGGCCCGAGGTGACCGTCGTCTTCCGGAGCTTTGAGTCTGGCACCGCCAGCGGCATCCAGCGGCTGGGCGAGGACTGGCTGCCGATCACGACGGATTATGTCACTTCATTTCGTTACCAGGAATAGATAGCCCGAACCTTCGCAGAGCGTTTCATGCAAGGAGGTGAATCATGCGACCACAGGATGCGCAACTGCTGGCGGAGAAGATGACTCGGGAGCTGTACCGGATCGCTCAGGCTTACGGCAAGGAGCATCCCTTTCGCTTCGAGGACCTCACCCACGACTTTGCCGTCATGCTCGAACACGAAGCCCTGCAGCACATCTCCCTGAAGTTCTACCGCCCGACGGGTCAGAGGGAGGTCCTGGTGGAATACAATTACGCGCTGCACGCAGGACGCCCCACCTTCCACCTCGATGACGCCCAGGGCCTCGGCATCGTGCCGCTGAGCCCACCCTTCGACATGAGTCTCGTGGTCCACCGTGACGTCCAGCAAGGGCGCTACACCGCGCGCCTGCGGCTGAACTGGGGCGATGCGCCCGAATTCAGCCGGCGTCAGGGCTTCACCCACCAGGATGGCAACACAGCCAGTCGCACGGGCGGTCGAGCCAGCAAGCAAGTCTACATGGACGAAACGCTGCGTTGCGCTGGGCGGGTGAAGTTCTTCCTGCCCCACAAGCAGTATGGCTTCATCACCGGCGGCGACGGCGTGGACATCTTCTTCCACCAGAACAATGTCCAGGGATTCACGCCGCGGACCGGTCAGGCCGTGACCTACCTGTCCCTCGTCACCCCGCGCGGAATCCAGGCCAAAGATGTTCGCACCGCGTGAATTCGGGGCCGGCAATCTGCCGGCCCCCCTCTACTTCTGCGACGGCGCCATTGACCCGCAACAGCGTGGCGTAGCGGTGGCCGTGGCCCGGCGGGCTCCTGACGGACACATTCTCGAAACCGCTTCACGGGTTCTGCCCCGCATGACGAATAACGAGGCCGAATATGAAGCCTTCATCCTGGGTCTGGAGCTGGCGCTGGCGCGTGACGATTCCGCACCCATCTTCCTGCTGGATAGCCAGATCGTTGTGGGACAGATCGCGGGTAGCTTCGCGGTGCGTGATCCGCGCTTAGCTGCCCGGCACGCACGCGCGGCCCGGTTGCTGGCGCGCCTGCCCGACGCAACGGTCATCTTTGTCCCGCGTGAGCGCAATCTGCTGGCTGACGCTCTGGCCAAGGAAGCGCTCGCCGCGGGCCTGGAACACGGGTGAAAGGAGCTGCACATGACTACGCTCTTCGAGGCAATCTGTGAGCCGCATAACCTGCAACTGGCCTGGCAGAGAACCTGGGAAGGTCGTACCTGGGCCGAGCGCCAGCGGGGCGCCGGCATCGACGGCTTGACCTTGCTCGACTGGGAAACTGACTGGCCTCAGCGCCTGCGCGACCTGCAAACGGCGTTGTGGCAGGGCGCCTACCAGCCGTCACCTCTGCTGTGGTTCGAGATTCCTCGAGGTGATGGAGGGCGACGACAATTGGGCATCCCCACGGTTACCGATCGGGTCGCCCAACGTGCCGTGCAGAACGTGTTGGAGCCTCTACTGGAAAGCGTCTTCCTATCTTGCAGCCATGGCTACCGCCCCGAGCGCTCCGTCTATACCGCCATCACCCACGTCCTGTGGCACTATGCTCAGGGCTTGACCTGGGTTGTGGATGCCGATATCGCCGACTACTTTGGCACCGTCCGGCACGCGCGGGTACTGGATCAATTAGCACAGCTCGAAGATGCACGGCTGCTCCGTCTGGTTGCGGGTTGGCTGGAGAGCGGGGCGACGCGCCCCGGGCTGGGGTTGGCGCAGGGTGCTGTCATCTCCCCTCTGCTGGCTAATCTCTACCTGCACCCTTTCGATGTGGCAATGATTCGCGGAAACTGGGCGCTAGTGCGGTACGCCGACGATTTCGTGATCCTGTGTAGTAACCAAAGGGTGGCCGAAGCTGCACTCGTGGATGCAGCAGATACCTTAGCTGGCCTGGAGCTGGCACTCAATGCCGATAAGACGACTATTGTGCCTTTTGGACCCGAATTTGAGTTCCTGAGCGCGCGCTTTGAGGTGTAGGCCGATTGGCACGCAGTCTGGAAGGAGGTGCAGTATGCGATTGATCGTGGATACTCAAGGAGCGCAGTTACGCAAAGACGGGGAGCGGTTGCTTATTCACCGGCGCGGTGAGGAGAAGAGCAGGGACGAGAGTGTGCCCCTCAACACCCTTGAACAGGTGATCCTCAGCGGCCAAGGCGTCAGCGCCACGACTCCGCTTCTGTTCGACCTGGTGCAGCGCGGCATAGACGTCGTGTTCCAGAGCCAACATGAGCGCTTCGGCTTCCGTCTGGTAGGGCCGCAATCCAAGCACAGCGCTCTGCGCGTGCGGCAGATTCAGGTCTGTACCACCCCGGTTGCCGCCCTGGCTTTGGCGCGTCCGATGATTGCCGGGAAACTGCACAACCAGGCTATATTACTCAGACGCTACCGCGACACGCTGGGTGGGAGGGGGCAGACGGCATTACGCGCGCTTGTGGACCAGCAGACTCGCGCGGCACAGGCGCCTGACGCTGAAGCCTTGCGCGGTCACGAGGGCAGCGGAGCCGCCGCGTATTTCGCTGCCCTACCGGGACTCTTCGATGCAGCGGCTTGGGGATTTCACGGAAGAGCCTACTACCCGCCCCCCGATCCCGTTAACGCACTGCTCAGTTTGGGGTACACCCTGTTGCTCAACGATATTGTGAGCACGCTCTATCGCCTGGGTTTGGATCCGATGGTGGGCGTCTTCCACACCCTGGATTACGGACGTCCCTCATTGGCATTAGACCTGGAGGAGGAGTTTCGCCCCATCATCGTGGACATGCTGGTGTTACGCTTGCTGCGGCAACAGTTGTTGACGCCTGGAGACTTCTCAGCGCAGGCAGGGCGGTGCACGCTCAGCGACGATGCCCGGCGCTTCTTCATCGCTCAATACGAGGAGCGGCTGACCGTGCGCGTGCGCCATCCGGCGTGGGAGCAGCAGCTGACCTATCGTCAGTGTCTTCAGCGGCAGGCTGAACATCTGGCGCGTTGCATTCTGGGACGCGACGCAGCCTACACGCCCCTGCTGATTGGCTGACGCCAGCAAAAAGGAGGCGGCTCGCGGTCACCTCAGTCTGCCCGCGCTCAGGAGTTTCCAGGAGGGGAATCATGTTCGTCATCATTGCTTACGACATTCCCGATACGAAACGCCGCACGAAGGTGATGAAGCTGCTCGAGGGTTATGGCGCGCATGTGCAGGAGAGCGTCTTCGAGTGCGACCTCGAACCCGCCAAATATCAGGAACTGCGCAAACGCCTGCACCGGCTCCTCAAGCTCGAACAGGACAACCTCCGCTGCTATCACCTCTGCCAGGCGGACGTGCCGCGCATCGAGGTCCTGGGCGTCGGCTACGCCGTGCAGCGCCTGCTGCCATTCAAGGTAATCTGATGCTGATCGCCAACCTGTGTTCAGCGCCCCTCTGGATTTAGTGCCAGACTGATGATCCGATCTACGCGGAAGTGTCGCTTCGCACCACGCCATTCGCAATGTGCCACCAGCATCAGATGGCCTCCGATCGGCTCCACACTGAGCGGGAGCACCCGTCGTTGGGTCACCTGTGCTTGCGTATCGATGTAGGTGAGCGTGACCGGGGCCCCCTGAGCGAGCGCTTGGTGCAGCTGGGCCACGATGGAAGTGGCTGCTCCTGTGGTCGGTACCTTGTGCAGCACCTGACCAGCCGTGGTCCCCACCATGTCACCTGTGGCTCCACTGCTTTCGAGCAGCGTAATTTGCGTCTCCAGCAGTTGCTGCGCTGCGCGCAGATGCTCGGGTGCCAGGCAGCGTGCCAGCGCCTGCCGCAGCGTAATGATGGGCAGCTGCGCCAGACCTGGCACACGGGTGTGCAGCCACGCAAAAATGCCCAATAGCACCCACAGCGCCTCCGCAGAAACCCCGCTCACCGGCACGATCTTCGAGGTCGTCTCTCCTGGGTCTGCCTCAATGTGTATTGCGTATCCCAATCGCCGCAGATACTTCCACAGCGCCGGAGCTTCTTCTGCGCTAACCCAAGCGGACTGAGCGTCGGGAAAGAAGATGGTCCGCCGCATGAACGCCTCGCGACTGCGTAGACCAGGCAATACATCCTGCCCTGCTGTGAGCCGGTACCCCGGCTTGGCCTGTAGGACAGGAATCTTGGCCTCCCAGTCATGAAGCTGCTCGACTAGCGCCGCAGGAATCTCCCCGCCATTCGCGAGCGCGAGCTGCAGCAGCACATGCGTTGCCAGGTAGCCCAGTCCTCGACCTCTAGCGAGTGTGACGGGTGTGATCTCGTACACTGCACCAGCTGGGGTGAGATGGCGCAGTGCTGCAGTGAATTGTAGCGTGAGAATGCACGCGGCTGGTGCTGCTGGCAGAACCTGCAGTTGCACGGCAGCTCGCGTCACTGCCTCGAACTTGATCGCCGGTTCCATTAGCAAGAGAGCAATGTCGCCCAAGGACGCCGGCGGTGCTTCCTGCGCCGCGGCGGCAGTCGTGGTCGCTGGTGTAAGCCTGGCCACGGAGTCGCGCAACCAGCCCTGTCCGGCAAGCAGCGGCCGCACGGCGATAGTCCCATCCACCTCCTGGCACTCCAAAACGCCTAACCAGGTTAATACGCCACGTGTCAGCCAGATGATCAGGGTCCAAATGCTGCGGTTCACAGCTTCGGGCACATGGGTCAGATTCAGAAATGCCGTTGGGATGGCGCTGATGCCTGACCTGTCGACAATCGTTTCGGCTTCCACCAGCGGCGTCCAAATGCAAAGCGGCAATTGCCCCACCCAGCCAAGAAGTGCGCGCGTGACGGCGGGCCAACGCCGTGCCAGAGCCGCAGGAAAGGCAAGAACTGGCAAGGCCCCTTCACTGAAAGCCAGGTGCTCCCACCAGGCTTCGCGCAAAGCCTGCAGCTGCACGGCAGCCGTATCGCCTAACCATCGTTGTGCGGACCGCGTCATGCGCCACGGCGGGCTATGGCGACCTCGCTGGGTTTCCAGCCAACCGCCAGCCTGGAGCAGTGCGATACAGAAATCGCTGGCAGCAGCCAGCAGGGGAGGCTCATCAGGCAACGTCAACCGCAGCACCTGTTGGGTTACAGGAAGGCGCTGTTGGGTGGTGAGCGTCAGGCAGCGTGCACACTCCTGGAGTAACAGCAAAGGGTGGCTAGGCCCGCGAGTCTCGTCCATGAGCGTGAACCTCCATTGACATCCTGGCGATTTCGAGTTACACTGATGTCAACTCTGGTAACGAAACTGCTTCGAGAGCGAAAAAACGAAAAAGGCGGCAATTCTAACCAAAAAAGCACTCGAGCCATGGTTGGTGGGAAGCAACGCCGCAAAAAGCAGCGTTTTTGCCATCTCAATGGGGAAAGGAGAGCGAAAAAAACCAAAAAGGGCCAAAATGGGCTCAAAATGACCCCCAAGTGGGGAATTCAAAATGGCTGTCCGAGGAGCCTGCCCATCAGAGAGGGTATTGAGACGAATGGACGGGTCTAAGATGCAAAGGAAACAAGTCGTCCGAGGAGCCTGCCCATCAGAGAGGGTATTGAGACCACACGCAATTTCATCACAAACCTCCTAGGTTAAAGTCCGAGGAGCCTGCCCATCAGAGAGGGTATTGAGACTGCCCACTCCCTCATCTTACCCATCATACCCTCCTTAGTCCGAGGAGCCTGCCCATCAGAGAGGGTATTGAGACTTGTA
>JAFGFB010000106.1 GCA_016931315.1 Anaerolineae bacterium
ATCATCAAACCCAATATCTGCACTGATTACTACCCCGCCGAATATGGCGCGACCACTAATCCTGAGGTTGTTGCCGCGCTGGTACGCATGGCATTGGGCGCAGGCGCGCGGCGCGTGCGCGTGATGGATACGCCTTTTGGCGGCACAGCCGAGAGCGCCTACGAGCGCAGTGGCATTGCCGCTGCCGTCGCTGCCGCGGGCGGCGAGATGGAACTGATGAGCCCGCACAAGTTCCGCGAGACCGATATCCCCAACGGGCGCGACATCAAGAAGTGGGAGCTCTACCAAGAGCTATTTCGCGCCGACCTGGTCATCAATGTGCCCATCGCCAAACACCACAACCTGACACAACTCACGCTCGGCGCGAAGAATCTCATCGGCGTGGCGCAAAACCCCGGCAGATTGCATACACGCATCCACCAGCGCATCGCTGACTTGCTAAGCGCCATCCGCCCGCAGCTCACCGTGGTGGATGCGGTGCGTACGCTGATGCGCGGAGGACCCACCGGCGGCAATCTCGACGATGTACGCCTGACCAACACCGTCATTGCCAGCCACGACCCCGTCGCCGCGGATGCCTACGGCGCCACGCTCTTTGACTTCGCACCTGAGGACATCGGCTTCATCAAAGCCGCAGCCGAAATGGGGTTAGGCTCACTCGACCTTAGCGCGCTGACTATAGAAGAGATTGTGGTATAAGCCATGAAACCACAAACCTGGCGTCGACTTCGACAAATCGCCCAAATTCTGGCGCTTGCACTCTTTTTCTTCCTCTTCATCTACGCCACCTTCCTCAACCCACAGCGCACATGGGCGGATTTCTTCTACCGCCTTGACCCACTCGTCGCGCTCACGGCGACGCTAGCAGGACGCGCCTTAATTCCGGGACTGGGACTTGCAGCATTCACAGTGGTGCTCACGCTCATCTTTGGGCGCGTGTGGTGCGGTTGGCTCTGTCCCTTCGGCACAGTGCTGGAATGGCTTGCGCCTCGTAGACGCCGTTCCTCCCGCAAACCGCTGCAACGCTCCGCACCGCGGCTTCAAGCCCCGGCAGAGAAATGGCGTCGCCTCAAATACCTCCTGCTCTTCATCATCCTCTTCGCGGCCCTCTTCGGCAACCAGAGCTTGCTCTTTCTCGACCCCATCACGATCATGACTCGCACCACCGGGATGGTCATCCTGCCCGCGTTGCGCTTTCTCATCTACGAAGCCGAAGCCTTCCTCTACCAATTCGACGCGCTTTGGGACGTATTGGACGCAGTGCATAGCGCGGTGATCTTCCCCATCTTCCGTGATGTATCTTCCTACTTCAACCTTGCCGTTCCCATATTGCTCTTCTTCATCGTGATTGTGGCACTTAACTGGTGGACCGAGCGCTTCTGGTGCCGCTACCTCTGCCCGCTCGGTGGCTTGTTGGGGTTGCTCTCCAAGCTCTCCCTGGTGCGGCGAGAGGTAAGTGGGGGCTGCGCCGCCTGCGCACTGTGCAGCGGCGATTGCCCCACCGGGACCATCAACCCGCGCGAGGGTTACCGCAGCGATCCAGCCGAGTGTATCGTCGGTTACGATTGTATCGTGGATTGCACCCGCGAAGGTGTCGCTTTTCGCTGGCAACTCCCCACCTGGAAGCCCGCAATGTCACAAGATTACGACCCGCAGCGACGAACCGTGCTCACAGGTTTGGGGGCAGCGGCACTTGGGGTGGCGGTTGCCGGCGTCGAACCGGTCAACAAACGCCAACCCGCCGAGATGCTTCGACCGCCGGGCGCAACCCTCACCGATTTCGAGAACCTGTGTATCCGCTGCGGTGAATGCATCCGCGTGTGCCCCACGCAGGGCTTGCAACCAAGCCTCTTCGAGGGCGGCGTCTTCAATACGCTCACGCCGCGCCTGGTGCCGCGACTGGGCTACTGCAACTACCGCTGCAACGCCTGCGGTGAGGTCTGCCCTACAGGCGCCATTCCACGCCTGGACCTGGCGACCAAGCAAGTCACCCCGATAGGCCTGGCGCGGATAGACCGCAGTCGCTGCCTGCCATGGGCACACAATATCCCCTGCATCGTCTGTGAGGAAGCCTGCCCCGTGCCGCACAAAGCCATATGGCTCTACGAAACCGAGGTCTACAATGCCCAAAGCGAACGCATCACCATCCAGATGCCTTACGTGGTCAAAGAACTCTGTATCGGCTGCGGCATCTGCGAGCACAACTGCCCCATGGGTGGCGAAGCCGCCATTCGCGTCCTTGCCCCAACGGAGGTAGGCGACTTCTTCGGCAATGACCCGGATTACCGACCGCATTGGGGGAGAAGAGGGTCCTAAGAGAACTTATGCAACAAAAATCCATTCGCGTTCTGATGCTCAACCCCACTGCGAGACGCCATTGGCTGCGAACGCTCCACGCCGGTCAAGCAGGCAGTGACCCCCGTGAGGATACGACCCTTCTCGGTGGAGAAGCGCTATGCCAGTTCCTACTGCGCGAGAATTCAGACGCGCTCATCCTGGCGCGAGGACCACTGCCCTTTCTCGCCGGAAACAAACTCACAGTGGGCTATCTCTCACCGCTGACCGGCGTCCCGCACTACAGTTTCGTGGGTGGGCGCGCAGCGGCGGAGCTGCTCAACCTGGGGTTGGATGCCATCGTCTTCAACGGTGAATCCGCCCCTTCACCCACCGCGGATACCTATCTCGTCATCTCCGGGCGTGCACCCAATCTCACCATAGAGTGGAAATCTGCTGCCGACCTGCCCGCCGGGCAGCGCGGCGCCTATTACCACCTGCTGGCGCGCGAGCTCACGGGGCAGATTGAAAACGGCAGCATCCTCACGCTGGGGCAGGGCGCGCGGTTGGGCTGTCGCACCGCCAACCTCGCCGTCGAGGGCCTCTATCACGCCGGACGCGGCGGCGCCGGGCATGTCTTCGCCCGCTTTACAGCAGCGCTGGTGCTGCACGGGACCCCACTTACGCTAGAGCAAGCCCTGGGTCCGCACGCCGAAGCCTTCCGCGAGCTGCGGGAGCGCGAGCTGCGCCCCCTGCTGGAACGCTACGGCGCGCGCCTCTCTTCCCGCGATGGCGGCACCGTCACCAAGCTCTATGCTACTGGCAGCGGCGCCAACCCCACCCTGCCTGCCCGCAACGCGCAGCGTCTCGGCTACGCCCTCGCCGATCTCGGCGCGCGCAAGCTGCTGCTCGCCAACCGCACCGGGCAGACCGGTTGCCACTGGTGTCAGGTCAACTGTCGGCACTGGCACTGGGTGGATGTGAATTACGCTCCCGGCGGGCGCGACCGCTTTCTCGACGACTTCGAACCGACCTACGCTATCTTCGCCATGCTCGACCTGCGCCCCGAGGAGGACTCCCTCAAAGGACGTCTGCGCTTGCTGGAGGAAGTGGATCGGCGCCTGATCGTGCCCCTGGAGCAACTGGGCTGCGACATCATAGATATGGGTGTGGGGTTGGCAGCGCTCTTCGAGGGCGTAGAAGCAGGCCTCATCCCGCCGGAAGACCTTCCCCCCGGGCTGCGAGGCTTGCCCGTGTATCTTGGCAACCTGGAGGCAGCAGAGCGTGCTATCGCGGCACTCACGGACGCGAACCCCGCGCCTGCCCTGCACGCCCTGGGCGATGGACCACAGGCTTTGGCGAAACGTTACCCGGCATTGCGGGAGCACATTTTTACCTGCGGCGCGGGCACGCTCGGCAACCCAGGTCATGCCAATGCGCTGTGGACCTTCCTCATGCCCTTCTCGCGTTTCTTCGGGCACTATTCCGGGCAAATCTACAAAATCCCTGGCGAGCTCACGCCTGATATGCGATCCGATGCGATTGAAACGCTCTTCCGTAACGTCATTCAGGAAATGCTACAGCGCGAATGCTTCGGCATTCTGGGTAACGTGCTCTCCCAATGCGCCTTTACCTTCGTCATCTTCAGCGAAGAGGGGAAAGGCATCACACTGGATACGAATGACCTCCTCGTGCGCACACTCACCGTCTACGGCATCGAACTCAATCGCACTGACCTGGAATGGTTCGCGCAAGCATTCTGGGCACAGAGCCTCGCGCTCAAAGCGGCGCATGGTTGGCGCCCGCCATCCGCCGCTGATTTCCCCGCGCGCGTTTTCGAGGTGCTCGCGCCCGTGCTGAAGCGCCCACCAGCGGAGGTTAGCGCCCTGATGGATCGCCTGATCGCAGAGTGGCGCCGGCAGGCCGGCGCGCTCATGGCGAAGTTCGGCTATGTATGGTAAACGGAAATGACGGGTGATGAAATAGCGCCATGCCCAACTCCATTCCCAATCTAGCCCATTATCTGCGAGTCATGGGCAATTTGCCCGATGACTACGCGGCCTTACGGCACGCCCTGGCATTAACCCAAGCCTTTACCGTTATCGCACCAGCCGAAGGCCTGGTATTGCCGCTGCATACGGGCATCCTGGAACGGCTCACCCTCGAGGAATACGCTTGGGGACGGCTGGCGCGACAGGGTGCGGTTGCCGTCCAATCCCTGGCGACAGACCTCACGCACAAAGAACTTGCCGCGCTGCTGCGGGGTCTGATCCGTAACAAGGCAGCCATAGAAGCGACATGGTTGTTGGCGCAGCTGGGACGCTCCGATACACTCGATGCCCTGGTCCAAGATGCCCTCGTTCTCCAGTCAGAATTGGGGATGCTGCCCCCCGACTTCACGGCCCATTTGCGCAGCACCTTTGATGATGCAGAGCGTCGCCATCGCTCAAGAACGCTGGTAACCCTGCTTGAGAGCGCTGCCGAGATTCGAGCGCCACTACTGAGCGCAGATGAAACTGTTGCGCTGTTGACCGCATGGAATGCGCACACACCGGTGCTGCTGGCGCTGCTGCGGTATGCTGCCGCACTATGCCTGGAGGAGCTAATCGAACCGCTGCGCGCCCGCCTCTACGCCAGCTCCAGCGTGCAACCCGCCCTCCGGTTAGCGCTCGTCAACACCCTTGGCGCCATCGGGGGGCTGGATTGTCCCCTGCTCGACACCTTCGCCGAGCACCTGGAACGCGAACCAGCGCCCACACGCCTGCTGCGCGATATCATCGCAGCCCTGCGCGCGCCCAGCCCGCCCCCTGCCACCGAAGGGCTAAAAATCGCCCAATGCATGTTTCTGGGTCGCATCGGGCAGGCGGGCAAAGGCGATAGCGGCGGGCTGGGCGTCTTCCTCGCCGCATTGGGAGATGCGCTTGCGCAAACACCCGGTATCGCGCAGGTCACCACGCTGGTACTGCTCAATGGCCCGGCAGATGACGATCCGCCACTCACCTTTGAGCACGGAGCAGGGCACACCGTGGTACACATTCCCGTCTACGGGCAAACGCTCACCCAATATCAAATGATGGTACAGGCGACACCAATCCGCGTCGCCATTGAGCAAGTATTGAGGGCGCTGGGAATCGAACCGGACGTCTTCCATGTGCGCTATGCCGATCATGGCTCAAGAGCTGCGGTGCAGCTAGCCAGGAAGTGGGGTAAACGGGTTGTCTACACACTCACTGCCGACCCGCATCGCCGCTTGCTGCCCGCCTTCGCCAGCGAATCCATCAAAGGACTTGAAGCCAAGACGCTCACCTTTGAGCTCACCCGCGCCCTGATTGCCGACCAGATCGTGGCGCTGGCGGATGGCTTTGTGGGCATGCCGACGAGTGACGGACCCAACACGCTGCGGGCATATTTCCCACAGCTCATCCTCGACCCGGCAACACGCGCCAAGCCGTTAGAGTTGATTGCGGAGGGAATCTCACTGGGTGAAGTCGAGCCACCGGAACAGCAGCAAGATACCAACCTACTCCATGGAATGTGCCGCTTTGAAAGTTGTCAGCAGGGCTACCGCCTCGATCCGAGCTTCGAAGCGCGTCCAGTCATGCTCAATGTTGGGCGCCTGCATCCGGTCAAACAACAACCGCTGCTCGTCGAAGCCTGGGTCGAAAGCGGCTTATGGCGCACTTACAACCTCACGCTCATTGGCGGCAATATGGAAGCCCCCACCGCTGTTGAGCGGGCCATGCAAGCGCGAATTGAGGCAACTTTTGCCCGCTATCCCGAGGCACGTGGGCGCTTTTGCTTCCTGCCGGCTCTATCCAACGCCGAGGTGCGCCGGTTGGAACGCACCCTTGTCGTATCGCTGCCCGCGACATTGCCGCACGTCTACGTGTGCAGCAGTGTCAAAGAGGAATTTGGCATCGCCGTGTTGGAAGCAATGGATGCGGGATTATTGGTCTTCGGACCACGTGTGGGTGGGCTTTCGAGTTATATCATGGCAGGAGAAAATGGCTTTCTGATGGATACCAGCAACGCGGCAGAAATAGGGTCAGCGCTGGCGTCACTATTGCAAGCAAACGCCATCCCATCCCACCAGCTGCACGCCATTGCGGCAGCGGGTCAGCGCACCGTACGCGAGCGCTTCGATATTCGTGTCACCGCGCAGGCGTTCGCGGATTTCTACCACAAGTGCGCGTCGCTCTGACGATATGACACACCAGGGGCACAGCATCGAAGTGGATGCTGTGCCCCTGGTAAGTTCTTAACGACTTTAGAGTTCCGCCAGATTGGTCAAGAAATGCAGTGACGTCTGAATACCCCGGTAGAAATTGCTCACCGAGAACTTCTCATTGGGCGCATGCAGGTTGTCATCCGGCAGCCCAAAACCCATCAGAATGGTATCAATTCCGAGCACTTTCTGGAAGGTCGCCACAACCGGAATGGAACCACCCTCGCGCACGAAAATCGGCTCCCGTCCAAAAGCCGCAGCGTAAGCGCGGAAAGCGGCATTCATCGCCGGGCTATCGCGGCGCACCATCGCCCCCGCGCCGCCGTGCAGGTCACGGACCTCCACCGAAACGGCAGGAGGAGCAATCTTCTGGAAATAATCCGCAATCAGGAGGCTAATTTCCTCATGGTTTTGGTCGGGCACGAGACGCATCGAGATTTTGGCAAAAGCCTTGCTCGGCAGCACCGTCTTCGCGCCCGGTTGAATGTAGCCGCCCCAAATGCCGTTCACATCGAGGGTTGGGCGGGCTGTTGTGCGTTCAATCACAGTATAGCCCGGTTCACCCCACTCGCGGATGACACCCGCTTCTGCCAACCATACTTCGCGGTCGAAAGGAATCTTCGCCATCTCGGCGCGCTCCTCTGGCTCCAAGTCGCGCACCTTATCGTAGAACCCGGGGATCAGGATGCGACCATTCCCATCCTGCAGCTTGGCAACCATCGCGCAGAGCGCATTGATAGGATTCTGCACCGCACCGCCATAGATGCCGGAGTGCAGATCCCCCGCAGGTCCAGTGACCTCGACCTCAACATAAGCCATGCCACGCAGCGCATACACAATGGTCGGTAACTCCTTGCCCAGAATGTGCGAATCAGAGATGAGAGCCACATCCGCCCGCAACAAATCCTGGTGTTCGCGGATAAAGGGATCAAGAGAAGGACTACCAATCTCCTCCTCACCCTCAATGAGCATTTTGATGTTGACCGGGGGCATGCCAGCAGTCTTCTGGAACGCTTGCATCGCTTTCATATGGATGAAAACCTGCCCCTTATCATCAGCAGCACCGCGTGCAAACAGGCCATCATCCACAACCGTAGGCTCAAAGGGCGGCGTGTGCCACAAATCAAAAGGCTCCGGCGGCTGCACATCATAATGCCCATAGATCAGCACCGTGGGCTTCTCGGAGCCTGCAGCAAGCCATTCGGCGTAGATGATGGGGTGTCCGCGTGTGGGCATCACCTCAGCGCGTGGGAATCCGGCCTCCAAAAGCTTTTCCCGAATCCAGACCGCTGTGCGAATCATATCCGAGCGGTGCTCCACCTGCGTACTAACGCTGGGAATGCGCAGGAAGTCTTTGAGTTCTTCGAGGAACCGGTCCTGGTGCGAACGAGCATAGTCAAAACAGGTTAGTGACATACAAGCCTCCTCACAGCGCTATCCCTACCATTTACTGACCCTAATTATACCCCAAAAACTGCAAACCTGGCAAGTGATTTTTAGGGGTCAATTACGTTACTACAATGTTGCCAGCGCGGCGCGCATGCGCTCCAAACCCTCAGCCAGCACTGCCCGCGGGGCGCCGAAGTTGAAACGCACAAAACCCGCGCCTCCAGGACCGAAGGTCTCGCCATCGTTCAACATAACCCGCGCCTGCGCACGGAAGAAGTTATAAGGATTTCCGGGAATTCCGGCCTCGCGACAATCCAGCCACGCCAGATAGGTCCCTTCTGGCGCAGCGACCCGCACGCCGGGCAGGTTCTCCCGCACAAAGGCAATCACGAAATCACGGTTGGCTTCGAGGTAAGCCAAAACCGCTTCCAACCAGGGACCACCATCGCGGTAAGCTGCCAGCGCCGCAGTGTAGCCCAATAGATTGCCATGTCCCACCACACCGCGTTGCCCCGCCTTGAACTGCTCTCGCAACGCCGGGTGAGGAATCACGGCAAAGGAACATCCCAATCCAGGAATATTGTAAGTCTTGCTAGGCGCCATCAAAGTCACGGTGTGCGCGGCAATCTCCGGATCAAGCGCCGCAATCGGGCGGTGCTGGTGCCCACTGAAGATTAAGTCGCAGTGAATCTCATCCGAACAGATGAGCACCCGCTTCTCCAGACACAGTGCAGCCATGCGCTCAAGCTCGTCTTTCCGGAATACGCGTCCGACGGGATTGTGAGGGTTACACAGCAGGAACATGGCGGTGTGAGGCGAGAAAGCCGCCTCAAAGCGGTCAAAGTCTATTTCGTAGACGCCATCAGGACGACGAGTCAACTCCATAGATTCGTGTCGCAGCCCGGCATCCGCCGCTGTAGTAAGAAATGGTGGATAGACGGGTGTCTGCATCAGCAAGCCATCACCAGAGCGGGTGAGCGCCTGTGCAGCGAGGTTGAAACCCACGACGACACCCGGCATGAAGACAATCGCCTCAGGCGCCACATGCCAATCGTAGAGCGCCGCCAACCGCGCCACCAGCACCTCACGGAGCTCGGCTGGCGCGCTGCCGTAGCCGAAAATGCCATGCGCCACCCGCTCCTGAAGCGCCGCAATCACCGGTTCAGGGCAGCGAAAATCCATATCTGCCACCCACAAAGGTAGCTCATCTTCATCACACCACTTCCACTTGATACTGTCAGAAGTGCGTCGGTCAATGAGTGCATCAAAATCGTAGGTCATCATCTCACTCCAGGTTAAAATTATCGGGGTTAGTGCTACTCACGCTGCCTGCTTACCGCAACAGTCATCACAATATTGTATGCCAGTCCCAAATTCGCCACAAATGCCAGTTGCCGTGCCAAACTGCCATGCTGAAGAATTTCCCGCATCACTCCTGGTAACGTTGCGCGCGCCGAACATAAGCGGCGGCGACCTCGCGATTGTGCTGAATCTCTTCTTCGGTCAGCGCACGCACAACCCGCGCGGGACTGCCCATAATGAGGGACCCTCCCGGATAGGACTTTCCTCCAGGCAACAGGGCGCCCGCGGCAACGATGCAATCGGCGCCAACCTCAACGCCATCGAGCAACAAAGACCCCATCCCAATCAGAGTATTGCGCCCCACCCGCGCGCCATGGACAATCGCGCGATGCCCCACACTAACGCCTTCCTCCAACAGCAGCGGATGGCCATACGAGGTATGCAGCACACAACCATCCTGAATGTTGACGTTAGCCTCCAGAGTCAGCGATTCGACATCGCCACGCAACACGGCGTTGAACCAGATATTAACGCCCCCAGCCAGGTAAACTTCGCCGACCACCACGGCGCCTGGGGCAATGTAAGCCGTCGAATGCACCAGTTCGGGTCGAAATATGATTCTGGACATGCCATCCCCTTTCAGCGCTCAAATTTGGGTAATACTCGTATTGCCCGACATCATCACACTCGATAGCGCAGCTCTATAGTGCCATGAAAGGCGGATTTGGGCAAGCTTCGAGGAGATCAAAATCCATCGCCCCCACAGGGCGCGGGAAAAAGTTGATTTTTTACGATGGAACTACACCCCACCGCAAAGAAAACTACAGTGGCAAAATCGGCTAGATCACTCAAAAAAAACCCTCTGCGCCTCTCTCCACGAGCGTGATTTTTGCGGGCTGCGCCCGCAAAAATCACAAAAAAGCTACCTCTTTGTGTTCTTGCATCGCCCACATGCTCGTTAGTC
>JAFGFB010000107.1 GCA_016931315.1 Anaerolineae bacterium
ATTACACCAAGATGCCGTGTGGGCTAGCCTGCCGCGGGGCAACTGTGGGGTTGATGGCAGATCGTTTACCTGCTACGAATGCCCCACACAAGCCATTCTTGACAAATAGAACATTTGTTTTATACTGGTAGTGGAGGATAGCGATGGGACCCCTGGAAAAGCTACAATTGTTAGCGCAGGCAGCAGCCTATGAACCCGCGGAGGATGTAGGGCTTACAGGGACACATCTCCCCACGGCAGCAGCGCCAGCAGAAATGCTCGGATGCATCCACTATGCCGCCACGCCTAAAGGACGCATTCCTCTGCTCAAGACGCTGGTCTCCTCCGCCTGCGAACGCGATTGCGCCTACTGTCCCTTTCGCTCAGGGCGAGATTTCCGCCGCGAGACCTTCACCCCCGATGACCTTGCAGGCTTGTTCCTGCAACTCTACCGCGCGGATCTGGTCCAAGGCATTTTCTTAAGTTCCGGACTGGTCGGAGGAGGTCCGCGCACACAAGATCGCATTCTAGATACCGCCACACTCCTGCGCAAGCGTTATGGCTTCCGCGGTTATATGCACCTCAAGGTGATGCCGGGTGCGGAGCGGGATCAAGTTGCGGCGACAATGGCGCTGGCGGATCGCGTCTCGGTAAACCTGGAGGGACCTAACGCGCGCCGCCTGAGTTTCCTCGCCCCGCACAAGCACTTCAGCGAGGAGTTGGTACAACGACTGCAATGGATTCACGAGCTGCGCGAGGCGCAGGGCGGACGCGGGCCAAGCACAACAACGCAATTTGTGGTAGGCGCAGCAGGCGAGAGCGATGCAGAGTTATTGCTCACGACGGAATTCTTCTATCGAAAGCAGCGGATGGCGCGCGCGTACTTCAGCAGCTTTCATCCCATCAGCGATACGCCACTAGAGGGGCTACCGCCCTCCTCACCTGAGCGTGAGGTGCGGCTCTATCAGGCGTCGTTCCTGCTACGGGATTATGGATTCACTGCCGAGGAATTACCCTTCGATGCTATAGGCAACCTCCCGCTGAAAGAAGACCCCAAGGTAGCCTGGGCAGAGGAGCATCTCAGCCAAACTCCAGTTGAGTTGAATCGCGCACCCAGGGAACAGCTGCTACGGGTTCCCGGCGTGGGCATCAAAGGCGTGGAACAAATTCTCGAGGCGCGCCGCAAGGGGACATTGTGCGACCTCAGCCAACTGCGAAAGCTGGGATTGCCCGTGCAACGCGTAGCGCCGTATATTCTCCTCGATGGAAAGCAACCTGCCAGGCAGTTGCAGCTGTGGCCAGTGGCGTAGAGCTTGCACTTAAGCGTTCACCGTCAACCGCATCGGGGCACAGACGACCAGAGGAAATTTTGAGTATCCATCTACACAATATTGGGAGCGGCGTGCAGTGCCGCTCCCAATATGCTTTCTGAACTAACAGCGGGAAAGAACTCAACGCAATAGCTGCGCTAAGGTCTTGATGAAGGGTGGGCGCGCGATGCCGCGCTCAGTGATGATAGCGGTGATATAGCGTGCTGGGGTGATATCAAAGGCGGGGTTCGCCGCGGTTGCGCCCTCTGGGGCAATGCGGCACGTGCCCACGCAGGTCACCTCCTCCGCAGAACGTTCCTCGATTGCAATGTCATCACCGGTAGGCGTTGAAAGGTCCACAGTGCTGGTAGGACCGACCACGTAGAAGGGAATGCCATGCGCGTGCGCGGCCAACGCCAAATGATAGGTGCCGATTTTATTCGCCGTATCACCATTGGCAGCGATGCGGTCACAGCCTACCACACACAGGTCCACACCACGAGTGCGCATGATGTGCGCCGCTGCCCCATCCACAATCAGGGTATAAGGCACACCGAGTTGTTGCAATTCCCAGGCGGTGAGCCTCGCGCCCTGCAAGCGAGGGCGGGTCTCATCCACAAAAGCGTGGACACGCTTGCCCGCCTCGTGTGCGGCGATGATAACCCGCAATGCCGTGCCGAATTCGCCCGTTGCCAGAGGACCGGTGTTGCAATGGTGAAGGATGTGGGCCTCCTCTGGAACCAACGGTAGGGCATGTTGTCCGATAGCCAGGTTTGCCTGCCGCTCCTGCTCATAGATGGCGTGAGCCTCCTCCAAAACTGCATCGCGCACTGCGGCGACGGCCTTTAGAGCAGGATCAGCAGCGCGAGCCAACACACGATCCAGCGCACCGGAAAGGTTGACGGCGGTCGGACGCGCCGCGCGCAACACGGCATCAGCCTCGCCAAGCGCCACGCGTAAATCGGCGATGCTTGCCGCATCGCAATCAAATGCCGCTAGCGCCATTCCATAGGCGGCAGTGATACCAATGGCTGGGGCGCCACGCACCACCATTTCACGGATGGCAACGGCAACAGCCGGCGCGTTGGTGTAATCGAGATAGACCACGTTGTGGGGCAATTCGCGCTGATCCAGCAAACGCAAGCGATTTCCGATCCAGGCGATGGCATGATAGGTATCCATGAAAACTCCCTAAGGTTCTGTAAGTACATCGGAAGATAAATTGTCCGCGATAATCCGAATAAGCACGTCTTGCAGTCAAAACCCACTTTTTGTTAGCTGTTTTTGCGGCGGCGCTCCGCACCGCCGCAAAAACACCTTATTTTTCCGTACTCATGGTAATGCGGGGCCAGGCACTGGCTGGCGAGCAGTACGACCAATACGCCGTTGCTGCCAGTATGGCGATTTGCGCAACAACCAGGCCCGCACGAAAGGACGTGCCAGCCGAATGAGGTGACGTTTGGATCCAAGCAGTGCTCGCATATCCGCGGTATAATCATCAAAGGTGCGCTGCTGATAATGCAGCAACCGCTCACTCTCGGAAGAATCTACCCAATCAGTGGGGAAATAACCGCCGCCAAAAGCCTCCGCAGGCAGCATCCCAATACCCATCGTGGTCATCACTTTCGAGACAATCTCACCGTAGAGAAGCTGGCATTTCGGCCCCCCCCCGATCAACAGCAGCTTCCCCCAGATTTCTTCGGAACTCACCGCATTCGCTACAGCGACGCCCACATCACGGGTATGAGTGAACTCCATGCGGTTATCCAGAGGTATCTGAAAAAGATACGGATCGAGAGTCAGGCCAATCGGCAAAGTGGCGGAGAAGCGTAGGATAGACCACTGCAGGTTAGAGGCTTTGACCATCCACTCACAAGCAACTTTATGCTTAGAATAGTGCTCGATAGGGTCTACCGGATCAGTCGCCGTACGCGGTGGGGGCAAGTGCTGGGTCACACCAAAGACGTGGTAGGATGAGGAAAAAATCAGTTTGGGCGGGCGCGGTTGAGAGCGACAAGCCTCAACGATGTGATGCGTTCCGCCCACATTGACTTCCCATGCCAGATCGGGCTGATCCTCGCTGCTCGTACCGGTAGCAGAGAGTTTAGGGATGATGAATCCCAAATGCACTACCACATCCTGACCCTGTACGGCGGCATTCACATCCGCTGCGTTGCGCAAATCACCCCAGACAGTTTCGATTTTGTCGCCAAAGCGTGCTGCCCGTGCACGATTTGCCTCTGTGGGCGTATCGAAGCAACGCACTTGATGCCAGCGATCCAGAAGCGCCTCCAGGGCGCTCATCCCGATATTCCCAAAGGCGCCAGTCAGTAATACACGCATAATGATTCTCCTTCCTATCCATTGAGCACAAGTTTAACCCTCAGGCGACACATTCAGGTAGTAGCCCTGTCAGCATCAGGCGCAAGCTCTCTCGCATCACCGTGGACCAATCCATCACTTGTAGGTCAAGAGTGCTCTGGAGCAGCATCCCTACAGCCCACGAGACCAACATCTGTGACGCGATCTGCGGATCCATCGGTCGCAGCGAACCTTCGGCGACGCCCTTCTCAATCAACATGGCAAACCACAGCTGATAACGGCGATAAGGTTGAATTGTGGCTTCCCATATAAGGGAGTCGCGTTGCGCGGCAGACATGAACTCCATGAACATCGGGAGGTTGCCATCGGCAGTATGAAGAACTGCCTGGAAGGCCTCCGCCATGCGGGTGAGTGCTTCTGGAACAGTAGAAGCCTCTGCTTGCAAGGTCGCGATGCTGCTGTCGAGTTCATCCAGCCAGCGCTCCAACAGAGCGATGAAGAGCGCCTGTTTAGAGGGAAAATGATAGTAGAAGGCGCCCTTGCTGATCCCGGCAACGTTGCAGATTTCCGCCACGCCCGTGGCATCATAGCCGTTGCGGGAAAAGCTCGCGGCTGCGGCATCTAAAATGCGGGTGTAGGTTTCCTCACTACGCTGTTGTATCGCCATAAGTGCCAAAGAAAGGAAGAAAAAAAATACCGACCGGTCAGTTTTATTCTAACACAAGATTAATATTTGTCAATAATTCTGCTCCCAAGATACGTAGGCATCGTACATCTCAGGCAGGGTTTTCCATTCTACCTGCCCTGAGGCTACATACGGCGAAATCGCCTGTAGCCAGGTCTCCAAAAGTGTTGGATCAAGCACACCTCCCAGACTCCAGGCAACATAATAAGTATTCACCTGCCCCGGCTGTGATAAGGCAACTGCCCGATCGAACTCCTGCAAAAAAGCGTCAATATCCTCAGCAGTGAACTCACCACAAACCTGGTCCAGGGCTTCCTCTGCCATACAAGACAGACCACCGCTGGAGGGAAGTATCACTAGCCGGCCGTCAGGATCATGAGTCAGCCAATCGGCGCCGCTGGAAGCCCGCCAGGGATGCAGACGGTCCTCCAAATCAGGCGGGAATGTATCGTGGCAAGCCGCCGGGCTAGGACAATCACGGTATTCAAGCGGACGGTCTTCAAGAGGCAGCGACATGACCGCGTAGGCCACCGTTCCAGTAGTGAAGAGATAGCCCGCATCAGCAGCGCTGACGACCCAATCACAGTGCGAAACGATGCCGGAAACATGGCGCACCGTAACCCCCAGAGACTCCAACTGCTGCTTTTCGGCGCGCAATCTGGCGGTATTGGGAGCGCAAGCTTCGCTTTGCTGGCCCCCGATATCGGCATGGACACCCACGCCGTGCCCACGTTGTTCCATTTCAAGCAGTATATTATCACCCCACGCCAACACACCATCAGTCAATTCTTTACTCTCCCAGGTCAACTTAGCGCCGTAAGTCTCAAAAAGGGATGCATATTCGCGCATCAGTTGAGCGTGGCGCTCAAATTTAACCTGGTTGAACTGATCGCTCCAGCCCTCGAGGTGTACCATGATGCCGAGGTAGAGAACCGCGGGCGAAGAAGCGCTACTGCAATCAGCGGGGCAGTTCTGTGGATTCTCAGGACCGCCACAGATACCATCGCCACAGCGCAAGTCCGGTTCACCGAAAACAGATGGCTGAGTAGCGGTAGGTCTCGGGATTGGAGAAGGCTCGATAGCAGGCGTTTCTACCACCTCAGCGGTCACAATAGGATGTACCGGTGTTAATCCGACTGGCGTCGGAATGGGGGTGGTCGAACAAGCGACAATGCTGAGTAAAACCAGCAGGCTCAATATGAGGATAGGCCATTTCACTTCAATACCTCCACCATGTAAAAAATACAGGCATTCGTAGCAGTTCAGGTGACTTCTGTATACCCCGCAAGGCACGCTGCTAGGGTCGGTTGCGCAGCAACCGGGTTGCTGCACAACCCTGGTACGAATGCCCCGCTTACGCTTCAATAGCCTTATGCGGGGCGTAACATGATGGCGCTATGCTGACCGACCGGTACAGTTCCAGATGCAGCAGCCTCCCTTTGAAAATAACCTTCAGATACCGTTATTCGAAAGCCCGACCCACTAGCTGCACCGCATCAATCTCATTCCAACTCTGGATAATGCTCTGGTCCAAAGTGATGCGCACACCAAATACGCGTTCCTCGATTCCTTCAACCGGAATAGTAAGGACATGCGGGCAGTCTTCATCGGTGCGCGGGCCATCCTCCCAGACGGCGATGTAGTCAGAGACAGGGGTGATCACCTCGACGCGGATGATAGAACCCGGGCTGTAAGTCTCGTAAATGCGAATCTGATCTGGAAATACGGGGATAGCATAGCGTAGCTCGAGCCACTCATAGGGAGAGCTGCTCGTACTTGAAGCCCAGGCAGTGACAAAGTCGCCGCATTCTTGTGTATTGGGCGCACCAATAGCCTGGATGGCAGCCCAATCTGGATTGCCATACTCCGAGCTGGCAGTAGCGGTCACCGCCCATTGCTCGAGAAACTGGCCCTGAAGCGCCGGCACTTCGGTTGTGGCGGCAGGCGTCTCTTCGGTGGCAGCAGGAGTCTCTTCAGTAACAACGGACGTCTCTTCAGTGGCGGCAGGAGTCTCTTCAGTGACAACGGGCGCCTCTTCGGTGGCGGCAGGAGTCTCCTCAGTGACAACGGGTGCCTCTTCAGTAACAGCAGGCACTTCTTCGGTGACAGCGGGCACCTCATCGGTGACGGCGGGCGTCGTATCATCACCCACCAGTGAACATGCTAGCGCTGCCATCGCCAGCAACACAATCAGTCCTACTAGAAGAAAGCGTGAGCTTTTCATAGTAACCTCCCTAATAGACTATTCTTGTGCTCCCAGGCAATTTCACTATCAATGCTTAAGCGCGCACAAGTGGATAGGTTATTCTGTTGAATCGGAGATGGCAAGGACGCTCGATGCGATGATATCTCAAAGTGAAAAACAAGACCGCAGAAAGCCGGGATTTCAACCGGTAATTCACCCCGCTTTCATCATACTGCAAGTTACAGTTGGCGCAAATTACCGGGTATAGGACAAGTCGCTGGGAAGATCAAAAATTGACTTCATTAAACACTTGCGTTTTGATACGTTGGCACGCCGAAGAAGCGCAGAGGCAGGTTGTTTTGTTATTTTCGTGGACGGGGGCTTCACCCCGTCCACGAAAATCATATGCAGAAAGAAGGCGCAGAGAGTTGATCGCTGATGAAGGCCGTTTACAAAACGATGATCGGGTCCAGGCCGAAAAAGCATGCCGGTCAGGCGTTCAGCGCATCGCGTACTTGCTCAACAACACGCGCCACATCCGGATTCGTGTAGGTTTCAATTTCGCCGGCGTCGGAGAGCTGGGTAAGTTCGGAATCCAGACCCATCTGTCCCAGGAATTGGGTGTTGAATGCCAACGCCATCTCCTCAGCACGCCCCTTGCCGAAAATCTCGTGACGCTCACCGCAGTGCGGGCAAATGACGTAGCTCATGTTTTCCACGATGCCGATGATGGGCACGTGCAGCTGCTCAGCCATGCGCGCCGCCTTGCGCACCACCATATCCGCCAGGTCCTGTGGCGAGGTGACGATGACAACACCACTCACAGGCAGAGATTGCATCACCGTCAACGCCGCATCCGAGGTCCCAGGCGGCAAATCCACGAGCAATACATCCAGGTCGCCCCAGAAGACGTCATTCCAGAACTGCTGAATCGCACCAGAAATCAGGGGTCCGCGCCAGATTACAGCCTCATCTTGCTCCTGCAGCAGCAAATTGATAGACATGAGTTTGATCCCACCCGAGCTGAGAGGGGGGATAATGCCCAGCGGACCCATCACTGGCACTTCATTGACGCCCAATAGCTTGGGGACGCTGGGTCCGGTGATATCGGCGTCGAGGATACCTACGCGCAAACCCTGCTTGCGCAAGCCCGCCGCGAGCAATGCCGCGGTAGTGGATTTGCCCACCCCACCCTTGCCGCTCATCACGGCGATGATGGATTTGACTTTGTTCATCTGCCCGGCCAGGGATTGGTGTGCCGGCTCTTTCCTGCCCTGGCGCAGTTTAGAGACCATACGCTCCTTTTCCTGCGGCGTCATCGCCGTCATCGTGACCTGCGGCTTCAAGCCAGCATCCAATCCAGTTACTGCGTGCTCCACATCCGCAGCGATAGTACCCTGCAAGGGGCAGTTGGGGACCGTGAGCGCTATCGTAATGTGAACCACAGCACCCTGAATCTTAACCTCACGTACCATGCCCAATTCGACAATATTGCGGTGGATTTCAGGGTCCATCACCTGTTCCAACGCCTGCATGACTTGTTCAACCGAAACCATGAATCTGCCTCCTAAAATAAACTGCAGCCGCGTGACTGCTCAAGCAACATTCGAACGGGGTAGGCCAAACCCGGCATAATCCCCCAAAACAATGATCTCAATCAAAACGGCTTTGGGAAAAGGCGCTAAGCGCCAGCAACAGAAGCGGCGCCTTCGGCATTCGGCAAAGCGCCCTCTTTTTCCACCGATTCCTCGGTACCCTCTTTCACCCGCCAGATGCGATCCGGGGCAGCCAAACGGTCAATGTACAGAACACCCCGAGTGTGGTCAATTTCGTGCTGAAAGACGCGCGCCAGGAAACCATTAAGGCGTAAGCGCTGCTTCTGCCCCCGACGGTCCAACCCACGCACGAAAACGGAGACCGAACGCTCCACATCACCCACATAGCCGGGGACGGAGAGGCAACCCTCAAGGCCAATTTCCTTATCTTGAGAAGCGCGCAGAATCTCGGGGTTGATCACCACATAACGCTCCCCGCTACCGGGAATTTCATCATCCACGGGGACCTCCACCACGATGATCTGCCGCATCTCGCCAACCTGGACCGCCGCCAACCCAATGCCATCGCTGGCATGCATCGTCTCGATCATATCATCAATCAACTGCTGCACCTCCGGCGTGATGCGCTCCACTTCACGAGAGCGCTGCCGCAAGCGCGGATCTCCCACAGTAATCACAGTTCGTACTGCCACTAGCCCATACCTCCAACAGTTATCTTTTCACACTTACTCAGGGAATTCAAGCGGCGACAAGAGGGATGGCAATCCAGAATCAAGCCTGGTCCACCTCTCCCGGCGCCACAATGGTTTCATCCGGGGAGTTCGGGTCCGCTTGCGCGTGACGCAGGGAATCGTAAATCGCAAACCAGCTCAACAACTCATCCTGACGCTGAGCCGCCTGCCGCGCGAGATCACGCTGGCGGAATTGCTGCTGCCGTTTAGAGATTTCCGCGCGCACCTTCTCAGGCTCGCGCACAAATTCGATCTCGAATTTCCCTTCTGCACCGGCGGTTTCCAGAGTCACCTTACCATAATTGAAGAGCCGCGCAAAAAGGTCCGGCACATCCGAGGTGATGTTCTGAATCCGGTCCAGGCGCGCCTCCTGGCGGGTAAGCCGTCCCCACAAGGGTTTCCGGTCCACGTGAATGATATGAGTGGGCGTAATCTGGAAAAAATCGTTACGCCAGTCCTCGATGTACCACATCACCACACCCAAAATAAGCACTTCCAGGAAAATCCAACCGGCGACCGAGTACCAATCCCCTCCACCAAGGCGAGTTGCCGCCCAGATCGTTCCACCAAATGTAACCAGCAAGAACAATAACGAGACCCACCAAAAGCGAATAAAACCGGGCAACCAGTAACGCCGCCACTTGATAGTCTGATTATCCGGCCCATAGACCCAGCTAGCCGGGAAAAGCAATTCCCGGATGGTGCTGACCAGCACCGTCAGCGGCGCCGGCAGCTTCGGCTGCATCACCGCTCGCGAAACCGGCGCCGGTTGCGGCACGAGGTTCAGACGCCGCTCCAGCTGTGCGCGGGTCTCGCCGCGCATGCGCACTACCCGCCGCGCCTGAATGCGCCCCATTTCACGCAGGATAGCTTCACGCCACATAGCGGGGCGATGAACCTCGGTAAAGTCAATCTTGACCGTGCCGCCCGCCGTATGAAGGATAATATCGCCATAGTCGAAAAGATTGGCGAGCACATTGGGCTTGACTTCGAGAACGTCCTGAATATCATCGAGCGCAGCTTCCTCGAACATGCTGCCAAAAGGTCCCTTGCGCTCCAGGTGCATCACCCGCTGCGTCGTAAGGACGAAGCGGTCATCATGCCAGTCAATATAATCCCAGGCCAACCAGCCCCCCACCAACAGCGCTGGCAAAGAGAACAACACCATGGCCCATAGCCCCGGATTCGCCCGCGCCAGCACGAAAACCAACACCAACAGCGCGATAAAAGCCAAAGCCGGAAGCAAGGCCCGACGCACCAACTCAATCGCATGACGCTGCCCGGCATAGACCACCACCTCGCCCTCGCGCAGCCAATCGAATTGAGGCAGGCGTCGCTGGTGCTGCAAATCATGGCTGATAGTCAGACGGCGTTGAAGACGCGGGTATTGCTTGAGCAGCGGCAGGAAGTCATCGCGGGTGAGATAGAGCACCTGCACGGGCGAGAGCGCCTCGGCAAAGGCGTCGTGAAAATCGCCGACGAACAGACCAGTCTCGCCGAAAGAATCGCCGGGTTGCTTGACGCCCAGGTCCAGGCGACTGCCATCAGGACCAAAAGCCGTCAGCTGAATCCGTCCCCGCAGAACAAGGTACAGACGGTCAGCAGACTCGCCCTGCCCGAAGAGCCGGTCGCCGGGAGCGTAATTCGCCTCCTGCACGATCTTCGCCACCAGATAGAGCAATCGCTCATCTCGGGCGTCGCGATCAGGCTTTAGAGCCTGAAAGAGCGGCAGTTGACGCAGATGGGTGACGATATCTTTGAGTTCCATATCTGACTAGATTATACCACAAGCCATTTCCTTTTTTCCACTTTTGTGCTACATTAATGGCAGAATAAGTGGATAATTTGCAAGGAGCGCATCCATGCCCAATGTACGCCTGCTAGTCCTCTTCGGATATGTAATTGCCGCATTCTTTTTGCAACGGCATATGATATATCATCCCCCCGAACCGAGCAAGATTTTCGTAAAATACCTTGCGCGATGTGTGCGAATTGTGCTGGCGCTGGGCATCCCCCTGATTAGCCCGCTCATTGCCTATCTCTGGGTGGACTTTTCTCCACTCCCCCTGGTAATCGTCGTATTGCTCGCGACTGTACTGCCGCTGGGTCTGCTTTATGTCCCGTGGTTGTGGCGTATGCAGGTTCCCAAACCGCTGCTCTTTACCGTTATTGTCGCCATTATTGTCTTCCTGGTGCTCCTGGGCATCTTTGTGTGGGTTTACGGTTCAAATGATGGACGCGGCATTACCTGGGCGCTGCTACCTATGCTCTACTTCATTCTGATTCCGCCCGCATTCATGCTAATGTTCCTCTACATCTGGGCGCCCACCATCTTACCTCTCAGCCCAGAAGAACAACGAGGCTCCCACCTACAGGCAACACGCTTAATCACGGGATTTCTCTCCACCTTTCCACGTCCCGTTATCGTAGTTGAACACGGAGAACTGGAAACGCGGATTGCCGGCAATCCCTTTGTCGGCACCGGTCCGGGGCTACTAGTCACCGAACCTCACAATGCCGTCGTGCGCTATCGAGGCACAGTAGCAGATTGCGTTATCGGTCCAGGGGTGTTCTTCACAGAACGAGGACATAATTTTCCCGCCGTGATTGATTTGCAAGGTCAATTTCGCGTCACCTCCGGTGTAGAAGCACAGACTCGCGATAACATCAACGTGCGCGTCCCCTGCTCCTCCATCTTCCGTATTCAGGGCAGCAAAGAACCGAGCGCACCCGGACGCCCGTGGGAGTATAACCCGGAAGCCGCCCTGCGCGCCTATCTCGCTACCGAAGTAAACCCGGCAAGGCAACCTTCAAAGTTAGAAGCACATCGGACCCTAAACTGGGCGGATATGCCGCTGCACGAGGCCGGCTATATAATCCAGCATGTTCTCAAGCGCCACACACTAGATCAACTCTACGCCATCAAAGAGCCACAACCTGAGGAATTACCCCGCCTAGCCATCGCCAAAGAAGTGCGTGAACACGTCATCACCCAAATGGCTGCCATAGGGATCCAGGTAACGGCCGGGGGTGTGGGCAATCGCATTGTGCCTACCGATCCCGCCATCGTCAAGCAACGCCTGGAGAGCTGGAAAGCTCAGAAAATGCAAATCATTGAGCTCGACCGAGGGAAAGCCAAAGCAAAAGAAATCGAAGAACAAGGACGCGTGCGCAGTGAAGCTCTAGTTGAACTTACCAAAAACCTGCAGAAGGAAATTGAAGTACTGCAGGGGATTGAATCGGAAGAAGCTAAGAAACTAATTACCTTGCTACTGCTGCAAACCCTCGATGAAATCGCCCAACAACCAGAGATCAAAGCGCAGCTGCCCGCAACAACAACAGAAACGCTTGCCGCCCTGCAACATCGGGCGAGTCAGAGTTGAGGAGGCCCCGATGCCTACACGCTTGACCGATCGCATGGGACAGATTCTGATCATCGTTCTGAGCATTCTAGGGCTAACGGCCGGCTTCACACTCCTCCTTGCCGGCACCGTACCAGAAGCTATCAACGAAATCCGCAATGCCGAAGGCACGTTTTCGGAATTGCGCGCCTTCTTCGCAAGCCTCCCGGTGGGCTTCTTCACCGCGCTACTCGTAGCATTCTGTGCCTCACTTGTCATCCTTGCGCAGTTCATCCAGTCCATGTACCAACTCGAACCGCAGGATGCCTGGAAACTGATGTGGCGTATTTTTTCTGGCGTATACCGTGAGCCGCCACTAGACCCGGTGATGCGAGTGCAAGAAGGCCGGCCAGACCCCGATGGCCCTGAAATTCTCCACGATATAGGCGGACCTGGGCACATCACGGTTGGGCACGATAATGCCGTCGTCCTGGCGCGCGGAGGGAAAATCACCCGCGTGGAAGGTTCGACCCAGGTACGCCTGGAGGCCTTTGAAAAAATTTGGGATACCATAGACCTGCGCCCACAACGCCGCGAGTTGCGCGTCACTGCCAATACCCGCGACGGCATTCCCGTGACCTGCCGGGCTGAGGTGCGCTTCCGCGTCCAACGGGGGGCGCCGGAAGAGCCTCTGCCCACGGCACCTCCATTGAACTTCACCGACGATGATCGCAGCACCGTATTGCGCCTTGCCACGAATAAAGTGGCGCTCGCACCCGGAGGGGAACGCCGTATCACCGACTGGATCATATTCCTGACTAATGGCACCTTTGACGGCGAGGTTCGTAATCGTATTGAACGCTACCGGCTCGACGAGCTCTTCGACCCCGACCGTGAGGGTCCTTCTTTACTCACGCTCATTGAACAGGAATTGGTTGCTGAAATGCGCAAGGTAGGAGAGAGCCGAGGCGTCCAGATTGACCAGGTTCACCTGACCGGGATCTCACCGGATGAGGAGCTAATCTCAGAACAATGGCAAGCGCTGTGGCGTAGCAGTTGGCAACGCGACGCTGCCATAGAGGCAGCTGTGGCCAAAGCAATGCACGATTCTGAAATCGAAAAGGCAAGAGCAGCTACACTTGCCACTATGATTGCTGCTACGGTCAAATCCCTAAGGGACCGCGAGGCAGTGGATTCCAGCAATTTGAATTTGGCAGTGCGATTGGAATCCCTAAGAGTCATGCGCGCCATGGCGCAGCTAGACCCAATGGTGCAAAGCACGATGTTCCAGCAGGTGGAAAATCTGGAGCGCATCATCAATCAGGTTCTAGGTCTACCCACCGCCACATCCACACCGCCAGTAATCTCTACGACACCCACGAGCAACACCTGACCATGCGCCGTATCTGTGCACCGCCCTCATTGATGCCGCTACAACTGGCGGAATTTCAGGACCTTCCGGCAACATTGCGGAAGATGCTGGCGCTGGATGTGCCCCTGAATCCGAAATTGCTCGCTTTCGATGAAGCGCTCGCAACTGCGGAAAACGCGCTCACGGTGGTGCGCAATCAACGTGACCGCAATAGTGAAGCGTTGATCAATCTGTATTGTGCAGACCTGTTCTGGCGTTCCGAGCGCTGGTTGGAAGCTCTGGAAATGGCAGACGCTGCCGCGGGTTGGTTTAAGCTACAGAGCAGCCCCATCGCGCGTTACAACGAAGCCATCGCTGTTTATTTTAATGGCTTGTTGCACTTCTGCCTGCACGCCGACGCCCGTGCCATCCCACTTTTCATAGAGGCCCAATCAAAACTTGAAGAAAGCCGTCAGTATTGGTCGGTACACACCGGCAGGGAGTATTTCGAGGCATGTGAGATGACGAGCCAATGGATTGCCGCGCTTGTTCCCCTACGGATGAAAACGCCGCCAGGGAGCTATACGCTGATCATTCCCGTTTACCCCTACCACAACCGCACGCCCGGCGTTACCATCGAAGCGTTTGCCATCGCACTTGACACGCTACAAACCCCAGTCGGGCTGCTCGACTTCAACTATCTGGCAATGCCGGATTGGATACCACTGGAGATAGGAAAACTTTCCCTGCTGGATTTAAGGCCCGGGACCGTTTACTTTGGCGTAAGGTTGGATGAAGACGAGACTTTGCTGCCAGACAGTAAGGCGGGAGATATCGTGATTGTGGAAGCGCTCCTCCCATTAGCACTTGCCAATGATCAAGCTATTGGGAGCGGCGTTCAGATTTTCACACGTCAAACGGATGGCACCTTCATGTTGCGTGAGCCCCAGCAACATGGGCAGGGCTTTGTAGGCGTGCCCCGCCTCCTGCTCCGCCATGGAGGACGCGGCTAGCCCCCCACCACCTGCCGGTACGCCGCTGCAGTCTCCGCCGCCGTCCGCTCCCAGGAGAAGCGCACCGCCTGGCGCAGTGCGCGCGCCCGCATTTCCCCATGATAGGCGTCATCGCGCAGGAGCCGCACTAACACCGCAGCTGCGCTCGCAGCATCATCCGGGGGGACCAGCACACCGCCATCCCCTACAACCTCGGGCAGACTGGTCGTGTCGCTGGCAATGACCGGCGTGCCACAAGCCAAAGCCTCCAGCGACGGCAAGCCAAAACCCTCATATTGCGACAGGAAAATGAAAGCCCGCGCGCCACAGTACAGCGCGGGCTTGAGAGTTTCAGGAATGAAACCCGTAAAGTGCACAGCGTTCTCAGGCAAGCCCGCCTCCCGCAACAGACGCCGCGGGTCGGGAGCAAAAGCGCTATCCCGTGCGGGCAACCGTCCCGCAACCACCAAACGCACATCAGGGAGATTCTGGCGCACCTGCGCCAGCGCGGCGAAGACCGTCGCCAGGTTTTTGCGGCTATCGAAGCCCCCCAGGTACAACACGTAACCGGGCGTAAGCCCCAAAGATTCCAATGGGGTCAGTGAACTATCAGGGTGATATCCCGCATCTGCGGCAAGGGGTGCCACCCTCACTCGCGCCTCCGGCGCCCGCAGGTGGCGCACAATATCACCCCCCGCCGCCTGAGAATCGGTCAGAATCAGCGCCGTGCGGCGCGCGGTAGCGCTAACCAGTGCCGTGTAGAGGCGCACTAAAGCAGTACTGCGGTAAGCGGGAAGCAAGAGGGGGATAAGATCATGGACCGTGACCACGACCGGCGCGGCGGCGCGCCAGGGGGAACCCCAATAGGGCACGTGCAGCAGCTCGGCGCCCTGAAGGCGCGACGCGCGCGGCAGGCTGAACTGCTCCCACAGCACCTTGCCCAAGGGACCCGATGGCGCCGGCAAGGCTATTGCGGAGATGCCAGACGGCAGGTCTGCTGGCGCCGCGCGCCCCGGCAAATAGAGGGTTAGCGCAAGATCGGTTTCCTGCCGCGCCAACGTTGCCGCCAATCGCCGCAGGTACTGCCCACTGCCCGTCTCCGGGCGCTCCCAGAACCAACCACTCAGCGCGACACGCATCACCGCTCGTGGACGTTGTAGGCTTGCAGCCCGCGATCCGTCTCCTGCGCTTCGTACCAGACGTGCGCGCCCTCACGCAACGTCTGCTCGGGGTCGCCGGTCACACCCGACCGGTGGAAGAAAATTTCCCCACCCTCAACCCGCGTCAAAAAACCGTAAGCCTTCTCAGCACTATACCATTTAACAATACCCGGATGAAGTCCCGGTTGCGGTTTTTCCGTCTTGCGGCATTGCGGGCAATAGGTTGGCGGTACCACAACAAAGCCCAATTGCTCCTGCGCACGCTGTTCTTCCACAGTAAAAACGAAAGGCTTGCCACAAGTCTCACAAACGCACATTTCATCACGATAATTCGTCATCTTCATGCCTCCTGATAAGACATTATTCAACCGACCCCAAACGATACCCGCAGACACTCTGCAACTAACCACTGCCCTCAACGCGCGATTCCGGCACCACAGCGGCAGCGACCAAATCGCGCCCTTGCAAAGCGATGACAGAAGTACCGCGGGTCGCACGTCCCTGCTCCTTGATCGAGCGCCCGGTCAAAGTCTTGGCAGCACCTCGCTGCGTCACCATAATGATGTTAGAAGTACCCTTGACCGTACGCACCGCCATCAAGCGCTCTCCCTGCACCCCCTTGATGATCTGGACCCCCTTGCCGCCGCGCCGTTGAGAGGGCAAATCCGTAAAGGGAGTCAATTTCGCATTACCCTGGTCACTAATGGTAAATAGCCTCGCCCGGGAATTGATCACCGTTACACCTATCGCCACATCCTCAGCTTCTAGCTTGATGCCTGCCATGCCACCGGCGCCGTTGCCCGTCGGGCGCACATCACTCGCAGAGAAACGGATACCCAGACCGCCCGCCGCGCCAATAACCACCTCTTCATTCTCGTGGACCCACGCCGCGTCCACCAACCAATCGCCCTCATCAAGTCTTATCACCAGCTGTGGCTCGCGCCCCACCCCAGGCAACTCCTCAGGCAGAAGGCGTTTCACCTGTCCCTGCGCCGTCACAAAACAAACCGAACCGCCCTCAGGGAGCGCTGCCGGCAACGCCAGAGCGGTTACCACGTCCGCCCCCTCTAAATGGGTAAGTTGGCTGTACGGAGCGCCCTCGCCCTCCCAGGCTTGCCCCTCGGGGACCTGATGCACGGGCAGAGCTGCCGCCTGCCCGGTGGCGGTAAACAGATACAGCGTGTCGCGCGTCGAAGCGCCGACAACGCTCACCGGCACATCAGCCGGGCGCGAAGGCACACGTGGCGCCTTACCGTCATCTAGCGTGCGGGCAATTAACCCTTTACGAGTGGTGGTCACCCATACCGGTTGATCCGGAACCAGTGAGCCAAACTCCACCGTATCCCCTTTGACGTCGGCGATGTGGCTGCGGCGTGCATCACCATACTGCTCCTTGAGCGCGATGAGTTCTGCGCGAATGGCAGCGCGCTGCAGTTTTGGGGTACGCAACAGCGTCTCCAATTCCTTGATCAGCGCCTTGAGCTCTTTGAACTCATCTTGCAGCTTCTTGCGCTCCAGCGCCGCCAGCCGCTTGAGCGGCATATCCAAAACTGCCTGCGCCTGAATCTCGCTCAGCTTGAAACGCTTGCAGAGATTCTCGCGTGCCGTTTCCACCGTACGGGAGCGGCGAATCAAGTCAATAATCTCATCCAGGTGATCCAGGGCAATGAGGAGTCCTTCGACAATGTGCGCGCGTGCCTGCGCCTGCTCCAAATCAAAACGCGCACGCCGCTGCAAGACGTCCAGGCGGTGCTCCAGAAAGACCAGCAGGGCCTTCTTGAGCGACAACGTTCGCGGCTCGCCATTGACGAGCGCCAGAATAATGATACCAAACCGCGTCTCCAAGGCAGTGTGCTTGAAAAGATCGCGCATCAAATTGCCGGCTTCCACCCCGCGGCTGAGATCAATCACCAGACGCATACCCTGGCGGTCAGATTCATCTCGCAAATCGGCAATTCCCTCAAGTTTACCAGAACGGGTCAGCGCGGCGATACTCTCAATGAGCGAAGCCTTGTTGACCTGATAGGGCAGTTCTGTAATGACGATGCGCTCGCGCCCACCTTTGATCTCTTCCGTGTGCGCCCGCGCACGAATGGTGATGCGCCCGCGTCCGTTAGCATAAGCTTTGAGCAGCCCATCATCTACCTCCGCAGTATCCCGCCGGTAAATCAATCCACCGGTGGGGAAATCCGGACCGGGAATATGCTTCATCAAGTCTTCTACGCCAACGTCGTCCTGTTTTTGCCAGTTATCCAGCAAAAAGACCAGACCATCCACCACCTCCCCCAGATTGTGCGGAGGGATATTGGTGGACATGCCCACGGCAATGCCCGAGGCGCCGTTCACCAACAGATTGGGCAAATTCGAAGGTAGAACGGTAGGTTCTTTCAAGGTGCCGTCGAAGTTATCCTCCCACGCCACCGTGTCCTTCTCAATGTCGCGCAGCGCCTCCATCGCCAATGAAGTCAATCGCGCTTCAGTGTAACGCATCGCCGCCGGCGGATCGCCATCTACAGAGCCGAAATTACCCTGCCCATCCACCAGCAAGCAGCGCAGTGAGAAATCCTGCGCCATACGGGCCATCGCTTCGTAGACCGCCGCATCACCATGAGGATGGTACTTGCCCAGCACCTCACCTACAATACGCGCCGACTTCTTGTAGGGCACGGTAGGACGGTTACCCATGTCATACATCGCGTATAGAATACGCCGCTGCACCGGCTTAAGCCCGTCACGCGCATCGGGCAGCGCCCGCGCCACAATCACACTCATTGCATAATCCATGTAGGCGCGTTGTACTTCAGAATTGATATCTACCTGCCGAACAATTCCAATTTCCATGCAAGTTCCCCCAAGAATCCGGAAATAGTCGAGATAACTCGAGTTATCATTATAGAATAAGGCTTCCGCCACCTTACCCGGCTACGGAAAGATCTAACAGACAATCTACTACACCAACTGGCGCAGCCGGTTATGCCAGAAAAGCCAAACGTAAGAACACCCTCCGATATTATTGACACTAACTATACGCGAGGGGGCAGTTTTCGCAAGTTGCACCGGGTTGACTTTCACCCGTTTTGACCTAGAATTTGCGCGATGAGAACCTTTCTTAATCGTCTAAAATACTGGTCTGCGCGACTGCTGACTTTGCTGGTCTTGCTGCTCATGCTCACAGGCGAAAGCCCTGGCACCCAAGATCAGATTGTGCGGCTCAAGCAGTTGAGTGGTTCGCTGCGTTTCAATTTTATCACCTGGGAAATCAAAGCGCTTGCTCGCAAGGCGGCCTACGGCTTGTTTGCCCCCCAGCGTTTCATGGACGACGAAGACCGCGCAGCCCTGGTGCTGACCTATCTTGGGCACGTTGCCGAAGCCCAGAGCCTCAACGCTGCCATCGAGCGAAACTACATCAACCCTGAAATCAGCGACCCGGCACAAGCCACAGCCGAACAGCGTGCAGCTCTTACTGCATTGCGGCAACGCATTCAGGCAGAAGCCCCCCTGGCGGAAGCCATCCTCGGCGAGCAGGTCAGTCAGGTGTTGGCAGAAGGTGGTTTTGGTCTACTGGCACAAATTTCTCCGCCGGTCAGTGGCACCTATACCCCCCTGCCCTATCTACTGATTGTTTCACCACGCAGCCGTATCGAAACAATGTTGCAAGTGGAGTTAGTGGCAGGGCTAGATGCAGAACAGCAACAGGGCCTCGAATCGCGCATCGAGAGCGCCGAAACCGACCTCTCAACGCTGGTTACTGGCATTGGGGGTCTCTCCGCCTACCCGGCGATGCTGCTAGAAACCTCCAACCTTGAATGGGCTGCGGATGTCATCGCCCATGAGTGGACACACCATTATCTGATGCGAGCGCCGCTGGGATGGCTTTATACCCAGTCGGAGGACGCCCGTACCATCAACGAAACTGCGGCATCGCTTTTGGGTGAATGGGCGGGGCAAGAAGTGCTACGGCGTTTCTACACAGCATTCCTGGAGCAGGAAAAGGCGTTGCCGGAGCCCCTGATTCTGCCGCCACGAGATGATGATGCCCCGCTAGAGGCATTCGATTACCGGGCGGTGATGCGCGAAACACGCGTCACCGCAGACCAGCTACTCGAAGAGCAGCGCATCGAAGAAGCAGAAGCCTATATGGAAGAGCGCCGGCAGTATTTGGTCGCCCAGGGCTACCGGATACGGCGCCTGAACCAGGCGTATTTTGCCTTTCATGGCGCATACGCCAGCCAACCAGGGGCAACGGGAGAAGACCTGACCGGACCGGCGGTGCGCCGTCTCTGGGCTATCAGCGCCAGTCCCGGCGATTTTATCCGGCGTATTGGCTGGGCGACCACCACAGAGGCTGTGGAGACGCTCACAACACGCGTAGCAAAGCGAGCGGGCGGCCGCGCACCCTTGAACTGGAGAGCACTCCCGGCTCCGGGACAGAAACCAGGCCATAGAAGCGCTCACAATTCAAGTGAATTAATGGAAATGGAAATATATGCCGGGTGTGCTACCCGCCTTTCCACACTGTGGTATAATCGCAGTAGTATGCATAGCAAAAGCAACAATCTAGCCGGGCTTTGTGCCTGGAGCAACGACAAAAACAGAGGCAACTTTGCGTAATCCGTTTGACGCGTTACTTGGGCTGTTCTCCCTGGACATTGGCATTGATTTGGGTACGGCTAACACCCTGGTCTACGTTCGGGGACGCGGCATCGTCATCAATGAACCTTCATGGGTTGCTGTAGACCGGAAAAATCCGCGGATTGTTCTGGCAATTGGTGCTGAAGCCAAAGAAATGGTCGGCAAGACCCCCTCTCACATCGTCGCAATTCGTCCACTGCGGGATGGAGTGATCTCGGAATTCGACATCACCCAGGCGATGCTCAAATACTTCATCAAACGTGCCCACCAGGAAATTTTCATTCCGGTGCCGCGACCAAGAGTCGTTATCGGCATACCTAGCGGCGTGACCGAAGTAGAGAAACGCGCGGTGCGCGAAGCCGCATTGGAAGCTGGTGCACGAGAAGCGCATCTGATTGAAGAACCCATGGCGGCAGCGATAGGAGCCGGATTACCGGTGACCGAAGCGCAGGGCAGCATGATCGTGGATATCGGCGGCGGCACCACAGAAGTGGGCGTCTTTGCCCTGGGCGGCATCGTCGTCAGCCGCAGTATGCGCATTGCTGGCGACGAACTGGATGACGATATCGTCCAGTATGCACGGCAGAAATATAACCTGGCAATTAGTGAACGCATGGCGGAGCGCGTGAAAATCAATATTGGTTCCGCATATCCCCTGCCGGAAGAACAGGTAATGAGCATGCGCGGACGCAACCTCATCTCCGGCTTGCCAGAACAGGTAGAAATCAGCAGTATCGAAATTCGCGAGGCACTTTCGCGTTCCGTCAACATCATCACCGATATGGTACGCGACACCCTGGATGAGACGCCACCCGAGCTGGTAGCTGACCTCATGGAAACCGGTATCTGTTTGGCGGGCGGCGGCGGGCAATTGAAGGGTCTGGCAGAGCGCATCAGCGAGGAAATGCACATTCGCGCATGGGTCGCGCAAGACGCACTGACCTGTGTAGCACGTGGCGCCGGCAAGGTGCTCGAAAACTTCGAGGTAATGCGTCAAACCCTCGCCAACGATGACCGTCAGAATCCCGGAGGCTCCGCCTCTTAACCGGTGCGATCAACGCGCTGTGCTGGGGATTTTCCCCGACCAGATAATGCAATGCACATAATGAGGGCGCTATGACACGGCGAGAACGTCCGTGGTTGCCCTATATACTGATAGTACTAGCCCTGATCCTCCTCACGCTCAATGGGACAGGTTTGCTGCGCCCCATTGAAGAAGCCCTCGGTCTGGTAATTGCCCCGGCAGAGCGCGGTATAGCGGGCTTGATTCGCAGCATTGGCGATCTGCTCCAGGGCGGGCAAGAAATCAGCGAGCTACAAAGACTCAATGAAACGCTGCAAAAGGAGAACGAGTCGCTGCGCATCGAGAATATCCGGTTGCAAGAGCAGTATGTAGCGGAAAATGAGCAACTGCGTGGCTTGTTGGATTTCAAAAACGCCAACCCCACCTTCAACCTGGTCGGCGGCGATGTCGTGGCGCGAGGGCAAAGCGCCGTTGTCGTGGGTCAGGATACTAATCCGTATCTGCGTTATCTGATTATCAATGTTGGCTCCCGCGATGGTGTGGCAGTTGGTATGCCCGTCGTGGCAAGCGGCGCAGTGCTGGTCGGCAGGGTAGCGAGCGTCTCACCCCACCTGGCTTATATACAGCTCATCAACGATCCGACCAGCCAGGTAGCCGCATTGCTCCAGGGATCGCGCATCTCCGGCATGGTTGTCGGGCGCGAAGACCCCGAACAGGGCAATTTGCTCGTTATGACCGAGATTCTGCCCAACGAGACGCTCACCGAGAACGAGATTGTCATCACTTCCGGATTGGGTGGAATTCTCCCCAAAGGGTTGATCTTAGGACAAATCGAGAGTCTGAGTTATCAGGAAGCGGCCCTCTTTCAGGAGGCTGTGTTGCGCCCAGCGTTAGACTTCCGCCGGTTGGAAGCTGTAGTCGTGATCCTCGATTTCGAACGCCCAGCGGCAGACGAGTTGGAGGACTTGCTTCAAGAGCCATGAGCCTCTATTTCGGCATCCCCATTCTGCTGACAGCTGCGGTGCTGCAAAGCACCTGGCTCGAGAATGTGCGCATCCTGGGCGGGCGCCCGGACCTGGTATTGTTGTTGGTCGTCACATGGTCCATCATTCGCGGCGCCGGTGATGGGGTGCTCTGGGGTTTCATTGGTGGAATCTTTTGCGATTTACTCTCCGGAGGCCCCTTTGGCCTTTGGACGGTAGTGTTGACATTTGTGGCGTTCATCACAGGGCAATCCTGGGTACACCGCCTTGGACCTACCAGCATCCGGTTGGCATTGATGGCAGCCCTGGGAACCTTCACCGGACACGGATTGTTATTGCTTTTGATGACCTTGTTGGATTACCCCATCAATCCTGAGCGTGCCTTCACCACCCTCATTGGAACGGCAGCCTTACTAAATTTTGTGCTCACACCGTTCAGTTTTGGCTTTCTGGTATGGTTTCACCGTCGTGCACTGCCGCACGGAAACATCGGCGCATGAAGAGCAGGCCCTACACCCCCCTCAATTCAGGCGCTGAGCGTCCAGGCTGGATCGAGCGCAGCCCGCGGTTGGCGCTGATGGGCTGGGTTATCATTCTATTACTGGGATTGTATCTGGTGCGGTTATGGCAGCTGCAATTTGTAGAGCAAGGCTACTATAGCGCGCAAGCAATCGAGCAGCAATTCCGTATCGTTTCCATCTCCCCCCCGCGGGGTATCATTTATGATCGCAACGGGGAATTGCTCGTGCGCAATATTCCCGCGTATAATATCACCGTGACTCCGGGTTACCTGCCGGAGGATGCCGAGCGCGAGCGCGCTATTCTGGAACGGTTAGCGCGCCTGATTGAGATTCCCTATAGCAGCGCCGCCGTGGCGGCGCCCTTCCGGTTAGAGTTGGATACCGTAGGTCGCGCCAATTTTCCGCCATTTGGCGAGCTGCCGGGCGATGGGCTGATTGAGATGATTGAGCGCGTGCGTTATCTCGATCCCTACGCCCCTCTGGTAGTCAAAGAAAACATCGAACGCGAGTTAGCACTGCTCATTGCGCAAGAGGGCAGTGTGGCGATGCCAGGCGTCGGCGTCGAGGTCGTTCCCCGCAGGACATATCCCACGGGCGAACTGACCTCACAGGTCATCGGATTTCTGGGCAAGATTCCCCCAGAACAGGTTGAGACGTACTCGCTTCAGGGCTACAACACCAACGTGGATCGCATCGGTTACGCTGGAATTGAAGCAGCCATGGAAGAAAGCCTGCGCGGCGTACCCGGACGCAAGAATGTGGAGAAAGACTTCCTCGGTAAGGAGATTCGCACCGTCGGAGATATCATCGAGCCAATCACGGGCGATAGTGTATATTTGACGCTGGACCTGGAGCTGCAGCAGGTTGCAGATGCCGCACTCAAAGAAGCCCTGGCGGAGACGGGTTCCCCCCGCGGAGTCGTTATCGCCCTCGACCCACGTGACGGGCAGGTACTGGCCCTGGTAAGCCTGCCCACTTACGATAACAATTTCTTCGCCAAAGGCATTAGCACACCAGAAGACCTGGCAGAGCTTGAGGCAATTTCCGATGATCCTCACGGGCCACTCTTCAACCATGCAATTGCCGACCAGGTTCCACCGGGATCAGTGTTCAAGATTGTCCCCGCCACAGGGGGGCTCCAGGAAGGCATCATCAATCGCTATACTGTCCTCGACTGTCCGGGACGCATGTTGCTGCCCAACCGTTTTGCGCCCGACAACCCCAGTCTTGCACAACCCTTCGTCTGCTGGATCTACCTGCAGTATGGCGGGGGACACGGGCCCTTGAACGTGACCGAGGCGCTCGCACAATCGTGCGATATCTTCTTCTACAAATTGGGCGGCGGTTTTGAGCCAGCCAACTTTGAAGGCTTGGGTATCGACCGCCTGGTGGAATGGACCGAACGTTTTGGACTGGGTGAAGTCACCGGCATTGATATTCCCGGAGAATACGCTGTGCCGGTCTTCGGACCCAAATCTAAGCGCGATATCTACCAGGAGACCTGGACCACAGGGGATACCTACAATATGTCCATTGGGCAGGGTTTTCTGACCGTTTCGCCGCTGCAGATGGCAAATGTGATGGCGGCAGTGGCTAACAACGGGGTGGTATACAAACCCAGATTGGTCCATCATGTGGTAGATGCTGAAGGGAATATGGTCGCACCCTTTCAACCCGAAGTGCTACGCCAAATGGAGGTAGATGCTTCCGTTTGGGCGCTGATACAGGAGGGCTTGGAAGGGGCAGTCTATGGCGGTACAGCCCCTCGAGCGCAAGTCGAAGGGGTACGGGTTGCTGGCAAGACCGGCACGGCAGAATACTGCGACAATCTGGCGCAAAAAGCGGGATTGTGCCCGGTGCCCGAGGGGAAAACTCTGCCCACCCATGCCTGGTTCATCTCCTATGCGCCCGTGGAAGCGCCGGAGATTGTTGTAGTCGCGTGGGTCTACAATGGCGGCGAAGGCTCAACAGTCTCGGCGCCCATCGCGCAAAAAGTGCTTGATTTTTATTTCAAGCGCGCCAGCGGGCAGCTTGAAGTCCCCACCCCAGAAACGGAAACGGTGACACCGTAAGCGGGTTCGGCGGTGCAAGATCGGAGATCAAGGCAGGAACCGCCCCCCAAGACCATGCAAAACACGGACGCGCCGAACGCGTCCGTGTTTTGCTATATCAAATCGCGCAAGCCAGTCTACTTGGCTTCGAGAACGAAATCATCAAAGCGAGACTCGACCGGCGTCCACTGCCAGGAACCCGTGATCAAACCCACCCGGCGATGGCTACGCAGCGCATCATCGGTAAAGCTAGCAATCTGGGTCCTGGTGTTGTTGTTGTAGACAAAGACCGTGGCGCGATTATCGCGCACCTCAACCAGCAACCGGTTGCCCTGATTGTAATTGTTGCCTGCCAGGTTAGTGCAAGGCGCCCAGTTGCGAATAGGAGTCGTTACCATCGAGCCGCCGAAGCCCTGATACCCAGAGACGGGCCAGGAAAAACTAGTGTAACGGTTGATGGCGCACATGCCATCCCAGTTCCACTCAAAGACATAGAGACTGGTATAATCAGTATTCGCGGCGAAAACCAGACCCGCTTTGCCCTCCAGGGGCTTGTAGGTTGGGAAAGGCATCTCCGCCTGGGCGAAGTAATGGCTAACTGCAAGATCATAGTTGGCGCCAGCGGGAATGAAGCGGTCGGGCGCCTTTACCAACCCCATCTTGTAGTTGTTCTGATCGGCGGTAGCGAGCAGGATCTTCATGCGGTAAGTGCCGCCGGCGTAATCCACGTTCATCAGATCGCCGCCATCGCTGCGCTTATAGGTAGCCCGCGCCCAACCGGAATTCGTGTCCGAGAAGTTGTCTACAACAGTAGCCGCAACCACTGTCGAAACGACGTTACTCCATTCGCCCTCACCATTGACATTATTCCCGCGCACGCGGTAATAGTATGTGCCGGAAAGTTTACCGCTGATATTGATAGTAGTGACTCCAGCTGCTGCAGGATATTCCTGCAGGTTGGCGCTGAAATCAGCACTGGTAGATTCCTGTAGCGTGTAGCTAGTCGGCACAGGTACATCATCAAACGGGCCGCTATAAACCCAGCTAACGGCATATTCGCCATTGAGATCGGTGTTACTGATCGCATTCAGCACGGGCGGATACGGCACCATGGGGTAACGACGCATCACCAACGGCAAATAGACCAGGTAGACATTGTTGTCCACCGTAACCGTGATAGTATCCTCAGGACCGATTTCCGCGCCCATTTGTCCGCGCGCACGAATGGTGTAAACCATCTGATCGGCTTCTGGCAACACCCAGTTATAGCTCCAGACCCAATAACCATCCGCATGAGCAGCTACCGCAACCGGTTGCCAGGCCTCGCCATTGATACTGATCTCGATGACCGGAAGGTCCAGCTGCGTCGTGGCACCAGCGATTGCCGCCCCAACCGTGGTCGAGACCGTATTGCTCCAACGGCTAGGACCATCAGTGTTAAAAGCCTGCAACCGATAGTAGTAGATGCCATTCGCCTTGTTGCTGATGAAGTATGGCGAAGTCACGCTGGGATAGGTGACAAGAGCCTCGTCAAAATAGGGGCTTGTGGACTCAACCAACACGTAGGAGAGCGCTCCAGGAGTAGCCGCCCAGGTCACATAGAAGAAGCCTGCATTGGTGGGATTCGAAATGGGACTTAGCACGGGGTCGTCGGGAAAACCAGGATTGTTGGTGCTATCCCAGGCAAAGCCGCTGATAGTGACCACTGTACCGGCAGTCTGCGTGATCAATTCGTCCTTCTCAGGCGCACGGATTTGCACGACGGGCGCCTCCTGAATTGACGGTTCCGCCAAAAGTGGCGCCAAAGGCGCTGCGGCAGTAACCAGCAACCCTAGCAAAGCTCCAAAGAGCACCAAAGAGAATATACTTCTGAGTGAAAACTTGCGTAAACGGTTGTTCATACTTTGCTCCTTTTGAACATGAATGTCAGTTACCCATGTAGCAACCAACGAAAAACCACCCTGGGCGGCTATCTTCCGTATACCACATTTACCCGGAATGCCAAATCACGCGCCTGGCAGCGATTCAGCATTCTTTTTCAGACGTACTTCGCTGGCGAAAAGTTCCATCGCTCACCCACCAATCGGCGCGCAGGTAAAAATCTCTCCAGCACCGGGAAGCAGGCGCACAGAAGTGATGGTGTTGTGCAGGTCGGCGGCGCTTTCTAGCACAACCTCCAAGTAATTGCCGGTCAAACCACGCCAGCGACCAGCGCGGTCCTGACGTTCCCAGAGCACCGGCAGAACCTCCCCGGCAAAACGCGCCCGATATGCAGTTGCTAACGAATCGCCCAAAGCGCGCATTTGCGCCGCGCGCGCCACGCGGAGCTGCGGTGGCACAGTTCCAGAAAGCCGCAATGCCGCCGTGCCATGCCGCTCAGAGTAAGGAAAGACGTGCAACCGCGCAAATCCAAGCTCTTCAACGAAATTCAGGCTCGCGGCAAAGTCTGCCTCGGTCTCTCCAGGAAAACCGGTGATGATATCCGTCGTCACAGCAATATCCGGGCAGATGGTGCGCACATACGCCACCCTTGCCGCAAACTCCGCCGCAGTGTTCCGCCGTCCCATACGCCTCAGAGTCGTCTCGCAACCCGATTGTAGGGGCAGGTGCAGTTGCTGACACAAGCGAGGATTATCCCAGAGTTGCAACAGACGCTCGTCCACATCCCAAGGTTCGACCGAAGAAAGCCTCAAACGCGGCACGGCGGTTTGCTCCAACAGCGCCGCCACAAGGTCCGCCAGTCGCACATGATCGGGCAAATCGTGCCCATAGGCGCCCAGACTTACACCAGTGAGGACGATTTCCTGCGCGCCTTGCACGATCATAGATTGCGCCTGCGCCAGCACTGCAGGAAGGGGTGTACTATGTGCCGGTCCGCGCAGCACGCGAGTGTAGCAATAAGTACAGGCAGAATCGCAACCATCCTGCACAGGGAGAAAGGCTCGAGTATGATGCCAGAGACCCGGAACCCACGGAACAGGCGCGGCAGGCGCCCCCAGAATATGCTCAGCCGCGCGGGCTTTTTCAGCATTGGGTATGACCCAATTGACGCCAGGTTGTGCGCCTGCCGCCTCAGGCTCAGCCGTCACCCAACAGCCCAACACAGCGATAGCAGCCTGAGGATTTCGACGGTGGAGCAGATTCAGGCGGCGCCGGCTCTTGCGCGAAGCTTCAGCAGTGACGGCACAGGTGTTGAGCACCAGTACATCCGCCTCTTCCAGACATTGAGCTGGAACAAAACCACCGCCCAATAACTGACAGCCCAGTTGCTCAATCTCGGCAGCGTTGAGGCGACACCCGAGGGATTCCAGATAGACTTTCAAAGTCAAGGCAAAGGTTCAATGCGAAGGTTATCGAAAGCCAGCTGCACGTCACCCTCGTTAAAAGCGCCGGCATAGAGGCCCACATCACCCTGAGCCAGTTCCATATCTGAGAGCTCCACAACTAACTCCCCGTTTACCCAGAATTTGAATTGTGCCCCCTGGGCTTCGAGCTCCAGGCGATTAGTCGCCATCCCCTGAACAATGGCAGGGTGAGGGAACCAATCTGCCGAAAGCAGAGTCCACTGTCCATCCTCGTAACGCGCCGCGCGGGCATAACCGTCAGCGCTGACGGAAAAAGCATAGAAGTGTTTGTCCCCGTCCATACGGATCAGGATGCCATACTCATTATCCACTGGACCGGCAACAGGCGTGGCATCTACCGCCAGTCGCAAATTGGAAAAATGCTTCCCCGCCACGGCCCAGGCAACCTGCCCAGGTTCATGCACGATAACCAACAGGCGTCCCGCCTCAATCCGCGTTTCGGCAGCAGCATCAGAGCTCAACTGCCAGGCGCCAGCCGTATCAAAAGACTCTTCCCAAAATTCCGTCTCGGTCCGGGGGCCACAAGCCGTCACACCAAGCAACAGCACGAAAAACAAAATTCGCAATGAAGCACGCATTCGCCCCTCACTTAAGGCTTACTCGCTTGAAAATCATCCAGCCACACTAAAGTGGTCTGCCCATACTCCACCGTGCCCGCGGCAAAACCCACAGCCCCACCCGTCAATTCGGTGTCTTCCAGGCGCGCGACCAATTCACCGTTGACATAGAAAGTCAGCGTGGTACCCTGGCAGACACCCAGCAAGCGGTTGACGCTGCCATCACGGTGAATGACAGGTGAGCGCAGCATGGCGGGTCCCGTCAAAGGTTCAAGCGGTTGATCCTCCAGGCGCCGAAACACAGCATAGTAACCATCCGCACTCACGGCGAAGTAGTAGAAGCCTTTGGAACTATAACGGCAGATGACACCGTAATGGTTGTCATTGCTGCCTTCGGAATTGGCAAGCACTTCAACTGCCACATCTTTGTAATTGCGATCCAGAGTGGTCCAAACAAACCAGTGTGGCACGTCAATACGAATCAAGTACCTGCCGCTGTCGTAGCCACGTACGTAGCTCTCGGTAGAAGCCGCACCCCAGCCGCTCGCCGGATCGGAGAAATCATCGGTGAACGGGCTAGAACTGCCGGCACACCCTGCCAATAACAGCAAGCCTAAGCATAGCAGCAGCCCACGTCGTAGCTTCATATCCGCCTCCCGCAATAACAACCTGCATTGATTATACCCTGAAAGTGTCCCCAGTAAAAGGGATGAAGGAGAGAGGACACACACCTTGTGCAATCGGCTGTTTATGGTAGAATGCTTCGTGTATGCCCCTGTAGCTCAGATGGATAGAGCACTGGCCTCCGAAGCCAGTGGCCCGCGTTCAATTCGCGGCAGGGGTACAGGTTGAATGAAGCCCGGCAATCAAGCCGGGCTTTGCCGTTCAAATGTGCCACGCGCTCGCTGTGCACGGTGTGTCAACCAGCCCTCGATTCCGAAAATCAACAACGCAATCCAGATGATGCCAAACCCCAGGAAGCGCTGTACGTCAAAAGGCTCATCATACACGAAAACACCGATGAGGAATTGCAGGGTGGGCGCAATGTATTGCAGTATCCCGACTAACGAGAGAGGAATACGCCGCGCTGCCGAGGCAAAGAGCAACATCGGCACGCTCGTCACTACCCCCGTACCCACAATGAGAGCAGTCGTAAGCCACCCTGCGTGCAGAAAGGCTCCCTCCCCCGTCCATTCCATCGCCAGCAGATAAATCAACACCAACGGAGAGAGAATCGCTGTTTCCAAGGTCAACCCATAAAAAGAGCCTAGCGGCGCAACCTTCTTGAGCAAGCCATAGAAACCGAAGGCAAACGCCAGCGTCAGGGCAATCCAGGGTAGAGCGCCATAGATGAAGGTGAGATACAGCACCCCGATAGTAGCCAGCCCGATGGGCACCCATTGCCAGGGTCGCAGCCGTTCTCGCAGAAAGAGGACACCCAACGCTACACTTACCAGCGGGTTGATGAAATAGCCCAGGCTGGTTTCGACAATGAAACCGGCATTAACGGCCCAAACATAGACAAACCAGTTGACACCAATTAACGCCGCGGCGCCCAGATAAATGCCCAGCACTCGCGGTTGCCGTATTGCCGACCGGAATTCCCGCCATTGACCGGAGAACACCAACGCCGCACATAGCAGCACGCAAGACCACACAATACGGTGGCTCACAATTTGCAATGCAGGCACGTGCTGTAACAACTTCCAAAAGAGGGGCAAAACTCCCCAGGCCGCATAAGCGCCAATACCGTACCAGACTCCCTTGTTCAAAAAATGCTCCTTCGCAAATGGTTGACAGTTATCGACTAGAGATCAAAGGCTAAGGTTTTTAACAGATACCACCGAAATACACGCTCAAGACATCACCGCAATCTGACCGAACTCTGCTGTCAATCATATCTTTCAGACCTTGAAGCGTCCCACCCCCCACACGAAATAAGCGATGAGCGCCAGAAGCAAAAACACCATCACACAACCTATCAAAACATAATCTGCGACACGCAATCGCGTTTCGTGCAAATACGTGCGCAATGGATCACCTGTAAACGCCTTGGCCTGCAGAGCAATTTCCAGTTGCTGCGATCTAACCAACGCACCCAAAATCAGTGGCACCGCCACACGGGCATAGAGATCAATCCGGCGGTGGAATGGCAGACGCTCCAGGTCCAAACCGCGCAGGCGTTGCGCCTCCAGAATGGCGCGAAGCTCCGTAGCAAGCAGCGGAAAGAAACGTAACGCCGAGGAAAACACAAAGGCAATCTTGTAGGGGATACGCAATTGCACCAAACTGACCAACATCGCATTGACATCAGTGGTGAAAATTGCTAACGGCGTCACCAAGACCATCGTCAGCGTTTTGAAAATTATGTTTAATCCATAACACAAGCCCTCAGCAGAAAGCGTAACCCCACCAAGCAGAGGCCAATGCTCCGGTAAACGTAGCAATGGCGTCAACGCCATCTGCCCGGTGCGTGCCGCAATCAAGGGACCGGCAAAGAAACCCTGCATCAGAAGCATGAAGAGGAAAAAAGGCGCCAATAGCCGAAAGATACCCCACAAATAGCGCGGCGCTACTCCCGCCGCCAGGCAGGCAAGCAGCACCCCAACCGCAAGCGCCCCTCCCCACCATGGGCTTTCCCACAGGAAAGCTACCGCAGTCACACCCAGCATCAACGCCAGTTTAGAGCGAAAATCCAGCCGCGTAAAAAGAGAGGGCCGCGAGACCGTCTGCCAGGCCATCATAGAACGTCCCCGGGGACCCGAGAATCCGTCAGGCAGCGCGCAATCTCCTCCGGCGTAAGCAACTGTGCCGCCGGGCAGAGACGCTGCCCCAGCAACACCGCCTGCGGTGGAGTAAGCTGTGTAGCGCCCAACACATCCAGGGCATGGTAAGCCTGACGCAGCGGCGCATCGAGCAGCACCCTGCCCTTACCCATCACAATGACGCGCTCTGCATAGCCGGGCATCAAATAGAGCTGGTGCGTGATCACGATGATGGTTTTGCCCTGCGCATGCAAAGCGCGGCTAAGATCCAAAATTGCACGCGCGCCGGCATAGTCCTGCCCGGTTGTCGGCTCATCAAGGATGATAACCTGTGGCTGCAACGCCAACATCGCAGCAATGATCACCCTTGCCCGATCACCCTTAGGCAACGATAGCGGGTGCCGGTCTGCCACGGCTTCCAGGCCCAAGAGGCCCAGAGCTTCAGCCGTGCGCGAGGCGATTTCTCTCGGCGGGAAACGCAATTGCCGCAGCGCAAAAGCAACTTCCTGCCGCACTGTAGCATTGAACAGCTGGTGGTCAGGGTTCTGCGCAACATAGCCGATGTGCCGCGCCAGCGCTCCCACAGTCCACTCTCGAGTATCACGCCCAAGCACAAAAACCTGCCCTTGGGTGGGATCCAGAAGCCGCAGCAAGTGCTTAACGAGCGAGGTCTTGCCGGCGCCGTTCTGACCAACAATCAACACATATTCCCCAGGATAAAACGCCAGGTCAATTCCGGTTAGCGCCAGCGTTCCATCGGTAAAACGATGGTGCAACCCCTTAACGGTGATCACTGGCGCGGCAGGTGTATGCTGAAGCGGCGGCGCAGCAGGAATGCACTGCGCCGCATAGTTGGACAACGTCGCCAAACCCTCTTCAAGACGGGTGGGCAATCGCGATGGGAGACAGGGGAGTAGGGAAAAGGTCTTGACAACCTGCGGGGGGCGGAGCTGGTGCGCCTCAAGCAGCGCAACCTGGCTGTAGATTTCAGCAGGGCTGCCCTCCGCCACCAATTCACCCGCATCAATCAATAACAGGCGATCTGCGTGTTCAGCCAGCTCTTCAGCCGCATGGCTCGCCAACACCACCGTCATCCCATACTCACGATTGAGCGCGCGCAAGACTCTAAAAACCTCAGCCGCGCCAGCGGGGTCAAGCTGCGAAGTCGCTTCATCAAGCACCAAGAGCGCGGGTTCTACAGCAAGCGCGGCGGCGATTGCCAGGCGCTGCTTTTGCCCACCGGAGAGTTCGTGGGGATGACGGTGTTCCAATCCTTCCAGGCCCACAATAGCCAACACGCGAGTAATTCGCTCACGTATCAAGGCACGCGGTATGCTGAGGTTTTCCAGCGCAAAAGCAATTTCGTTTTCCACAGAGGTGGCGGTCAGCTGCGTTTCAGGATCCTCGAAAACCATGCCTACACGCGACGCAAGCTCGCTGACAGGCTGCTCAACCGTATCCAACCCCACCACCAGAGCGCGTCCAAAGAAACGCCCCCCGTAAAACTGGGGCACAATACCATTCAGCGCCAGGCAAAAAGTACTCTTACCCGCGCCAGTAGGACCAATTAAACCGACAAATTCTCCCTGCCGGATCTCCAGAGAAATATCATGCAGAGCCAGAGTCTCGGAGCGCGGGTATTGATAGGAAAGGCGCTCCAACAAAACAAGGGGCGCTGTCATCGGTAAAACTTCAATAAGCCGCATGAAGGGGCTTAAGAATTCCTGTGGCCCGCAAGCCGGCGATGACGCCCGTGCCCACAATGGCGCCGATGACACAGCGAGCAAGGTGCTCGAGAGGAGCCGCAGGCGCCATCAACCACCAGTTTTCGGCGGGCCAATTATTAACAAAGTAAACCCAGGTTGCCGAAGTGAGATGCGCCAATCCGCTGCTGATCCACGTACCAAAGAAAAGAGCAACTGTGACATAACGCAGGTTCGTATGACGTAGCCAACGGCCGCAGAGTGCGCGCAGTGGCGAGATGAAGAGAAATAGGGCTGACCAATTGATAAAAGAACCCGCAAAAACAGCCCGCGCATCCGCGCCGTTTTGCAGAATGGCGCGCCCCCCATAGAGCGAATATTCCAACACGAAGAGCAACGCTAGAGGTAGCGCCCAACGCCGGCGTAATCCCGTGGCCCCCATCACACCTGCGGCCAAGGCTCCCGCCACAGCTCCAGCAACCGAAGCGCCAGGAATGGTGGTGTTTTGTGGGTTGATGAAAACGCCGATGAGCACACCAATACCATTTGCCAGGGCGCCCGCCAAAGGTCCCAGAAGCCAACCGATCAAACCATAAAGCCCCTGACTGAGGGGGAAGCTTCTACCAAAACCGATGACAACGGACAGCGGTAAGGGGACAAGAGTGAAAGCAATCATCACCGCCGTGAGCGCCGCAACATAGGCTACTGGCGCACCATCGAGCGTTGCACCACCACGGCGCTGGATGCGCCGCTCTTCACCAGAAGGGTTCAGGGTATTCATAAGTTGACCACCATGCAGGTCAATTTCTCCGGCGTTCAATAAGCAGGCGTCGAAGGCTGGCGACTGATGCCGGCAATATAGAAAGCGAAGGTCAGAGTGAAATAATACATGGGAAACAAAAAACTGCCCCACAGCAACACCAACGGCGCCTTCTCAAAGACGATAAGCAATGCCAGCAAACTGAGCGCCCACAGCAAACTCAAACCAAAGGTAACGCGACGCAACGGTTTGCTCTTCCAGGTGGGGTATTTGAGCGGAATCCAAACCATGATGGCAAGAATTCCCAGTGCCACCGCAGCAAAGGCTGGATGAGCATGAAAGAGATAGAGATAGAAAACAGCAATATTCCAATACGAGGGAAAGCCGGTAAAATAACCATCATCAGTCTTCGCCGCTTCCTGACAAAAGCCGTAGGCAGAAGCAATAAGAACCAGCCCCAATACCCAGGCGCCTGCCCCCACCACCAACCCAAAGCGATAGGCAAACAACACAGGGATGAAGGTATAGTTGATGTAATCGGTGATGTCATCCAGCTTGCGGCCATTAAAATCAGGCGTCCAATGCCGCACCTGCCAACGCCGGGCAAGAGGACCATCGCTGGCATCAATAAACAGAGCCACACCTAACCATGCAAAAACCGCCTGAGGATTGCCCAGGAAGAGTGCACGCAATGCCAGAAAGGCGGCAAGCAAGCCCAGACTGGTATAAATATGCACCGCCCAGGCACGCAGCACCGGAAAGCGCTCCTGAAAGCGCGCCGGAAGTTTAATGGCAGGAATAGCTATGAAATTCTGAGCGCTCAACTTTTAACCTCTCAATATCAACAATGAATAGACACTACGGTCGAGAGAAAATCATACACCACGTATTATAACGCAATTTTCACTCACTTGCCATGACGAAGATATAAGGGGTGCGTTTCAGAATGGGGGCGATGATCTCAAACGTCCCTACGGGGCGTAGAATAAAATTGATTTTTGGCGGAGGGGCTTTGCCCCTCCGCCAAAAATCAATCAAAAGAAAGACGTTTGCGTGATAATCGTCTTCTGTTTGCCCCAAAGGTGAAATACACCCAATATAAGGCGCGCCCCAAAACACTCCTGTCTCAAACAGGCATGCCACATCTGATATGCAATGTTATGCAGCCAATAATTTGGAGTATACCCTCTCGATATTTCTATAGCAATTCTGCTCTGAGCATGGTACAATGGACACATTAGACAAGAAGACCAAAGGACAAGAAAATGACAGGACAATCTGAAGAACGCAAAACCTTGGGATGGAACTATGGTGGACAGGCACTGTTTGAGGGGATACTGATGCGCGGACCCCATGTTGCCGCAGTCGCCGTGCGACGTCCCGATGGGACAATTGATGTAAAGACACAGAATTTGGGCAAGCTCTATACCGGGGCACTCAGCAAAATTCCCTTTGTTCGGGGATTGCCTATGCTGTGGGACTCCCTGGGGTTGGGGATGAAGGCGCTGTTTTATTCAGCAGAGGTCGCCGGGCAGGCAGAGGATCCCAATTTCTCCTTACAAGGCGCAGCCGGTATTGGCATGGGGGCTTTTTCCATGCTGCTGGGAGTAGGCCTCTTCATGCTCCTTCCCTCGTTTATCGCGGGACTACTTGTCACCGGAGAAAGAGCATTGCTCTTCAATGTACTCGAAGGGGCAATCCGGTTGGCGCTGCTGGTCGGCTATATGGCAGCCGTTGGACAAATGCCGGAAATTCGCCGGGTCTTCGCTTATCACGGCGCGGAGCATAAGACTATCAATGCTCACGAAGCCGGGGCGCCCCTCACCGTTGAAGGCATCCGCCCCTTCACCACGGCTCATCCCCGTTGCGGCACCGCTTTTCTATTGATTGTGGTGTTGATTTCTATCCTGGTCTTTGCCCCGCTAGGGAAGCCGGCGCTGCTCATACGCCTGGCTTCTCGCCTTCTGCTGATTCCCGTCATCTCCGGTATCGCTTATGAATTGTTGCGTTTCACCGGAAAACATGCAGAAAATCGGCTCGTGCGTATACTGATCGCGCCCAATCTGGCGCTTCAACGACTCACCACCCGTGAACCGGATGACTCGATGCTCGAAGTTGCCCTTACATCCCTCAAGGCCGTTCTAGCCGGAGAAGCAGCGTTACAAGGATAGATCATGAGATCTGCCAGCTATTCAGGTCTGATTTTCTTCTACACGGGTGATTCTCTGCCGTTTGTCAGACTTGCTCTCACCGGGCTAAGATGGCAAGTCCATCACGCCTCAACTAGAGCACAGTGCAACCAGTAATCTGCCCTATACCCGCTAAATAGCACTTTCGTAGAATGAAGCCCAAGATACAATAATCTCATGGCTAATCCTAAAACAGCACACGATTGTGAATCCAGAGCAGCAATGCTGCTCTGGCAGCTGGTTGTGAGCTTACTCCTTGCCGGTCTCGGCGCGCTGGTCTTCGCTGCAGCCCCCTTGGCAGCGCAAACGCCCCCGCCCGACGCACTGGTGATCCGTGGCGATCACGCCTACCCCCCTTATGAGTTCGAGCAAAACGGTCAACCTTCTGGCTTCAATGTAGAACTAATGCAGGCTGTAGCAAGAGTGATGAGTCTGAGGGTTGAGATCAGCTTGGGACCATGGGCAGAGGTACGCCAACAACTGGAGACTGGCGAGATTGACGCGCTGATAGGAATGGCTTATTCAGAGGAACGCGAGGAGTTAGTGGATTTTACCACACCGCATTCCACGCTGTTCTTTGACCTGTTTGTGCGTCGCAACAGCAACCTACGAGACCTGGAGACACTGGCTGATAGGAGTATTATCGTCCAAGAGGGTGGACTGATGCACGATTACCTGCTCAAAAACCACCCTGAAGCCACGGTCATTACCGTACAAGATGTCCCCGATGCGCTGCGCCTGCTCGCCTCCGGACAACACGATGGGGCGCTTCTCAACAAAATGCAGGGGCTGTACTTTGCCCACGAGTTGCAGCTGGAAAATATCAAAACGGCAGGCCTCAATCTGTTGCCCCGGAGATATAGTTTTGCAGTTATGGAGGGCAACGCAGAGCTCCAACATACCCTGGATGTAGGGCTTTCCATCCTCAAGGAAACCGGCGAATATCGCGAGATTTACGACAAATGGTTCGGGGCCTACGAAGAAGCAGAGCAGTTGGCAATGCTGCGCGCCTACTGGTGGGTGCCGGTGCTTATTCTCGCGTTGCTGGGCGTGAGTCTTGCCTGGTCCATTACCCTACGACGTCAGGTAATGCTCCGCACCCGTGACTTACAGAGGCGACATCAAGAACTGGCATTGCTGAACCGGATTATTATGACAGCCGCTTCCACACTGGATGTGCCAAAAGTGCTCGAGGTTCTATGCCGCGAACTTGCCCTGGCTCTCGAATTGCCGCAAGTGGCCGCAAGTCTGGTTCTCCCTGACAAAGATTATGTAGAAATTGTAGCGGAATACTGCGAACCCGGTCGCCCCAGCGCCCTGGGTGACCGGATTCCCATCACAGTTCCCTCCACCACCTACCTGCTGGAGCACAAAAAACCTCTCGTTATTGAAGATAGCCGCCACGACCCAGGCATGAAAGGGCTACAAGAGCTCGTTTCGAGGCGCGGCATCCGGTCCATGCTTCTGGTGCCCATTGTAGTACGCCGTCGGGTGATCAGCACGCTAGGGTTGGATTCCACAACCCCGCGCAAGTTCACACCTGAGGAGCTGGCGCTGGTTCAGAGCGCAGCTACGGCAGTAGGGCAGGCCCTTGAAACCGCGGAACTTCATGGCGAGTTACAGCACCACGCTGAGGAACTCGAAGCCACTGTGGCACAACGCACCGAGGAATTGCAACAGGCCCTAAAAGCAGCGCAAGCTGCCGATCGCGCCAAGTCGGAATTTGTCAGCAATGTGAGCCATGAGCTCCGTACCCCGCTGACCAGTATTCTCCTGTACCTGAGGTTGCTTGAGCAGGGAGGCCCAGCACAACGTCTGACCTATCAACAGGCCCTGGTTCGAGAAGCCAAACGCCTGCAATATTTGATCGAAAGTCTGTTGCAGATCTCGCGGCTCGATCTAGGGAAAGTAGAACCGCACTTCGAGATAGTGGACCTGAACCGCATGATCTCGACGCTGGTCAAAGATCGCGAACAGCTCTTCGACAGCCGAGAACAGAAACTGAGCTACACGATTAATCCCAGATTGATCCCTATCTCCGCAGACCCACGCTTGCTAGAACAGGTAATCACCAACCTGTTGACTAACGCGATGAATTATACGCCGGCGGGCGGTGAGGTAAATATCAAGACACATCTTCTTGAAAAGGACAATCAGTTCTGGGTCACCGTTGCTGTGAAGGACACCGGTTTAGGCATCAAGCCAGAGGATCAGCCCAGGCTGTTCCAGCGTTTCCAGCGTGGAAGTGCCAGTGAAACCCTGAATGTACCGGGGACGGGGTTAGGACTGCCTATCAGCGCCGAGATTGTCAAACTACACGGAGGCTATATCACGGTAGAGAGTGCCGTCGGTGCAGGTAGCCTCTTCACTATCTGGTTACCGGCGAACCGTTCATAGCGTGCCTTTAGCGCGATTGCTGCACACGTTTCGCCATACAGATATCGGGTTTTCCGAGACCGTTAGCATCCGGCACCACCCCCACAATGCTATACCCCAGCCTGGCATAAAAAGAGTATGGATGCCCCTTGAGGTTCTGGATGTGCGCAATGCGCTCCCAGAGGTTGTCATAAAGGTCTACCCCACTAAGAGAGGTCATGTCATCCTCATCATCGGTGCCGAGATAGATAGTTAGTCCGCCACGCGCAGCAACCTGTAGCTCCAAGTCCTCGACGAGTGCCCGCCCGATGCCACGCCCACGGGCGTCAGCGCGAACTACAAGCGGGTGTAATTCCCAGACATGCCCATCATATTGGGGAATACCACCGATCCAACCAAGCACAGTCTCCTGCACGATTGCGGCCCGGCAAATCCGCTCTGCGCTCAAACACTCACGCACCTCATCCAGAGCTGCTCCTAGTGTAGGCCAGGCATTGGGCCAGTGTTGCCGGAAGCCCGCAACCAACAATTGCGCAGCCTGCACAATAACAGCTTCAGCATCAGGGCGCAAATCGCAAATATACACGAGAACCTCACTTAGAAACTAGATGTCACCATAGACTGCAAAATTTAATCCGCCTTCAACAAATCTGCTAACGCCATCCGAGCGGCAACACCGCCAGAGAGCGTTACCATGGGCACACCTCCTCCGGGATGGGTAGTGCCACCCGCAAAGTATAGACTGCGCACCTCAGACGCGCGATTAATCGGACGGCGCAATACATTGAGAGGATCATTCGGCGAAAGGCCATAGAGCGCACCACGCCATGCACCCGTGTGCTCGGCAATATCGCGCGGGGTGAGGTGATACTGGCAGCGCAATCGCGAACGCACGTCATAGCCATAATCTGCGAGCTGCGCCAGGATTGCATCTGCAACAGCGCCCGCTTCCAGCTCCCAATCGAACTCCGGCCCAATGGGCGGCGCATTCACCAGGACAAACCAGTTCTCGCAGCCTTCTGGCGCGTGTTCAGGGTCCGCCTTCGAGGTCGCGGTCACGTAAATCGTCGCCTCGCGAGGCACAATACGCCGCCTAAACAATGCCTCGAATTCGCGCCGATAGTCAGAGGAAAAGAAGATATTGTGCTGCGCCAACGCCGGGAAAGTTCCCTCGATTCCCAACAGAAGCGCAAAACCGGAGCCGGAAGGCTCGATACGACTAAGGCTACGCCTGCGGCGCAGTGCAATTTCTGGCGGAAGCAGCTCGCGGTAGACGGTTGTCACATCCACATTGGCAATGACCGCTCGGGCCTCCAGATAGTCGCCATCCGCCAGACTCACCCCCCGTGCGCAACCCTCCTTCACCGTGATACCAGTCACCCGGCTACCGGTCCGAATTTCCACGCCCAGCTCTTCCGCCAGACGCTGATAAGCACGCGCCAGCTGATAAGCGCCGCCTTGAGGATACCAGATACCGTCGCTAAGCTCCACGTGTGCAATAACGTTGTAGACCGCTGATGTCTGGTAGGGACTGCCACCCACATATGTAGCGAAACGTCCCAACAGCTGCTGTAATTTGGGAGAGCGCACATAAGTACGGTGCGCGCCATGCATGGTGCGCCAGATATCCACCTTGAGGACATCCCGCAACGGAATGCCAAAAGCGCTGGCAAGCGTTGGCGGATCGTTGTAGATGAAGAGTTGTCCTGCAACGCGGTGCAACGCCGCGGCGTGAGATAGAAACGCGAGATAGCCCTCTACATCATGCGGCGCAAAGGCGGCAATCTGCCGGAGCATATCGGGCAAATCGCGGGTCGCATCGAAGACGGTTCCGTCAGGGTAGAAATAACGCGTCAGAGGTGCGACAGGCGACAATGTGACGTAATCGGCCAGGCGACGCCCCGCAGCAGCAAAAAGATTCTCCAGGGCAGGACGCATGGTAATCACCGATGGACCGCAATCCCAGGTGAAACCATCAGCCTGCAGAAGTGACATCTTGCCGCCTACGGCGGTGTTTTGCTCTAGAATGACGACCCGTTCGCCCGCCGCCACCAGGTGAATGGCAGCGCTCAAACCGCCTAAGCCGGCGCCAATAACAACCAATGGAGCAGATTCGGATATGTGCATGGCTCAAGGGTACTCAAGGCGGCAAAAATGTCAACAAAAACAGCGGGGCAACTGAGTTGCCCCGCTGAGGTTAAATTCGGACTAGCGACTTACCAGGAACGCCCGCCGCCACCACGACGATCGCCGCCGCGGTCACGATCCCCACCACGGGGACGCCCGCCACCGCCACCGCCGCTGCGGAAACCGCCGCCGCCACCACCACCACCGCGGTCCTCGCGCGGACGCGCGATATTCACGGTAAGGTTGCGGCCCTGATATTCGTAGTTGTTGAACTTAGCGATAGCTGCCTGAGCATCCGCCGCAGATTCCATCTCAACAAAGCCGAAGCCCTTGGAGCGACCCGAATCGCGATCCTTAATCAATGCTACGGACGTTACCGCACCGGCCTGGGAGAAAAGCTCGCGCAAATCCTCTTCAGTGGTCGAATAGGGCAAATTACCAACGTACAGTTTAGACTCCATTTCCTCAATTCTCCAATTTTGTTTGATGTTTCGCCGGCCGGTGCTGTGGATGGCAGATTCGACTTTCACCTACTCCTGACATACGACATGTTCATCCGGTACGGGCGCTTGACTGACAAGTTTAACCGATGGTAAAAACAAACAACCTTCAAAAGCGCTCACTCACGCGCTGCACAAATCAAGCCATAAGACTCCTTTCGCTCAAACCAACGGCCCTTGTCCTGCGCGCCTCATAGCTGCTGCTTGACAGCGTCAGTCCAACAAAGGCTATTGTACATCAAACTGCTATAAACACAAGCGGCACTTAACTGTTGGGTACGTTCCAAATCTGGGGCGACAATCTCAAGCGCCCCTACGGGGCGTAGAATAAAAATGATTTTTGGCGGAGGGGCAAAGCCCCTCCGCCAAAAATCAATCAAAAGAAAGGCGTTTGCGTGATAATCATCTTCTTTTTGCTCCAAAGGTGAAATGCACCCTAACTGTTGATACGTTCCAAAATGGGAGATGACAATCCCAAGCGCTCTGACAGGGAGCAGAAGAAAGGTGTTTTTTTCGACGGCGCTGTGCGCCGTCGAAAAAAAACTACAGTGGCAAAATCGGCCAGATCACTCAAAAAAA
>JAFGFB010000108.1 GCA_016931315.1 Anaerolineae bacterium
AACCCCGGACCGAATGCCTTGCTCGCGCTTCAAATGTTGCATGAGGGGCGTAGCGCGGTTTCGGTCAGCGACCTGCTACGAAATCCCGTGCAGGGCATTCGTAGCAGTTCAGTGGGCTTCTGCGCCCCATGTGAGGCTCGCAGTGCGAATGGGTTGCTGCGCCAACCCCGGGCGAATGCCTTGTTTACGCTTCAGTGGTATTGTGCGGGGCGTAACGCGATTTTGGTCAGCGACCTGCTTCGAAAGCCCGTGCAGGCAACTGTTCAGACCTCCATCACGGAGCGCAAATTCCGGGTTAAAGCCTGCCAAAAACACCCCCTAAAATCGCGGCTTTAACTGCTCTTCGTTGTGGCAAGCAAGAGAAAGCCGAACAGTCACCGAGTGGGTATAGTGCAGATTATTGCAAAAACCCCTCAAGGTCGCGCCAACAGACAAAGAGGTTCTTATTGTCATACAAAAGTTTTCTCTTCAATTGATTTTTTACGATGGGGCTGTGCCGCACCGCAAAAAATCAACTTTCTCCCCTGCCCTGTAAGGACGCCTGAGGTTTTCACCCCCAGTTTGAAACGCACCCGAATAACCCTTGCAGTTTTAATAACCCATGGTAAGATATTCTCATACCATCATTTTCTTTTTGAAGAGAAATCGAGCACCAGGTTGTTATTAAACGGTTAAAGTCAGCAACGGGAAGTAAGCTTGAATCACCTTCGATTCCCGCTTACCGAGCGTTGCCCGTGATTACTTTTCTCGCAAGGAGGCCAAACTGTGGCAGAAGCAAGTACACAACAAACCAAGAAGCGGCAAACACATTTTTGGGATGCCTTCAAGAATATCGCACTCCTGTTCTCCTTCTTTGTCAATCTCATTCTGGTCATTGTCTTGCTATTGATGATCAGACCGCTCTTCATGGCAAAAACGCAAGTCGCAGAACCGTTGCTTGGCAATTTAGATGCTGCATTTGCCGCCCTTGGGGAAACCAACATTCAGACCACGGTCGCTATCAACGATGCTTTGCCAGTGGTCTTTGATTTGCCCCTACAGCAAAACACCAACGTCGTTCTCACAGAACCCGTGCCGCTGAACGTACCCACAACCTTTAGCCTGGGAAACCAGGGCACCATTTATGGCTGGGTCAGCCTGGAGTTACCCGCCGGCATGGTGCTCCCAGTGGCGCTCAATCTCAATGTGCCGGTCAACACCACTGTGCCGGTAGTCATGCAAGTCCCCGTTACCATCCCGTTGGACGAAGCCGGCATGGGTCCTGCAATCACACAACTGCGCAGCGTTTTCAGCCCGATTCAAGGCGCCCTGCAACAACTCCCTGACTCACCTGAGGAGCTTCTCGCCCCACAATGAGTGAACGCCCGGTCTGCAACTACGAAGGCTCCCGCTACAGCACGGAGTTCTGGGATCACTCACGCGCCTACGAAGATGGCGCGGAGCGCTCCGCCCTGCGCGTGCTGCTCCCGCCCCGCGGGCAGCGCATCATTGAAATTGGCGCTGGTTTCGGCAGGCTAGCCGACCTCTATCGCGACTACGAAACCGTGGTGCTCTTCGACTATGCCAGCACCCAGTTGGAACAAGCCGTCGAGCGCCTGGGCGAGATGAATGCTACAGGCATGCCGCAGTTCGTGTACGTCATGGCGGATTTTTACAAATTGCCCTTTGTGCCGGGCTTGTTTGATACCGTCACCATGATTCGCACCTTACATCACGCTGTAGATGCTCCCGCCGTACTGCGAGGGGTAGCGCGCATCCTCGCTCCAAAAGGCGCCCTCGTATTGGAGTTTGCTAACAAACACAATCTCAAAGCGCTGGCGCGCTATCTATTGCGCCGGCAAAACTGGTCCCCCTTCGATTTGGAACCGGTGGAATTCATCACACTCAACTTCGACTTCCATCCGCGTTGGATTTGGGAACAACTGACCCATGCGGGGCTACAGCGTGAAGCCGTGCGTACCGTATCCCACTTTAGGATAAGTCTTCTCAAACGGCTTCTTCCAACCTCATGGTTGGTGGCGCTGGATACGCTGGTGCAACCCACCGGACGCTGGTGGCAATGGAGTCCCAGTGTCTTTGTGCGCGCAGCTGCAGGTGAAAAGGATACAGCGCCCACAGGGATGTTCTTCGCCTGCCCTGAATGCGGCACACCCTTAGGGTCCCCACCAAAAGCCGCTTTTACGTGCCCAGGCTGTTCCCGCACCTGGCAACGACAAGGTTCCATCTACAATTTCCGAGAGCCAGTGTAAGCGTTTCTCTCGCCCGATGGAAAGAGTGTTTTTAGGCGCCGTGCTGTAGCACAACACTGTCATAACGGGATTGCTGCGCAACTAATCTGCACAGAAAGCCTTACAAGGAGCGCAGAGAGCCTCTCTGAACTGCTACGAACGCCTAGTTACCTCAAGGATTCAAATCTATGCAATGGGTTCGTGAAATCACACCTGATGCAGGCCGGCAGCGCCTTTACCGCCAGGCCATTCTCATCACAGTGCTAGGCAACCTGCTGCTCGTCGCCGGAAAAGGTATAGCCGCTTACTATTCCGATAGCGTTGCCCTCTATGCCGACGCAGCGAATTCAGCCTCGGATGTGCTGTATTCGCTGTTTATGATCCTGGGCCTGTGGATGGCCATGCAACCCCCCGACCTCTCACATCCTCAGGGGCACAGCCGTTTCGAACCGCTGGCAGGGCTTGTCATTGCTCTCGCCATGGCCTACGCCGGCTACGAAGCCGGGCGCGTCGCCATCGAGCGCTTCCTCAGTGGTGGCATCGCCGTAGAACCCGGGTTCCCCGCACTGGTGCTCCTGTTCAGCGCCGCCCTGAAAGCCGGTATGTATCTTGTCATTCGCCGCATCGCCACATCCGTCACTAGCCCCGCGCTCGCGGCAACCGCCCGCGACAATCTCAGCGATGTCATCACGTCGGGCGCGGCTTTTCTGGGAGTTTACGGTTCACGCTTTCTTCACCCCCTTTTCGATCCCATCGCAGGTGCAGTGGTCGCGCTCTGGATTTTCCGCGCAGCTTTTGAAGCAGCCCACGAAAATCTGAAGTACCTGACTGGCGCAGGCGCGCCCCCCGAGCTGCGGCACAGAATCGCCGATGTCGCCGGCAAAGTTCCCGGCGTTTTGCGCGTTCACCAAGTCATCACCGAATATGTTGGTCCACAACTCATCGCTGACCTGCACATCAACGCAGACGGGCGCATCAGCCTCTACGAGGCGCATCATATTGCAGATAGCGTACAAGCCGCGGTAGAAAACGTGGATGAAGTAGACCGCGCCTATATTCACATAGAGCCATGCGAAGAAATCACCATGGCGGAATTCCCACCGTGTACCGGGGAGCGCTGAGAATAACGACGCGTTTCGCGATGGCCACCCCCGGTTGTTGATTCCCCGACTTGGCTTATAATGCCCCCGTGATGGAAGAAACAGTTGCAGCCGAACGTACCAACCCCTGGATCGGCCCCTGGGAAGGGGGCTGGTTTCTGATTCCACTTGCCGCAGTAGTTGGCGGCGCCTGCTCCGTAGCAGGGCATCTGGATCAGGGGAACCTGGCGCAACTGGCTCTCGCAAGTGCGCTAGTGTTGATTGCCTGGGCGCCGCTGTGGCGCGCGCTCACTTACACCCGATGGAGCGTTTACCTGCGCCGCTGGCGGCACTGGGAGCGGCGCGCACCGCTGCCCAAATTGCCCTTTGTCCAGTCCAATGCACCCGGCGCAGCGTTGAGCCGTGCGCTGGAACAGGCACACGCCTGGTGGCAAGCCGAGGGCAGCGCCGCCCTCACCGCCCCGCTCGGGTCAACTCTGCTGGCACTCATCGCTGGCATCCTCTTGAGCCTACCCTTAGGACGCACCACACTGTTGTTGACGCTGATATATTTCGCATGGGCGCAATTGATGGCGCTGTGGGGTGAGGGCGTCGGGCGTCCCGGAACCCTGGGCGAAGCGGTGGCCTTAGGGGGATTGCCATGGTTACTGGGCGCCACCCTCAATCAGGGCACACTCCCCCTGGGGGGAAGCCTCGCCATCATAGCGTTGCTCGGCTTCTACGCCATACCCGGATTGCCAGCACTCCTGGGGCCACTGCTGGCGGCGGGCTATCTGCTCTGGCAAGGGGAAGCACTGGCAACCGGTGCGCTGCTGCTTCTGTCTCTTCCCGGGCTATTGTTGCTCAGCCAACGTCTGCCAGAAACACACTATCGCCGCGCAATTGCCATCTGGCTCGTTGCCATGCTACTCCTGATGGGTTGGGTGCTGTAACATGAAATGGGTCGCCCTGGTCGCCGGGTTGGCAGCACTGGCGGCATTCCTCTATTGGCAGTTCATCATCGCCGAAGGCGCCTATTTGGGGCGCCACACGGTAACCTTTCTCTACAATCGCTCGGCGCGCATCTATGATGGCATCAAGCAATACGATCCGGGCTATGAGCAATGGTTTCTTGGATTGCCCCTCAGCCGCGCCATGCAGCTGCATCCCGACCCCTTGCTCCTCGACGTGGCAGCAGGCACTGGAAGATTGGCGCGAACCCTGTTTCAGCAATCGGGCTTTCATGGTCGCCTGATCATGCTCGACGCCTCGCGCGATATGTTGCGCGAGGGGGTGCGCACGACCCAACCTTGGGCGGAGCGGCTCGCCTATCTCTGGCAAAATGCTGCACAATTGCCCTTTGACGATGCCACATTTGATGTGGTGAGCTGCCTGGAAGCGCTGGAATTCATGCCCGATCCTGACGTTGTGATCAACGAATTGCTGCGCGTGCTGCGCCCGGGGGGGCTGCTGCTGACCACCAACCGGATTGGAAAGCTGGCGCGTTTATTGCCCGGTCGTACCACGACGCCAGAAGCCTTTGAAGAACACCTGCACGTCTTGGGCCTGGAAATGGTGCGCACGCAAACCTGGCAAGAGGATTACGACCTGATTTGGGCAGTCAAGCCCGGTGTGATGGGACCGACACCGCCTCGAATGCTGGCAACCATCCTGCGCTGCCCACGCTGCCATTCCGCGATGCACCAAGAGGGAAACGCCTTCATCTGTGAGAATGCGCATCGGGCGCCCATTGCAGATGATGGTATCATCGAGCTCGCTCGCGCTTAAAGCCACGGTAAAGTCCAGGCGTTGAGGTTGAGCAGGACAAGGAGCATTTATGGACACCAATGCAATCATCGCTGCAGTTGCAGCAGAGCTCCAACTGGCGCTAGAGCGCGTTCGCGCAGCCGCGGGCTTGCTGGATGAAGGCAATACCATTCCCTTCATCGCCCGCTATCGGAAGGAAGTCACCGCTTCACTCGATGAGGAACAGCTGCGAAATGTAGCGGAGCGACTGGGTTATCGGCGCAATATGGAGGAACGCCGCGAGACCGTCCTTCGCAGTCTGGAAGAGCAAGGAGTGCTCACTCCGGAGCTGCAGGCAGAGGTCGCCGCCGCAGATACACTCCAACGTCTGGAAGACCTCTATCGCCCCTATAAGCCCAAGCGGCGAACACGCGCCACCATCGCACGGGAAAAGGGACTGCAACCTCTAGCCGACCTGGTTCTAGCGCAACCGCTCGAAGGGAATCGGGAAGCCCTCGCTACCCCCTTTCTCAAAGATGAGGTGCCCGACATTGAGGAAGCCTATGCCGGGGCACGGGATATCGTTGCTGAAGCCATCGCCGATGCTGCCGAGGTACGGGGAACTTTGCGAGAGCTCGCCCAGCGACGCGGGGTATTGAGCACCGCCATCACCACTGAGGGTGAGAGCAAGGATGCGGAAGGCATTTACCGCATGTACTACACCTTCTTCGGCGACGTACGCAACTTGCGCCCGCACCAAATCCTGGCGCTCAATCGAGGCGAGCGGGAAGAGGTCCTGAAGCTCAACCTGGAAATTCCCGAAGCCGAAAGTCTGGGCATTCTGGCACGGCATTTCCCAGCCGACTCGGGAAGCCCGCTGAGCGAGGACCTGCGGTTGGCCCGCGAGGATGCTTTCAGCCGATTGCTCTTTCCCGCCGTTGAGCGCGACATCCGCCGTGGGCTAACCGAGATCGCGGATGAGCACGCGATTGGGGTCTTTGCCACCAATCTGCGCTCCCTGTTGCTCCAACCACCGCTGCGCGGGCAGACCGTCCTGGGCATTGATCCTGGAATCCGCACCGGTTGCAAAGTGGCAGTGGTGGACGCCACAGGCAAAGTGCTGGCGACGACCACAATCTATCCTGACCGGCATCGTACGGAGGCAGAGACGACGCTGCGCCGCCTGGCGCAACAACATCACGTCAGCGTCGTTGCTATCGGGAATGGCACCGCCGGGCGCGAAACCGAAGCGTTGGTGGCAGATTTAATCGGCGCGGGGTTGCCCGTGAAGTACACTATCGTCAATGAGGCGGGCGCCTCCGTCTATTCTGCCTCTAAACTGGCGCGGCAGGAGCTGCCCGACCTGGATGTTTCGCTGCGTGGCGCGGTTTCTATCGCCCGGCGACTCCAGGACCCGCTGGCGGAGTTGGTGAAGATCGAACCCAAAGCCATCGGCGTAGGGTTATACCAGCACGATGTGGACCAAAAAGCCCTGGCGGAAACGCTGGATACCGTCATTGAGTCCGCCGTCAACAGCGTCGGTGTGGATTTGAATACCGCGTCTCCAGCGCTTCTCGAGCACGTCTCCGGCATTGGTCCCAAGATGGCGCAGACCCTCGTGGCGCACCGCGATGCACAAGGGCCTTTTAGCTCACGTGAGGCATTGCGTCAGGTCAGCGGTCTGGGGCCTAAAACCTTCGAGCAGGCAGCGGGCTTCCTGCGCCTGCCGGATGGAGAAGCGTCACTGGATAATACCCCCATTCATCCGGAGAGCTATGCCGTAGCGCGCAAGGTATTGGAACTGCTAAGCCTGCCGCTGGGCGATGTGCGGATGCCACAGGCGCTACAAGAGCTCCGCCGGGAGTGGAATCTCGCGACCCTGGCGCAGGAATTAGGGACAGGAGAACCCACACTCGAGGACATCCTGGATGCACTGGCGCGACCCGGGCGCGACCCCCGCGACGAATTGGAAGGTCCCATCCTGCGCGGAGACGTGCTGCACATTGAGGACTTGCACGAGGGCATGCGTCTGAGGGGCACGGTGCGCAATGTGGTGGATTTTGGCGCCTTCGTGGATATCGGCGTCAAACGCGACGGGCTTATCCACATCAGCCGGATGGGCACGGGCTATGTGCGCAACCCCCACGAGAAAGTTGCGGTGGGCGATGTGATTGAAGTCGAAGTGGTCGAAGTTGACTTACAGCGCGGGCGTATCAGCCTGGCGCTAGTGGATTAGGCATTCGCACACCGCAGCCGATTTGGCTTTACTTATGGCGCGCTCTCAGCACTTGAGCAGCGCCGCAAAAACGAGTGGGATCGGCAATCTGTTTGCGTGCCGGACGCTCCAGCTCAGGCACAATGAGGGTGCGCAGCTTAGAAAGCGCCTCTGGCGTGACCGGGTCAGGGCGCAGCGCCAGCCCCAAAGCATAGTTGGATGCACCCAGCGCCCAATCCCACTCACGCCGCAGGTAGTCAGCCTTAACATCATAGGCGCGCTTATCCCAGGCTTTGGCGGATTGCTGCGCGTCATCGTAGATCTCGCGCAGCGCAGTCCCCGCCACGGCGAGGAGGTCATGCGCCAAAGCCTGTTCGTTTTGTTTTAGCATCGCGGGCAGATGCACGAGTAGCAGTTCGGCGATCACCCGCAGTTGACGATTACGGTCGGTTATCGGCATATATTCACCAAGGTCAAAAGTTGGAATCAGAACGGCACTGAGAAAATGACAGCGCCAAACTTACCACAGGCCAGTCGAAAGTCAACCATCGCACGCTGGGGAGCACGCGGCGCCGTGCTCGCCGTATTGCTTTGGAACCTCTCCGCGGCCCTGCCCTTCATCCTAACTCCCGAAGCCTATGCCGGCGCCTTTGAGCTCTCCGGAACCGTTGGCGCAGTGCTCACCCGCAGCATTGGAGTGCTCTTCGTGATGTGGGTCATCCCCTATTTCCCGGTTCTGCGCGATCCGGAACGCTACCGTGTGTGCCTGACAGTCATTCTCGTCCAGCAGTTTGTTGGATTAGCCGCCGAAACCTGGATGGCAGTCACGCTACCGGCAGGCCATGCCACACTGTTGGCTACCGGGAGGCGTTTCATAACCTTTGATGCTGCAGGCATGGTCTTGCTGCTAGCTGCCTGGATGCTCACTCACCATGGCGCGCCGGATGCCGCGAGAGACAAATCGGCGGCGGACGCTTGAGGAAAATGGGCAGGAAGTTTTCCTCACGGCGCAACAAGCGCCGGATGTTAGGATGCAAAGCCCAAAGAGTGAGCAACATCGTAGGTAGACCAAACCCCAATGCGGCTGCCGGCAGCCGCAGCAAGCCGAATATTACGGGCAAAGCCACAGCAACCGAAATCGAGGCAACCGAGGCGTGTCCTACAAGCAAGCCCACGAGCACGCCCAAGAGCAACAACAGCGGGAGCGCTGTCCCCCATAACACAGCGGCAGCCCCCACGCTCGTCGCCGTCCCCGCGCCACCGCGGAAGCCCAAAAAGCACGAGTAATTGTGGCCCAAAACAGCCGACATCCCCGAAAGGGCAGCTTCCCAGGTCCCAACACCCAGGGCTTGAGCCAACCACACCGCCAAGGCCCCCTTGAGACCATCACTCAACGCCGTCAGCACTGCCGGTATAAAGCCCACTGTCCGCCACACATTCGTGCCACCGGTGCGCCCAGTCCCATGACGGCGCACGTCAATCTGCCGAAAAATCCAGCCCCAAAACAACCCTGCTGGCAGGGAACCTAACAAGTATCCCACCAGTATGGCTACAACGCCCTTTACCCACATAGATTTCCATCTCCATGGCAAATTTCGAGCAACCTCACACCCATTATTGGCATACGGCCCATGGAATTCCCAACTTTTCCAGAACCCAAGAGCCGTTATTCACCCTTTAGATTGGGCAAGTGCACACCATCCAACAGCTCTTTTGCCTGCTCCTGCAAACGCGATAGGCTACCACGCAAGTCTAGTCCTTCAGAGCCAGCAAAACCGGCTTCCACACAATAAGCTACCCCGATAGAACCTGGACCGGCATGAACACCCAGGGGCACCGGAACGCGGGTCAAATAAACCTCAACGCAGTTCAGCGCCGCCTGCAACTGCTCCAACAATTCACGTCCCTCGGCCTCAACCTCAGCAAAATGAACGGCGAGCCGCACAGGCGAGTTACCGACTTGCGCTTTGACCCGTTCGACGAGTTGGTTCAAGCCATTTCTACGCCGGCGCACCTGCCCCACCAGGCCCACTTTATTGTTAGCCACCCGCACAAGCGGTTGAATGTTGAGAAAACCGCCCAACAGCCGTGCCGCGCCCGCCAGACGTCCACCGCGTATTGCATAGCTCACCGTCTCCAACAGTGCTACCACTTCCACTTTCGGCACCAGGGCACGCGCGCGGGCGGCAACTTCGGCGAGCGGAAGCCCGGCTTTAGCGGCACGAGCAGCTTCCAGAACCACAAAACCTTCAGCCATCGCTGTCGTGCCGGTATCAATGACAGTCACCGGTACCGGACTAGATTCGGCTGCCAGCTCTGCCACACTGCACGTGGCGCTCTGTGCCCCTGCAAGGTGAATGGAAATGATCGCCTTGGCTTTGGTTGCTGCCCTCCGATAAGCCGCAAGAAAAGATTCAACTGAGGGCACCCCGGTGCCCACGGCAGGTTCGTCTTGGGCACGGGCGAGCCGGAAAAACTCCTCTGGTGTGATGTCCACCCCATCAAGAAAAGACTGTGCCCCCACTTGAACCCAATACGGGACCACCTCGATTTCATACTCAGCCAACACTGATGCGGGTAAACCAGTCGCAGAATCAGTCACCACCGCAACGGGACGCAGGTTCTCCATGAATACCTCCAATTTGGCAAATAGCCATTTTCTGATACGATGAATAACAAAGTGAAGTTTACCCTCAACAGGAATTACAGGCAAATCAACTTACCGGAATGATGCTGAAAGGAGCACTGTAATGGCCCGCACAGCCGTATTTGAAGGATTGGTCTCCGATGAACTGGGACAAGCCGTTAAAGTCGGTCATCTCGGTGATCAGGCGTATTATATCGTAGACGATGCGGGATTCGAGCGGTATGTCCTTGCCGAGACCGTAGACCGGCAGGTGCTCCACATGCTGAACGAGCAAATGCAGGCACAGCGGGACCTTGTAGTTGAAGGCACGCTGAAATTTATCGGGCAGGAAGACCTCTTTGCCAAAGCCATGGTTGAGGCCTCCCTGGACAAGATGGATGAAAACATCGAACAGCTGCTTCAAACGGGGTTACCAGAAGAAGCCCGGACCTGGTTGGGATTAATGGGCTTTCACCTGGTAATCAATTATCACGGTGATGTAATAGATCTCAACCTGCCCAGTGAAATAGACACCGAAGAGTAAAAGCAATCTGCGAACCACCTCCCCACTCCCTTCGCGCAAGGGAAGTGATAATGCCAGTGGCGCAAGCCACACAATCCGTGAATCTAAATGAGCTTAATTGAGAAAACCTCGCTCGCCAACGTGACAACAAAGGCAACAGAAATTCGTCCCGCAGCATCAAGCGCATTTGGGCGCCTGCTCAAATACACTGCGGTGCGTTTGCTCACGCTAGCCAGCATGGTGGTGCTCAGCGTGCTACTCACCACGATTGTCGCCAACATGGGTGGGTATATAGATGAGGTAGTCAAAGCGGATATCGCCCTACAGGTGGGCATGATGATGCGCGACAATCCTGAAGCGCAAGGCTTGAGCGCAGAGGAGCGTTTGCAGCTCATGACGGATACCGCGTTCGCAATAGAGGAAGCACAGGGACTGCACCAACCCTTCCTGTTGCGGACCGCGCGTTGGGTCATGCGCGCGCTTACCCTCGACTGGGGCAATTCGAAATTGCCGCGCATTTTCTTTGGCGGGCAGTATACTTTCAAGGTCGCAGCGTACGTGCTAGAGCGCCTGCCGCGCACACTGCTGCTCTTTGGCTCGGCTAACCTGCTGCTCTTTTTTGCCAGCATCGCTACCGCACTGGCATTGACCCACGCGCAGAGAGGCTGGATAGATAGGCTCATCATCTTGCTCTCGCCATTCTCAACAGCGCCACCGTGGGTTTATGGCATTCTCTTGACCGTAGTGGCTTTCCAGTTTCCCGGAAAAATCATGCACCTCGCCACAGCGCGCTTCGACGCCTGGCCTACGGGCCTCGGTTGGGCTGGTGTCCCCCTCGTGCTACAGCACATGATCCTTCCCATCCTCTCCGTCTTCATGAGCAAATTTCTGCAGAGCGTCTTTGCCTGGCGCGCGTTTTTCCTCCTACATTACGATGAGGATTACGTAGACCTGGCCAAAGCCAAGGGCGTTCCCGCGAGGCTTCTCGAGCGTCGCTACATCCTGCGCCCCACACTGCCCAGTGTGCTCACCAATTTCGCGCTGCTCCTGGCCAGCTTGTGGCAAGAGGTGATTATCCTCGAGCATTTCTTCAACGTAGAGGGGGTAGGCAAGCTTTTCACCATGGCGCTCAATCGCAATGATATTCCCCTGATTCTCGCATTGGTGGTTACCTTTGCCTATCTCCTGGCGGTCACAGTCTTCATCCTGGATATCGCTTATGCATGGGTGGATCCTCGGGTCCGCATCGGCGGGGGAACACGCTTGAGGGTAAAATCACAACGTCACGTTTGGCATCTGCCCCAGTGGTCACCATCGAGATGGCGCCTTCCCAGCGGCAAGGCTCTGATGCAAGCATTAAAGGCCTGGTGGAACAGCAGTCTCGGAAGTCTCAGCTACTTATGGCACGAATTAGCCCGGTACCCGTCAGCGCTGGTTGGTCTGGGCATCATCATCTGCATGATCGGGGTTGCCATTTATGCTGTCATTGCGATTCCGTACCCAGAGGCAATACGGCTCTGGCGCGGAGATCAACAGACCTGGTACCAGAACCCACAGAATGCACTGCCCACCTGGGTCAATATCTTCCTACAAGAAAAACTTCCTCCGACCCAAATATACAACAGTCGAACGGATCAGATTCAGAAAGAGGTCACCAGCATCTCGCCAGAGATAACCGAAGTGAAGATGGTCTTTCCGTTCGAGTATAACTATGACCGTTTTCCCCAAGCACTGACCGCCTTTCTGTACACACTCCCGGTCACCAAATCACCACATATTGAGTTGAGCTGGCATACACCCGATGGACGTGAAATCCGCATTGGGGAACTAGCGGTGGCGAAGGAAGAGGAATATCGCTTCGCCTACGATCATCGCCTGCTCAGACGGCTAGGCGGCGAAGCGCCGGAACAAGCACTCTTCGCCGACCCCAACGCAGAAACACCCACACCGCTCAAAGGTCACTACGAACTGCACGTCAGCGGGTTGATATTTGAAGGGCCACCCGAGTTGGATGCCGAGTTCATCATTTACGGGCAGGTCCACGGGCTGGCAGGAACCGATGATCGCCGGCGAGACCTTATGGTGGCTGTACTCTGGGGAACTGCTGTGGCGCTCTCCTTCGGCATCTTGGCCGCCATCAGCACCTCCCTGGCAACTATGCTCCTGGCGGCGATTAGCGCCTGGTACGGCGGTTGGGTAGATCAATTTCTTCAACGCCTTACCGAGGTCAACATGGTCCTGCCGTTCTTGCCGGTGAGCCTGATGATCTTTACGCTCTATTCCCACAGCTTCTGGGTCTTGCTCGGCGTCGTGGTGCTAATGAGCATCTTTGGCAGCGGGTTAAAGAACTATCGCGCCATCTTCCTACAGACCAAACAAGCTCCCTATATCGAAGCTGCGCACGCCTATGGCGCCAGTGATCGCCGGATTATCTTCAATTATCTGGTACCGCGCATCATGCCCGTACTGCTCCCCCAATTGATCATCCTCATCCCCAGCTACGTGTTTCTGGAATCCGCACTGGCATTTCTCGGGCTGAGTGATCCGATTCTTCCAACGTGGGGTAAGTTAGTACATTCGGCCTTTTCAACCAACATCTTCAACGGTCCCTACCACTTGGTCCTGCTGCCCGCCATGATTCTGTTGGTGACGGGGTTGGCTTTTGCGCTTCTGGGGCACGCCCTGGAACGCATCTTCAACCCGAAACTGATAGGAGACCTGTGACACAGACACCCTTCAAAGAACAGATTACCTTCCTGTACACCGCTGACTTGGCGCGCACCTCTCACTTTTATGAAACCGTATTGGAACTCCCGTTGGTGTTGGATCAGGGCAGTTGCCATATCTACCGGGTCAGCGGCGGCGCTTATCTCGGATTCTGCGAACGGACAGGGACAAAACCAGAAGGGGTCATTATCACCTTTGTCGCCGATGATGTAGATGGGTGGGCGAAGCATCTTCGCAACAGAGAAGTGACTCTCGAAAAAGACCCTGCCTACAACCCTGCCTATGGCATCTATCACTGCTTCTTCCGCGATCCCAATGGCTATCTCCTCGAAATCCAACGTTTCGAGAATCCCGCCTGGGGCCATAGCAGGTAAGCCGGACCCGAAAGAAGTGGGGTACACAGAAACGACCCTGCTCAAAGTGAGCAGGGTCGTTTCTGTGTGGACCTGAAGGGATTCGAACCCTTGACCTCTTCAATGCCATTGAAGCGCGCTCCCAACTGCGCCACAGGCCCTTAGTTATCACGATTTATTGCGGGACTTGCTGCCCCGCTGTGGAGATGAGGGGATTCGAACCCCTGGCCTCTACAGTGCGATTGTAGCGCTCTCCCAGCTGAGCTACATCCCCTTGCTTTCGCAAGCGAGATTATACCACAATCGTTTGAAGTGACAAGCTCACAGTTCTTCACCAAATCGCCCGCGAAAACGCAGGAAGAAGGCATAGCCCAATACCAGCACAATCACTGCGGTGACCGCGGTACGCGCCAGGAAATCCCACGTTGTCAGCTGCCCGTGATAAACCAGGTCCTGATAAGTGTTAATAATCGAAGCCATGGGGTTCAGCCAAAACAACAAACGCCGTGGCGAAAACTGTATTCCCAGAAGCGTTGCCGTTTCCGCAACCTGTTGCACCGAGTACCAGATGGGCGTAAGAAAGAACCAGGCTAGAATCGCCACGTCCATCACCATGTGTGTATCGCGGTAGAAGACTTCCAACGTGGACAGGAAAAACACAAAGCCAATCGTGAAACAGGTCTGCACCAGAATCGGCAGCGGCAGCAAGAGCACCCATGCGCTGAGCGGCACACCCGAAATCAACGCCAACAAGAACAGCACCGGCAGACTGATGATGAAATTCACCAAGCCGGAAAGCACGGTCGAGATAGGCAGAATTTCGCGCGGGAAATAGACCTTCTTGATCAGGTGGCTGTTGCCGGTGACACTGAATAGCCCACCCATTACCGCCGCAGAGAAGAAATTCCACGGCAGCAAACCGCTCAGCACAAAGATGTGAAAATCGCGCATGGGGGAACGCTGCATCACGTTGAAGACAAACGTGAACACCAGCATCATAAGCAAGGGATTCAACCATGACCAGAGCACACCCAGCACCGAATTCTTGTATCGCACCTTAAGGTCGCGTAACACAAGATTGTAGACCAGCTCGCGGTACTGCCACAGCTCTTTGAGCGCCTTAATCATCATCCCGTTTTTGCTCCGCCAGTTGCAGTTCTACTTTCCGCAACCGGTAAAGGGTCTCTTGCATAATTTTACGATTCGCGGAGACCAAATCCGCCAATAGCCCAATCAGCCAGATTTGAAAGCCCACGATGAGTAGCACCGCCATAAGGATCAGAGATTGAATATGCCCCATACCGCTGCCGGTGAAATAGAAGTAAAGAAAGCGCACACCCAATCCCAGCCCCAGCGCCACGCACAACGCCCCAAACCACAAGAACACCCGCAGAGGGCGGTACATCGTATAGGCGCGTAAAATCGTGCTCGTGGAATGTGTCAAAAAGTGCGTAAGGTTTTTCATCAAACGTGAGGGTCTTGTGACCTGGTTGACGCGGATAGGGACATAGGTGACCGCAAGCCGTTCTGCTCCTGCCTGGATCAAGGTCTCCAGCGTGTAGGAATAATCACCCAGCACCAACAGTCGCAACGCTGCCTCGCGACTCAAGGCGCGGAAGCCACTGGTCGCATCGTGCACAGTGGCGCCAGACGCCCGCCCAACTACCCAACTTCCCAGGAGCTGCAGGCGGCGTTTGATAGGCGAAAAATAGGGGTGTTGTGCCAACTGCCGGTCCCCTACCGCAATATCCGCGCGCCGTTCCAGGATAGGTTGTGCCAGCAGAGGAATATCCGCCGCCTGATATTGATTATCCGCATCAGTATTGACAATGACATCCGCGCCGGCTTCCAATGCGGCTTGCAAGCCGGTCACAAAAGCCCGCGCCAACCCCCGGTTGCGCGTATGGCGCACCACGTGATGCACTCCCAATGCCGCAGCGACCTCGGCGGTGCCATCCGTGCTGCCGTCATCCACGACCAGATACTCGACGCTATCGGCGCCGGGAATCTCGCGCGGCAAAACACGCACTGTTTCCGGTAAAGAATCCCGCTCATTGTAGCAAGGAATCTGAATGATGACTTTGATTGCTTTCTCACTCACGCAGGGCATTATAACATCGGGAGGCAGGATGACAAAAGCCCAAAACACTCCCCCCATTTGTTGGAGCTGCCTTTGAGGTTATAATGCTTCCCGAGGTTGTGGAAAACTATGAAATCCAGCCAACGCCAAAGATACCTGTTAGGCATCATTCTACTGGTAGCCTTTGCGCTACGCCTGACCCGGTTGGGAGCGCAAAACATCTGGTGGGATGAAGGACTGTCCGTGGTTGCTTCCCGTATGTCCTTCACCGAGGCAACGCTGTGGACTGCCGCCGACGTACACCCACCACTCTACTTCTGGTTGCTATGGCTCTGGATGCGGGTCAGCGGCGAGACGGAGTTCGCCCTCCGTTTTATCACCGTCCTGGAGGCCTTTCTCACTGTCCCAGCTATCTACGTGCTCGCGCGACGACTCTCACGCTCCGCCGCTATAGGCGTTGGTGCAGCAGGATTGCTAGCGCTTTCGCGTTTTCATATCTGGTGGTCGCAGGAAATGCGAATGTACATCCTCGCGGGCTTATGCGCCACACTTTCGCTCTACTTCACCGCCAGGCTCGCCGATGGAGAAGCCACGCGCCGCACAATTGGCGGTTGGATTTTGGCGACCGCAGGGGCGATGTTGACCGTCTACTCCTCCATCGTGCTGGTCCCCATCGAAAATCTCACGCTGCTGCTCGCCGGTTGGCGCGGCATTCGCCGCCGCGAAGAACGCTGGCGTTTCTGGGCGCGCTGGATTGCCATCCAGGCGGGGGTGCTGCCCTTCGTTATCCCCTGGATGGCGCTGGCGCTTCCTCGAATGCGGTCCTGGTCAGTCGTCACGGAGCCGGCGTCGCTGAGCTTTGTGCTGGAACTCAACGCCGTGCTGGTCACGTTGGGCATCTCCACCGATGTTGGGCGCTACCGTTTGCCCGCCCTGCTCGTGATGGGCGTGCTCGGCGTGGGAATTGTGCTGCTGCTGCGCCACAGCACATCACCCACCGAGCGCATACGCCGGCTGTGGGCATTAGCACTCCTCGGTAGCAGCGTCCTGCTGATGCCCCTCATTATCTGGGCGCTCTCACAACCACGGGCGCTCTTTTATAACCCCCGCGTCGAAGCGCGCTACTTGCTGCCACTGGCGCCTGCGTTCTACGTGCTTTTGGCGTGGGCGCTGGGCGGTTGGTTGCGCAACCCCACCAAGATGCGGTACCCGGGGTGGGTATTCTGCTTCGGGATAGCCGGACTCATACTGTGGTCGCTGCCGCAACACTTCGCTTCACGCTATCTGCGCGACAACGACCTGACGCTCAGCCGCATTATCTGGAGCCATGCGCAACCCGAGGATGCGCTGGCGCTCGTCTCTGGTGACCGTTATCCCATTTTCACGCTGAGCTATGATCGCGCCCCCGCACCTGAAACACGTCCCGCCATCACGCGCCTGCCCCAGAGCCCACCGCCGCTCACCGAGGCGACGGCAGATACAGAGCTGAGCGCGCTTGCCGCGGAGCATTCCCGCATCTGGTTGGTGCAACTGGAACGCAGCCTTGAGGATCCAGAAGGACAGACAGAAGCCTGGCTGATGGCGCATTTCACGCGCATCCTGCACTACGAATTCGGTTACAACGCACTCAGCCTCTTTTCGGCTACAGATGAAGAGCCGCTAGTAGCACTTTGGAATGTACCGCCACAGACGCCCCTGGCTCAGAACCTGGACGAAAGAGGGAAGCTCCTGGGCTATGACCTTCCGACCACTGAATTCCGCCCCCTGGATAACGTGCGCCTGGGGCTATATCTCCAGGCACAGCACCCCCTCACCTTGACTGTCACTTTGCGCGGCGATGATGAAGCATTTGCAGGCAGCGAGACCATTGAAATGGCTCCCACGCCAGCAGGGAAAGCGCGTTACCATCAGGTGCAATTCACCATCCAGCCCTACGCGCCCGCACAGTCCTATACGTTCGAGCTGAGCACGCCCGATGGCGTGAAAATCCACTTTGGGCAGTTGCGCGTCACCCACACACTCAAGCCCCCCGTTCTCGCTCGAATTCCCCACCAATTGGAGGCCATCGCCGGTGAGGCAACCCTACTGGGTTACGCCTTGCATGGTGCCCCAACAGGGAATCCACCCGTGGCACATCCAGGCGACACACTGGAATTAACGCTCTACTGGCAAGCGCAAATACCCATCAGCCAGAGTTATACCGTCTTCACGCACCTGCTAGGCACGGCATACAACCCCGCCACACAGGGACCGCTTTGGGCGCAGGATGATCAAATTCCCTTGGAGGGCGCCTATCCTACCCAAAATTGGCTCGCGGGAGTGCCCTTGCAAGACACCTATACGCTCGCCATTCCTCCGGAAACACCACCGGGTGACTATCAGATTCTTACCGGGATGTATGACGCAACGACTGGCAACCGTGTTCCGGTCGCCGGCGCTGGCGCAGACACGCTTGCCGGCAATATCCTGCTCACGTGGGTCCGCATCGAACCCTAGGGCCTGGCTCAAGTTACGCCTCATCCACCCTCTGTAGGGGCGCCAAGTCTGAATTGAGACCAACAAAAGACGACCGGCGCTGCCGGTCGTCTTAGGTTTGCAACACAGGGATTACTCAGTTTCTTCCCCTGAAATCACCTCAACATCAGCAACGGGGAAGCGATAATGCTTACGCTCGCGCCTGGGGCCATCTGGTGGAATCTCCACGACCAGCTCCGCTTTGAGCGCATCCCAATCAATCACCCGTCCAATCCCCTCAGCAGTACGAACGCGCGATTTACGCTTGGGGAAATCCTTCGCAGAATCCAAATAGACCTGATGCTCGTAAGCCAGGCAACAGCGCAAGCGCCCACACATGCCCGTGATATCCGTCGGCGCCATGGAAATGGATTGATCTTTCGCCATACGAATCGAGACGGTATGGAAATCATCCAGAAAGCGCGCGCAACACAAGGGTTCACCACAGACGCCATAGCCGCCAAGCATCTTGGCATGATCGCGGGGACCGATGACACGCAAGTCCACATGACAGCGCAAGCGCGGTCCCAGGCGTCGCCGCAGGACATTCTGGTCATTGCCCGAAAGTGTTCCGGCGCAAAACACTATCGCCTTTTCACCATCCAGGGTGAATTCGACCTCGATCGGCTTCACTTCTTTGAGCTCCAGGGCTTTGATTTCTTCTGCAATAATCGTCACCGCCCGTTCGCCACGTTCCTGCAAATGCTGGCGCCGCGCCATATCCAGCCCACTGGCTCGACGCAATACCGGACGTAAGGTCTCATCACCACAGTTCTTGCAAACCTGTGAAGGCATTACGGCAGCTACCTGCCCAACCTGCAAGCCCTGCGCCGTCTCCACGACCACCCAATCATCCACCGCCAAAGCTAATTCCGAAGCGGCAACAAAATGATAAGCCTTGCCTACCGGTTGGAATTGTACAGCAACTACAATCTCCAAGGGAACATGCTGCTCCGCAAGTTCCTCAGCCTCAACCTTCATCGTTTCCATCACTATCCCAGAACTCCCATTAAACTATTGCGGAGGTCCAAAGCCAGACCTTCCACACTCCACTTCTCAATAGAGCTCGCATCTCTAGGTTCAGAGAAATCAGGCTTTGATTTCCCTACAAGGTCTTTACAGTGGGCGCGCCCGCTGCTCTGAGGGGTATTTCCATCACCCACTAGATTGACTATACTTCACAACCCAGATAAAGCAACCGGGGTAGCTGTTCAGCATTCTCCCGCTTGCCACAACCAAGAGCGGCTAAAATCCGAAATTCGCGCGCTGCGATGGAAGTCTGAACAGTTACCAACCGGGTGGGTTTACAACAGCTTATTGGGAAAAGCCAAAAGAAGTTGTGCAAACAGATGAAGAAGGTCTTTTTTTGTATTTTTGGGACGCGCTTCGCGCATCCCAAAAGTATTCTTTACTAGATCAACCCGGGAAAGCGTGCCGCATCTTGTGTATGGCGCTAGACAGACAATAATTTGTCCTATATCCCATTATGGTCTTGACGCTTAGCCGGTTCAGATATAATGGGGAAATGCAACACGCTTTCTGGGTCATTGATGCTCTGCTCGCCGGACGCCCCGGACCGACCGTGGCGCCCTGGAACCCCGCGGAACTCTACGCCGCAGGGATTCGAACTATTGTCTCACTGGCAGCGGATGATATGCCCGACGACCTATCGTCATACGGTTTTAGCCATTACCGCGCAAAGTTCCCCTCACTCCTGTTGACCTCGCGGGGATTGCAGCGCGCCTTTATCTACGAATCACTCAAGGTGTGGGCCTTCATTGAAGCACAACTAACCGCAGGCAATCCCACACTTGTGCACTGCTATATGGGAAGAGATCGCACCGGCGCCATTCTGGCAGGGTATCTGGTCGCCTATAAGGGCTTGACGCCCGATGTAGCCATTGCGCAGGTGCGCAACGTGCGCCCCAATGCCATGGAAGCCGAAGGATACGAGGCAGCAGTACGGCTGCTGCAACCCGGCGTCTTGCCTGATCCCCGCACCCTACTGTAAAGGGGTTTGCCCTACGATGAGTCTACTTCCTGCCGTGTGGAAACAGGCGTGGAATCTCAATGGCCATGCAGCGATCCTGAATGAAGGGAATACCGGCTTCTGCCGCTAAAACCCGCGCAGTCTCGTTCACAATACCCAGCTGCAGCCAAATCAGCGCCACATCACCACGCGCTTTGTGTCGCACAATCGCCTCTTCCACCACTGCGAGGGCATCGGCTGAAGGGCGGAACACGTCCACAATATCAATGGATTCCGGAATGTTCAGCAGGCTGCGATAGCAGCGTCGCTCAAGAATCGTCTCGGCGTGAGGGTTCACCGGGATCACCTCAAAGCCTTCGGTAAGCAAATATGCCGGCACACGATGAGCAGCTTTGGCAGGATGGGTAGACATCCCCACCACAGCGACTGTATTCAATCGCTCCAATAACGCTTTTAGTTCTGCGGCGTTCAACATTGTGTCCTCCTCGAATCGCGAACTTTGTTTCGCGCACCTCACGCTCTTGCATGCCAACAGTATAGCCTGAATCATAAGTGCTTCAACTGCCCGGGTACAGGGGCATTCGTAGCAGTTCAGTGGGCTTCTGCGCCCTCCATAAGGCTCGCTGTGC
>JAFGFB010000109.1 GCA_016931315.1 Anaerolineae bacterium
AATGTCGCTGCCGTTTGTTGTAACGGCGGCACACCAATTGCGCAAGGGGCGTTATCGCCGTGTGCTGTGGGTGATGATCCTCTGGGTGATATGGGGTTTGTTGGTTTGGTACATCCCTCATCGAGCTGGTTGGTGGTAGCATGAAGACCAGACTATTACATTACGTTGTACCACATGGGCGCCCGGATTTGGATAGCAGAGTGCAAATTGCAGGGAATGAGCTAACCCCCATTTGCCAGACACAAATGGGGGTAAGGGCAGAGTTTTGTATAGGATACGCATCATGAAATAGCTCGCCTTAAGCATAGTGATGGTGATCACTGTTGTAGAGCTCTGTATAGGATACTTCGTTCTGCGAAGTGTGATTCGGCTAAGGAAGAAGCGTCTACCGCTTGACTTGCGCGACAAGTGGTCTCTAATACTGTTGGTCCAAGGCACAATCTTGACCATCGTTATGTGGATGAACCTTGGTTTTTTCCTGAGCAGATAGATTCTTGGAGCAACATCTTTAAACGTCACAAGAAACGGAAGCCCAGTTGCAGGCGCATGGCATTACCCTGGATAGCGAGGCGGATGAGACGGCGACCGGTCCAGCCAGTTTTGTGGTGGTGGACCCGGATGGCAATCCGATTCTGTTTGATCAACACCGGTGAGCCCCAAGTTGATTTGGAATTGACTGTAGAGGATATCATTGGTGAATATGGGTTACCGGAGGCGATAAATGCAACCCTGGCCCGGATATGGCGAGTTGGAGATTTCAGGACCATAGCTGTGGTGAACCTCGTGCTCACCATGGATTGAGGGAGATTATGTTTATGCGGAAATGGATGAGAAATTCGGTTTCATGGCTATTTGTGCTTGCGCTTCTTCTTCTAGCTAGCATTTCAGTAGTCAAAACTTATTGGCTAGGGATGAGCGTGGTAGGATCCATAATCTGGGTTTGGATAGTGTGGAGCATCTGGCAAAAGGAAAAGGGATGGACCGCTCTATTCGTCACAATCTATATCACGATGGTCTACGGAATTGTGCTCTGGCTTTTCCCACTTGGAATAATTGATCTTGATCCAGCATGGGCTTTCGTGCTGGCCCTTCTGACACTTATCGTTGTTCTGTGGTGGAACTCAATAACAAGAAAAAAGTAGCAACGGTTGATAGCGGCCCTCCGCCTTCCCGCTTTTTGGGTATACGACAGAATATTGGAGAAAATAAGATCGCCATCTTGTAAATGGCCTTCATCAGCGATCAACTCTCTGCGCCTTCTTTCTGCAGGAGTGATTTTCGTGAACGGGGGCGCAGCCCCGTTCACGAAAATCACAAAAAAAACCACCCTCTGCGCCTTTTCAGCGTGCTCAAGTGTCTAGACGTATTGTCTCACCCAGCCGACCTTTGAACTACCCAATAATTTGTCCTATACCCTCCCGCTTTTTCGCTTTTTCGCTTTTTCGCTTTTTCGCCCTATAATCAAGGCTGCCCAACACCTACAGGAGGTCCTTCAAATGACCATCAACACCCAACATCCATGGGAGCATCTATGCGCCTTTGCCGAGGAGGAGCTGCGCGCGCGGCACATCCCCGGAGCGACTGTGGGCATCGCCGCAGGCGACGAGGTCTACACCGCCGGATTTGGCGTCACCAACCTCAACCACCCGCTGCCGGTGCAGCCCACCACCCTTTTTCAGGTCGGCTCCATCACCAAGACCTTTACCTGCGCCGTCATCATGCGCCTGATTGAGACAGGCAAGCTGCAACTCAGTACCCGCGTGCGCGATTTAGCGCCGGAGTGGCGCGTGAGCGATGACCAGGCGAGCGCCGAGGCGACGGTCTGGCATCTCCTCACGCACATGGGCGGATGGCTCGGCGACTTCTTCATTGATACCGGCGCCGGCGAGAACGCGCTCGGCAAATACGCCGCCCGCATGGCGGAGCTGCCGCAGGTCGCCCCCCTCGGCGCCGCCTATTCCTACAACAACGCCGCCTTCGTGCTGCTCGGGCACCTGGTGGAATTGGCGACGGGCATGCCCTTTGAGCAGGTCGCCGCCGATACGCTGCTCAAGCCGCTCGGGCTAACGAATTGCCACTTCAACGCCGAGACGCTCATGACCCAGCGCTTCGCGGTCGGGCACCGGGTATCTGGCGATGCCGCGGAGGTCATCACCCCCTGGGGCTTGCCCCGCTGCGGCGCGCCGATGGGCTCCATCGTAGCGAACGCGCCCGACTTGCTCACCTATGCGCGGATGCTGCTCGACCAGGGCAAAGCCCGAGACGGCAGGCAGGTGCTCGCCCCAGAATCAGTCCGCGCGATGCAGACGCCGCAGGCGCCCATCTGGCGCGACCGGGAAGCGATCGGCCTCGCGTGGCACATCGAGCGCCTGGCAGGCGAGACCTTCTACCATCACGGCGGCGCCACCCACGGGCAGGGCGCGTGGCTCGAATTTTGCCCCGGGAAATCCTTTGCCATCGCGGTCCTCGCCAATGCCGATACCGCCGGGCAGCTCGCCCGCGCCATCCGCAAGCAAGCCCTGCGCGATTTCCTCGGCATCGAGCTACCCGAGGAGACCTTCCAGCCCCTTTCGCCCGAACAAATGCGGGAAATCGAAGGGCGCTACGTGCTCCCCCGAATTAGCTTCGTGGAAATCCGCAGCCTTGCCGGGAAGATCATCGGACAGGAAATCAACACCGGCGGCTTCCCCACCGAGGATACACCGCCGGAGCCGAACCTGCCCCCCTACACGCTCGAAGCCGTGGAGACCGATAGGCTCGTCGTTGCCGATGGCAAAGCCAGGGGCACGCAATGCCACGTGCTCCGCGATGATGCCGGGCGCATGCGCTACTTCCGCATGGGCGGGCGCATCCACCTGCGCGAGCCGCTGGCCTGAGCCTAGGGAAGGAGCTCTAAACATAGAACGCAACCCTTGCGACTTTGCGGCTTTGCGAGAGCTTTTTCCTCTCACGCCAAGGCGCAAAAACCGCCAAGGGATACTTCTTGTGCACCCTTGCTTGGGATTTCGTAGCAGGTCGCTGACCAAAACCGTACTATGCTTCACACAACGCTTCTGAAGCGCGATCAAGGCATTCGTCTCCGGGGTTGACGAAGCGACCACTTTGCACTGCGGGCCTCACAGGGGGCGCAGAAGCCTCCTGACCTGCTACGAATGCCCTGCTTGCAAGGCTCTTGTCCAAGAACAAAATCCCGTATACAATGAAATCAGCGTCATTATCCAAACGTGGAGAGCGCTGGACAGGAGCGCTCCCACCGTTGTCTAGCCGTCCCGACTACGAGGAGGCTCCTATGACCCACAAACTTTGGCACTTGCTTGCAGAACTTGCCCTCGTTCTCATTACTTTATCCCTGATCTTCACTGCCGGGCTGAACGCCTCTCAAGCCGCCACCGCCGCCATCAGCAGCGGCACCGCTGCTATGCGCAGCGGCAGCATCCGCTACGCCGCCCCCTCAGCCGTGGGTAGCGGCGACTGCTCTTCCTGGACCAACGCCTGCACCCTGCAAACCGCACTGGCGACTGCCGCCAGCGGCGATGAGATCTGGGTCCAGGCAGGCGTCCACTATCCCGGCAACGCCATCACGGATACCTTCACTCTGCCAGGCGGCGTCGCCCTCTACGGCGGCTTTTCCGGAACCGAAACCGCCCGCGACCAGCGCGACTGGCAGGCCCACCCCACCATCCTCAGCGGCGATATTGACCAGAACGACCTCACCGACTCCCACGGCGTCGTCACTACCACGGCCCACATCGCCGGCAGCAATGTCTACCACGTCGTCACCGGCACCGGCGCAGACCCCACCACCGTGCTGGATGGCTTCACCATCACCGCCGGGCAGGCCAATGGCCCTTGGCCGGACTATAACGGCGGCGGGATGGTCAGCTTTCCAGGAAGTCCCACGCTTAGCCACATCACCTTCAGCGGCAACCTGGCAGCAGAAGCCGGCGGCGGTATGTTCAACCAGGATAGCAGCCCAGAGCTCACCCACATCAGCTTCACTGGCAACGCCGCAAAGGATGGCGGCGGGATGCTCAACTACAACAGCCACCCCCAGGTAACCGATGTGACCTTTACCGGCAACACCGCCACCAACAACGGCGGGGGCATGAACAACGAATGGTACAGCGAACCCATCTTGACGCGCGTTCGCTTTGAGACTAACCACGCGACCATGAATGGCGGGGGCCTCGCCAATACTGGCAGCAATCTCAAGCCCGTGCTGCAGGATGTGCTCTTTAGCCACAACACCGCCGGCGCCGGCGGTGGGGGGCTTTATAACCCTTCCTACCAAGATGGCGTGTACACCAACGTGATCTTCATCGGCAACACCGCTGTAGAGGGCGGGGCGATACACAACCATAACATCACCGGGCCAATCTTGACCAACGGGTTTTTCATGGATAACAGTGCCACCCGCGGCGGCGCCATCTACAACTACCGCAGCACCATGGATTTTATCAATACCACCTTTACCCAAAACAGCGCCTCAGAAGGAGGCGCTTTGTATAGCACCTTTGACCGTGGACCCAATCTGAGAAACGCCATCCTCTGGGGCAACACCGCCGCTCTGGGACCGGAGATTTGCACCAACTATGGGACGGCGGGTACCTTTGTCTTCTACAGTGATGTTCAGGGCTGCAGAGGCTCTGGCGCCGGTTGGAACCCCGCCTGCGGCACCGATAATGGCGGCAACATCGACGTCGACCCCCGCTTCGTGGATGCCGCAGGTGGGAATCTGCGCCTGCAGCCAGCCTCGCCCGCCATAGATGCCGGAATCAACGCCGCCGTGCCCACTGCGGTCACGACCGATCTCGATGACAACCGGCGCTTTGCAGACGTCCCCGGCGTCCCGGATACCGGCGCCGGCACGCCGCCCATTATCGATATGGGCGCCTACGAAACCCAGGTCAACGTGACGCCGGAAAAATCCGTCTACCCGGCGGTCCTAGAACCGGGGCAGCACCTCACCTTCACCCTCAGCCTCTCCAATCAAGGGACCCTGACCGCCACACAGGTCATCGTCACCGATACCCTGCCCACCTGGCTTCAAAGCGTGTCGGTCGCCTCGACCCTCACCTTCACCGACACGGGCGCGCTCCCACCCTGGGTCTGGTTGGTACAAGACCTGGCGCCCGGGCAAGGGGGCGCCATCACCATCAGCGGCGTGCTGACCGTGCCGCTAGCCGCGGGAACGTACACCAACACCGCCTTCATCTCCGCTGCAGACGATCCGCTGACGCGAACCAATACCGCCAGCATCGCCTTCACCGTATCCAATAGCGCCCCCGTTTTCACAAGCGCGCCACTGACGGCAGCAAGCGAGATTACGGTCTATACCTACTCGGCAACGGCTGAAGATCATAACGGCGATACCCTCACCCTCACCGCAACCACCCTGCCGGGCTGGCTCACGCTCACTGATCACGGCGACAACACCGCCACCCTCTCCGGCACGCCCACCAATGCCGAGGTCGGCGACCATGCCGTCGTGCTGCGCGCGACCGATAGTGGGGGCTTGTTCGCCGAGCAAGCATTCACCCTCACCGTCGCCAACGTCAACGATGCCCCCGCCTTTACCAGCACGCCCGTCACCACCGCCACACAGGGGACGCTCTACACCACAACCGTCACCGCCACCGACGCCGACCTGATCCACGGCGACACCCTGACGCTCACTGCGGGTACGCTCCCTCCCTGGTTAGCACTGCAGCAGACCGGCGCTACCACCGCCACCCTCTCCGGCACGCCCACCGAAACCGAAGTCGGCGCGCACGCCATCGTCCTGCACGTCACCGACACTGGCGGATTGACCGGCACGCAAGCTTTTTCCCTCACGGTCGTCAACGTGAATGACGCGCCACTCTTCATCAGCACGCCCCTCACCACTGCCACGCAAGGCGCCCTCTACACCGCCGCCATCATCACCACCGACCCCGACCTGCTCCACTGCAATGCGCCGATCACCCTCACTACGCCCACCCTACCCAGCTGGCTCACGCTCACCGATCACGGCGACAATACCGCCACCCTCTCCGGCACCTCCACCAATGCCGAGGTCGGCGACCATGCCGTCGTGCTGCGCGTGACCGATAGTGGCGGTTTGTTCGCTGAACAGGTATTCACCCTCACCGTTGCCAACGTGAATGACGCGCCCGCCTTTACCAGCACGCCCGTCACCACCGCCACGCAGGGAACGCTCTACACCGCTACGGTCACCGCCACCGACGCCGACCTGATCCACGGCGACACCCTCACCCTGACCGCATCGACCCTGCCGGGTTGGCTCACGCTCACCGACCACGGCGACGGCACAGCGGCGCTTTCCGGCACGCCCACCTGCGCCGATGGCGGCAGGCACACAGTAGTGCTACGCGTCACCGATAGTGGGGGCCTCTTCGACACCCAAACCTTCAACATCACGGTTTGGAGCCGCGTCTACCTGCCGCTGGTGCTGAGAAACACACCTTGATCCACAGGAATCTGATCATGGATCGTCAAAAAGGGATTGCCTTTTGTGGACTCGCCTGCGCCCTGTGCAGCGAAGCTGCGCACTGCGTGGGTTGCCGCGATGATGGCTGCGCGGATCGCGAGGCGTGCACCAACCTCAAATGCTGCCGCTCCAGACACCTGAACGGCTGCTGGGAATGCGCGGACTTCCCGTGCTCCGGGACGATGCTCGACAAAGTGCGCATCCGCGCCTTTGCCACCTTCGCCCGAAGATACGGCGTGGAAACGCTCCTGGATTGCCTCGAGCGCAACGAGAAGGCGGGGATGGTCTACCACCATCCCGGAAAACTGACCGGCGATTACGATGCCGCGGACACCGAAGAAGGCATCATAGAGCTGATCTGGCACGGCAACGCCCGCCACGAAGAGCCGCACGCTCCGACAACAGCTCAGAATCCGAACGCGGCAACTCTGCACCCTTAGCGCCCTGGCGTGAGATTTCGCGCCTGCATGGTCCCATTCCACACAAGGACGGTTAAACATGCTGAATCCAGAGGCTCACAGCAAGGCCACCGGTTCACCCTATCAACAGCTCTTCCGCATCGGCAGCATCGCAGCGCTTGTGGCAGCTGCGGCGATCCTGGGCGAGGTGGTCATCCTCGCCATCTTCCCCCCACCAGAAACGCTCCATGACTGGTTCGTGCTCCTACAGAGCACCAGCTTGCTGGGCCTCCTCGACCTGTGGGGCTTGGAAATCCCCATGTATCTGGCGTTCATTCCCGTCTTTCTCGCCCTCGCCATGGCGCTCAAAAAAGCCCAACCGGGTCTGATACTGCTTGCGCTCACGGTAGCCCTGCTCGGAATCGGCGTCTTCCTGGCAACCAACAACCCTTTCGCCATGCTCGCGCTCAGCAAACGCTACGCCGCAGCCACGAGCGCTGCGGAAAAATCAACCCTCCTTGCTGCCGGGCAGGCGCTCCTGGCGCACACGAATCAGCGCGCCGTGGGTGGCTTCAATATGGCGCTCTTCCTGGTATCCATCGCGGGGCTGCTGATGGCTTGCAACATGCGTCGAAGCGCGGCTTTTGGCAGCGCCACCGCCCTGGTGGGAATCCTGGCGCACACCCTGTCATTAGCCGATTATCTCAGACAGGCGCTGACCGCATCCCCAATCGTCGCACTTATCATCATCGTCCCCAATGCCCTGCTCCTGATCGCCTGGTATATCCTGGTCGGGCGCAAGTTCGCCCAGCTGGGGCGCCCTGGAGCCACAAACCTGCCCCCACAATCGTAGGCGCAAGCCATGGGAGTGCAACAACTAGTTTGCTGGGCACATGAAGCCGGGGCGCCTTAGCCATAAAAAACTTCGCCTTAGGTATGAATGCGAGGCTACTATGCACGAATATCAACAACGCCTTCGTGGTGGACAGTTCGCCGTTTGGCTGGCTTCGAAGGTCCAATCCATCAACTTCGCCCTGACCGCCCGCCTTCACGGCGCCCTCAGCCCCGACCAACTTCGGGCGGCGCTCGACAAATTGCGGCGGAAATACCCTGCGCTATCCATGCGGCTCACCGAAACAGCGCACCGGCAGGTGGTTCTGATCCCCGACCCGGATTTGGAAATCCCGGTCCGGCTCGTGGAGCGCGGCCACTCCGAACAGTGGGCGGATGAGGTAGCCGCTGAACTGGGTCAGCCCTTTGACTTGCTCAACGACGCCCCCCTGCGCCTGGTCTGGTTGCGGGGCGAGGACGCCTCCGAGCTCAGCTTCATCTGCCCCCATGCCTTGGCGGATGGCTTATCCGTCGTCTACCTGATTCGGGATTTCCTGGAATTCCTGGAGCACCCCGAGGCAACCGTGCAACCGCTCCCACCCGCTCTATCCATGAGTGATGGGCTACCCGACTTCCCCGGGAAGCGGTCGCTTGTCTGGCAATTCAAAATCAAAGCCGCGGCATTCCGATACCTGCTCAAGCTAGCCCCGCAACACCCCCTGCCGCCGCGAAAACAAGCGAACTATCAGCTGCTGAACTGGGAATTGACCCCCGCACAGACCGCCGCCCTGATCCAGCGTAGCCGCAGTGAGAACACCACCGTACACGCCGCTTTGAGCGCCGCCTTCCTACGCGCCTTTGGAGAACTACGGGGGAATGGCTGGAAACGCCGGCTTCAAAGCCCCCTCAGCTTGCGGGAACGGCTGAACCCACCCGTAGGCGAGGCCTTCGGGCTATACGTCAACCTCGTCGAGCTATCTGTGGATTGCGCGCCCCAACGCGATTTCTGGGCTGTGGCGCGCGAGATCAAACAAAGCCTCGCCCGCTGCGCCGAGGACCGGCACGTCTTCCGGTCGTTGATCGAAGGCAACGTCATGATGGACCGGCTTGGCGCGGTCGTTGCGCCCGAATTCGTCGCGCAGTCTTTTCTCACGGTAGCGTACGACCTCTCCATCACCAATCTGGGCCGTCTGAATCTGCCCACACAAGCGGGCGCATTGCAGCTGGATGCGGTCTACGGACCGTCTCTGGGTGGCAATCCAGAGGACATCGTCTTGGGCGTTAGCACGGTTGGAGGGAGAATGGCTTTCTCCCTGGCTTTCACCCAACTAAAACTTAGCCGCTCGCAAGCCGAGTGGATCAAAGAACGGGCATTGCAGCACCTGGAAACGGCGATCGGCACACAACGGTAAAACCCATGACCAGGCAACAACCAGACAAAACAAAGTCAACGTTCTCCCGGGGCCTTATCATTCCCCCTACGGGCAATGCGTCGCAGTCTAGGAGACGGCTAAAGCCGTTATTTTTCTGATGTTTTGCGGTGACGGGCGGTAGCCCGTCACCGCAAAACATCCTTTCCTCGGTCGTTTTAATTGCAAAGCCTTGTGAATGGGTGAAACCTGACGAGAATGATAAAGTCCTGACGCTCTCCGTTGACTCACCCGCCAGCTCACCTATAATGCAACCAGTATCAGCACCATCAGTGAACATGGAGGGTTCCAGTGACTTGCCCCATTTGCGCCTGGTCGCCGGATAATCCCGTCTACATCTTGCTGCACGAGACGGACACCTGGCGCGTCGTCTTAGCGCCCAATCAGCGACTCGTCGGCAGGTGCATCCTGCACCTCAAAAGACACTGCGGTGACCTGGCTGATCTCACGGCTGACGAGGTGTTGGATTGGCTCGCCGTCGTCAAGACCATGGAAAATGCGCTCCGTACTGCCTTCGATGCGACCCTGTTCAACGTGTCGTGCTATATGAACCACGCCTATCGCGAAAATCCCCCCAATCCGCATATCCACTGGTGGCTCGTGCCGCGCTACAATCACGAGGTGGAGCTCCAGGGTTGGGGCTTCGAAGACCCGGAATTCGGCAATCCCTACCGCCATGACTGCCAGTTAGAAGTCCCACAATCGCTACACGAAGAAATCGGGGCGCGCATCAGGCTGGCAATAGAGACTGCGCGCGCGAGGCAAGGCACATGAACGCAACCGGCTTCCACGCGGTCCCCCACGGCGATTGGCTCGAGCGCTTTCTGCAATGGGCGCAAGCTTACCCGAAAATGATCCTCCGTCCCTACCGCAACGCAGCTGACCTCGAAAGCATTCGGGAAATCCTCATCGCCGGAAGAAAAGCCGCCGGTCCGGCGTACTACGTCCATTGCGGCGATTTGCACTGGTGGCTGTTCTATCTCGACCCGGATTTTCAGCAGCGGCTTTTTCTGGCGGAGCGCGACCCCGAGGGTAGCGTGATCGGCTGGGTGCTCCTCTCGCCGCGGTTCCGCGCCTTCGATGTCTTCGTGTCCCCGGATCCAGCCTCTTTCGAGCAGCGCCAGGCTCTGGCACTCTGGGCTGAGGAACAGATGAGCAACATTGCCCTCGAGCAGGGCGGCACAGACGTGCAGACCATGTGGGTTTCCGAACACGATAGCCGGTTCATCAACCATCTGGAAGCGCGCGGCTTTGCGCGCAGCGATTTTCACATGCACCACATGGAGCGCGCCCTCGATGACAAACTCCCAGAACCTCAATTGCCCCCAGAATATTGCCTGCGCGCCGTGGCGGGCGAACACGAAGTGCGCCAACGGGCTGCGGTAGCACACGCAGCCTTCGAATCGAGCAAGCCCATCGAGATTTACACCGAGGGCACTCTGCGCTTCATGCGCTCTCCGGTCTACACGCCGGAGTTGGATCTGGTGGCAATCGCGCCCGGTGGGAGATTTGCGGCTTTCTGCCTGTGCTGGTTGGACCCTGTGAACCAGGTGGGCCACTTTGAACCAGTCGGGACCCACCCGGATTTCCGCCGCCAGGGATTGGGGGCGGCGGTATTGAACGCCGGCTTACGGCAAATGCAGGCGCGGGGGATGAAAATCGCCAGCGTCTGCGTCGAATCCGACAATCCCGCAGCACAAAGGCTTTACGAAGCAGTCGGCTTCCGCGCGATCCACAGAATCTGCACCTACACAAAACCCCTACCGGTTCGGAGTTTAGGACAGGATTAACAGGATTTTCAGGATTAGCCAGAGGCAAAAGTTGGTACGCTCCCAGGTAGCATGCCAGAGAAAAGGAAAAAAAATCCTGTTCATCCGGTAAATCCTGTCTAAAATGCCTTTTCCGAGTTTGGGACAGGCAGACAGAAATGCGCTCCACCCCTTGCAACCTTACAGGGTGCGTTTCAACTCGGGGGAAAAAGCGAGCCGATTATCATGCAAATACCTTTCTTTGAGTTATTTTTTGTGGTGCGGCGAAGCCACACCACAAAAAAGTCACCCTAATTCTGCACCCCGTAAGGGTACTTGAGATTGTCCACCCAGATTTGAAACACGCCTCTATTGACAGCGCGCCGTACTGCCCCTATAATAATTACAGGATCCTGTTGTTCCCCACTTCTCCAGGCCAATCACCATTCCAGCGCTCCCAGCTCGCTTGCACGTCTCGTTACCGGGATCCTACAGCAACCTCCCTTGCGGATCTAGGCATGCTAATTCCTGCGCGAACGTTTTGCCAAAGCATGTGACCCGGTTGAACACGATTCTATGAGCGATGAGGAGGTGTTACATGAATGTCAGATTTGCGAACCTGTTAGGCGCTGTAGCTCTGGCTTTCGGCTTCGTGGGGTTGGTCGCGCTGGTGCTGCTGGCGCCGGTCAACGCGGTTTCACTCGCCTTGCCCACCGCCACCTGGACCGACGA
>JAFGFB010000110.1 GCA_016931315.1 Anaerolineae bacterium
AATGTCGCTGCCGTTTGTTGTAACGGCGGCACACCAATTGCGCAAGGGGCGTTATCGCCGTGTGCTGTGGGTGATGATCCTCTGGGTAATATGGGGTTTGTTGGTTTGGTACATCCCTCATCGAGCTGGTTGGTGGTAGCATGAGACTACTTGAGTTGCTCAGCCAAAGTTTACTGCTGGTGGGAAATCTATGCCACAGTATGTGCCGAAACGTAACGTTACCATAAAGAAGGGTAAAATAATGTTTGACCGAACCCCAAAACTTTCGAAAATAGCATCCTATTTAGTAGTGTCGACCTGTTTTGTAGTTGCGTTCCTTGTGGTAACCGATAAATTTGAGGTGATTCTGGCATATTTAGGCGTGGTTTTGACTGCTGCAGCCCTTTCCTTTGTGCGCAACGCAAAACAGAAACATTTCTTGCAGATCCCATGGCAGTACAATTTCATCCGCTTTCTCTGTATATTTTTGCCTTTTTCCATTTTCTTCGGGATGTCGCCAAGATTTCAAGACTTGTCATTAGGTGAAGATCTTGTCATAAGTGCAATCTTCTCAGGATTGCTATGGGCTGGGATTCACTTTCAGGAAAACTCCAAGAGGAGCGAGAGCAGTTGAGGTGTTATTGTGATCGTGCTGTGCGCCCTTATATCACTACAGTCTTTGCGGATGGAAACTCGAAGTTGACTTCGACAGCAGCGAGAGCAAAGTAGCAAAATCGCGTGCGCCTGTTTTATAGGGGACTTTCCGTGAGGCGGACACCATCGTTTCCAACCCAAGGAGGAATCTATCTATGAAATGGGTTGTTTTTGCGCTTTTGCTGGTTAGTATATCGCATCTCTATAGTATCTCTCGTACCTTGCTAGAGGTCCTTGATACTTGGAGGGGAAAAAGACAGGTGACAGTCAGAGGTCGTACGATACGAGCAGCATTGGTTGACCTGCTTATGACACTCATTGTTTTTGGCTGTGTACTTTGGACTATCTGGTTTATCCTGACAAAATTCCCGGTCTTTTAGCTGGCTTACGCCAATAAACTGGGCAAACTGGGTGTGTTTCAACTTTGGGGCAAAAGCAAGACGACTATCATGCAAACGCCTTTCCTTTGATTGATTTTTGGCGGCGTGGCGAAGCCACGCCGCCAAAAATCCATGAAGGAATCCAAAGCATTTTTCCGTGTATTCCGTGGTTAATTTCCCCAGCCCTTTTCGCCCGTTGTCAATTTCATAGGGCGTGTTATAATAGCCGGGCATCTGGCTTTTGGAGGGAAAAAGGACATGCAGGTCTATTTGAATATTGTGCAGATCATCCTGGCGATCGTCTTGGTGGTGTTGATTCTATTCGAAGTGCAGAGCAGTGGCTTGGGGGGGATTTTTGGCGGCGCGCAGTCTGGCGTGTTGCGCAAGCGCCGTGGCGCGGAACTATTGCTCTTCCGTATGACCATCGGGACCTCGGTCTTGTTCTTTATCATTGCGATGGTCAACGTGCTCCTGGCGAGTTGATGGGGGGCGCCACAGGCGCCAGCTTACGCTATTCAGCCGTCAGCAGTTGGAACCTCGCCCCTCTGGGCGCGCAGTCCCCGCCGCTGATGGCTGAATGCTGAATACGCCCCATTCCAGGGGCTGATAAGGACTTTGCGCACGATGTTTCGCAGGATTGGTTTACAGGTGCTACTGGTCGGTGTTGGCTTTCTCCTGACAGCCGGCATGTTGGTCTACTTTGCCTCCACCTATACCACCGAATTTCGTCCCGCCCCAGGCGGCACCTATCTGGAAAGCGTCAGCGGTTTTCCCCAATCCCTCAATCCTCTCCTCAGCTTTTACAATGACGCCGACAGCGACATCACCGCTTTGGTCTACAGCGGCTTGACGCGCATGAGCATGGAGGGCGAGGTCGCGCCCGACCTGGCGCTCGGTTGGGAAATCGAGCCCGGCGGCATCACCTACACCTTCCGCCTCAACCCCAGCGCACTCTGGCATGATGGCATGCCGGTTTCGGCCGATGACGTGCTTTTCACCGTCGGCTTGCTGCAAGACCCGGATTATCCGGGCCCGCCGGATATCGGCGCCCTGTGGCAGAGCGTGCGTGTGGAGCGCCTGGGTGACCTCGAGCTGCGCTTTGTGCTCTCGGAGCCTTACGCTCCCTTTCTCGATTACACCACTTTTGGCTTGTTGCCCGCCCATCTGCTCACTGGCATTCGCTCGGCAGAACTTGGCTCACTTGATTTCAACCGTGAACCCATTGGCACCGGTCCCTTCCGCCTCTCTGAAGTCAAGCTACAGGATGGGCAAATTAACGAGATTACGCTCAAACGCTTCCCGCGTTACTATGGTCCATCGGCATATATCGAAAACCTCGTCTTCCGTTTCTATCCCACCCCCCGCGCCGCATTTGAGGTCTACGAGGATGGCCTGGTAGAGGGTGTAGCCGGCGTTCCCGCGGCATTGCTGGAGGACGTGTGGAATAGCGAGACCCTCAACCTCTACACCGCGCCGGTAGCCGAGATGACCATGCTCTACTTCAACGAGCTGATTTCTGCCACCGTGCCCTTCGATGCCACACCGGTGCGGCGGGCTTTGCTCTACGGGCTGGACCGTCAGGCTTTGGTGGATGAGGTCTTGCTGGGGCAGGCCATCGTCCCTCTCACCCCTTTGCTGCCCGGCACCTGGGCTTACACCACCGAAGATGTGCCCGGCTATCCCTACGACCCGGCGCAGGCCGAATCACTGCTGCGCTCAGCCGGTTGGGTTCGCACCCGGGTCACCGAAACCCTGCGCAACGCCCAGGGCACGCCGCTGCGTTTTGAACTAATGGTGGCGGATGAGCCTACCGACCTTGCCCTGGGTCAGGCCATTGCTGCACAATGGACCACCCTGGGCATCTCGGTCACCGTGCGCGCGGTGCCGCCGCTGGCTTTGGGGGCGGCGTTGGAAGGTCGCAGCTACGAAGCCGCCCTCGTGCACCTCATGGCGCCCGGCGACCCCGACCCCTATCCCTTCTGGCATGAGACGCAGGCCCTGCTAGGGCAAAACTACACGGGCTTCCGTCATCGCCGCATCAGCGAGATTGTGGAGCAGGCCCGGCTGACGGTCAACCGTGAGCAGCGCATCGCCCTTTACCGTGAGTATCAGCAGCTCTTCATGGCTGAGGTGCCGGCGATTCCCCTATACGTGCCAGTCTTCAACTACGCTGTGGATGTGCGCGTCCAGGGCGTGCAGCTGCCGCCGTTGATGCGCACCGGCGACCGCTTCCGCAATCTTGCCGAGTGGTACGTCTTGCAGCGGCGGGCCGTCGTCAGCGAACGCTGACGCGTCAGCGAACGTTAACTTGTTTTCAACTTGGGGAAAAAGCAAAACGGCTATCATGCAAACGCTTTCCCTTTGATTGATTTTTGTGATGGGGCCAAGCCCCATCACAAAAATCAATTCTTTCTCCATCCCTACAGGGCGCCTGCGATTTTCGCTCCCATTTTGAAACGCACCCTTTGCAATAGTTAGAAAGTAATTCAGCGTATTTATGGTATACTATACCCAGTTTTGTAACAGTAAAAATCCTTTAGGAGGCAAAAATGAGTAACAAGTGGGTCTATCTTTTTGGCGAAGTGGCGCAAGCCGAGCAAGCCATGGGCAGCTGGGATGGCGTCCGCGGCCTTTTGGGCGGCAAGGGCGCTAACCTGGCCGATATGATGCGCGCCGGTTTGCCGGTTCCCCCTGGTTTTACCGTGACCACCCGGGGCTGTATGGCTTACATCAATAGCGGGTTTAACCTCCCCGAAGGCATGTGGGAGCAGGTTCTAACCGCGCTGGCTCAGGTCGAGAAAGAAGCTAACAAGAAATTCGGTGATCCCTCTAACCCGTTGCTGGTCTCTGTGCGCTCAGGCGCCAAATTCTCCATGCCCGGCATGATGGACACCATCCTCAACGTCGGTTTGAACGACAAGGTCGCCCCGGGCATGATTGCGCTGACCGGGAACGAGCGCTTCGTCTGGGATAGCTATCGCCGCTTGTTGGCCATGTTCGGGCACACCGCCATGGGCATTGATGACGAGGCCTTTGACCATGTGATGAACGCGCTCAAGGCGGAGCTGAACGTTACCCTGGATACCGAATTGAAGGCTGAGAACCTCAAGGAACTCGTAAAGCGCTTCAAGCAGGTCTACGTGCAGGAGCTCGGTCGCGAATTCCCGCAGGATCCTCTTGAGCAACTACAGATTGCAGTGCGCGCCGTCTTCGATTCCTGGATGGGCAAGCGCGCGATAGATTATCGCCGTGTTGAGCACATCCCCGATGACCTGGGCACCGCAGTGAACGTCGTGACCATGGTCTTCGGCAACATGGGCGACGATAGCGGCACCGGTGTGGCCTTCACCCGCGACCCCGCAACCGGGCAGCGCGTCATCTACGGTGACTACCTGCTCAACGCTCAGGGCGAGGACGTGGTGGCGGGTATCCGCAACACCAAGAAAGTCGCCGACCTGGGCGACGATATGCCCGCCATCGCCGAGCAACTGCAGGCGATTGGCAAGAAGTTGGAGCTGCACTACAAGGACATGCAGGATACCGAGTTCACCATCGAGAAGGGTAAACTCTGGATGCTCCAGACCCGCAACGGCAAGCGCACGGCGCGCGCGACGGTCAAGATTGCGGTAGATATGGTGGCTGAAGGCTTGATCACTAAAGAACAGGCCGTTATGCGTGTGACCCCCAAGGATGTGGACTTCTTCCTGCATCCGCAGTTCGATGAGAAAGCCGTCAAGGCGGCTAAGCTTGCCGGGCGTTTGCTCGCTGAGGGCGTCAACGCTTCGCCAGGTGCGGCAGTCGGTAAGCTGGCTTTCGATGCGAATACCGCCGAGGCCTGGGGCAAGGCTGGCGAAGCCGTCATCATGATTCGCGCTGAAACCAAGCCCGATGACGTTCACGGTATGGTCGCCTCTAAGGGTATTCTCACCAGCCGTGGCGGCGCCACCGCGCATGCCGCCGTGGTCGCCCGCCAATTCGGTATTCCCGCCGTCGTCGGCGCCGCCGCCCTGCATATTGATCAGGACCTGCGTGAAGTGACCGTGGCCGGTCGCACCCTCAAGGAGGGCGACATCGTCTCCCTCGATGGCGCCACGGGTCAGGTCTACGAGGGCACGCTGCCCAAAGTGGACCCGGACTTCAAGAAAGAAGTGGAACTCGCCACCCTGCTGGGTTGGGCTGATGAAATCTCCGCGAATGCCGGCGCTCGCCAGTGGGAAGCCGGCTTGCAGGGCTTCCCGACGCGCGGTTTGCAGGTTTGGACCAACGCCGATTACCCCAAGGATGCCCGCCGCGCTCGCGAATACGGCGCCAAGGGTATTGGCTTGTGCCGCACCGAGCACATGTTCTTCGAGCAGGAGCGCCTGCCCCACGTGCAGGATATGATCCTCAACGCCGAAGAAGCGCAGAAACTGCTCAATGTGGTGAGCCGCTACGAGCGCATTCTCGAGACCGGCAAGGAAGAAGGGCAGGCCATCAAGGAAGCCCGCCGCGACGAAATCGAAGCGGAACTCGAGAAGGCGCGCACCGATGTGGTAGAATCGCCAGCCGTCAAGGTTTACCGCTCTTCCCTCGACTTCTTGCTGCCCTACCAGCGCAGCGACTTCTACGGGCTTTTCGAGGCCATGGACGGGCTACCCGTCATCATCCGCCTGATTGACCCGCCCCTGCACGAGTTCCTGCCCACGCTGGAAACGCTGTTGGTGGAAGTCACCGACCTGGAAGCCGACCTGGACCTGCCGCGAACCGGCACCGGTAAGCAGCTCCTGGGAGAAACACTCTCCGCCAAGCGCAAGATGTTGACCGCTGTTGAGCGCATGCACGAATCCAACCCCATGATGGGCTTGCGCGGCATTCGCCTGGGCATCATCTTCCCCGACATCATGAAGATGCAGGTACGCGCTATCTTCGAGGCGGCTTGTGACGCGGCTGCGGCCGGTTACGCAGTGCATCCCGAAGTGATGATTCCCTTGACCGGGCACGTCAACGAGCTCAAACTGACCCAGGCTGAACTGGAGAAAGTTGCTCGCCAGGTCATGACCGAGAAGGGCCGTGAGATCTCCTACAAGTTCGGCACCATGATGGAAATCCCGCGCGCTTGCGTGACCGCGGACGCGGTCGCCGGGCTGGCAGAGTTCTTCTCCTTCGGTACCAATGACCTGACCCAGATGACCTTCGGCTACAGCCGTGATGACGCCGAGCGGCGTTTCCTGGTGGAGTACGTCGAGCAGGGCATCCTGCCCGTGAACCCCTTCCAGACCCTCGACGCCGAAGGCGTTGGCGCCCTGCTGCGCATGGGCGTCCGCAAGGGCCGCGCGGCTCGGAATGAGCTTGAGGTCGGCATCTGCGGTGAGCATGGCGGCGACCCCGAATCGGTCGAATTCTGCTACCTCGCCGGCTTGAACTACGTCTCTTGCAGCCCCTTCCGGGTGCCCGTGGCGCGCCTTGCAGCCGCACAGTCGGCCATCAAGCACCGCGGCAAGCTGCTGGATTAAGCTCTCGCCACTGCGTTTTGTGTGAAAAAGTATCTGCCGGGTGCGCCTCGCGCCCCGGCAGATACCTTTTTTACCCCACGAAAGTTCTGATAAACGTGGTTTTTGGAAGCGGGACCGTACCCGGTCCCGCTTCCAAAATACACAACAAATCCTCTTCGCCTGTTTGCACAACCTCCTCCAATTTTTCCTAAAAATGCCAAAAATCAATTTTCCCCTGATTTTCGCCCCCGGAATGAAACGCACCCCCCGGGTGCGTTTCATTCCGGGGGCGACGATCTCAAACGCCCCTACGGGGCGTAGGATAAAATTGATTTTTGGCGGAGGGGCAAAGCCCCTCCGCCAAAAATCAATCAAAAGAAAGGCGTTTGCGTGATAAT
>JAFGFB010000111.1 GCA_016931315.1 Anaerolineae bacterium
GCGAAAATCTCAGGCGTCCCTACGGGACGCAGTGGAAAATTGATTTTTGGCGGTGGGGCAAAGCCCCACCGCCAAAAATCAATCAAAAGAAAGGTGTTTGCATGATAATCATCTTCCTTTTGCCCCAAAGGTGAAATGCATCCCGGGTATACGGGCATTCGTAGCAGTTCAGCGGGTTTCTGCGCCCCCGGTAGGGCTCACTGTGAGATGTGATTGCGCCATCAACGGGTTGCTGCGCAACCTTGGGACGAATGCCTTGCTCTCGCTTCAGATGGTGCGTAAGGGGCATAGCACAGTTTCGGTCAGCGACCTGCTTCGAAAGCCCTATACGACAGATTATTGGGGAAAACCTGAAGAGGTTCTGTAAACAGACGAAGAGGATGTCTTTTTGTGTTTTCTGGGAGGCGCAAAGCGCCTCCCAGAAAACACATTTTAAGTAAAACGAGATGATAGTTACGTCGTTATGGCAGCCAGGGTGTTCTGTCACCAATAATCTGCACTATACCCCCAGAGAGCTCAACTGTAAGTGTTCGGTATTTACCTGTTCGTTGCGACCAGGCAGTTTGGGCTCGCAATTTGCATCCGACCAACTCTGGCTTATCAAATCTTGGGTTATTGAAACATTGTCCATGCACTCATGGATAGTGCGTCTCTTTGCGGGGGTAATTCATGGGAAGCTACCGGCTCATTCTGGTGGATGGTTTTCCTATCGGACTTCAGGGATTGGATGCCGCTCTGGAATCCTCCCGTGTTGCCGGGCGCCAACCAGGTGAAACGGGCTGGAATTGGAATTGGTCAAATGCCTGAGCCATGATAATTACACTGCGCTTTCCGGCTCGAGCGCGGGATGGCGCTGCGCGATGGCATACGCTGCCTCCGCGACATACCAGGAGTGCCGCACCCACGGTCCCGGGTTGAGGCGCTCTGCTTCCTGCATCAAACGCTGCGCTTGCTCTCGCGTTGGTAAAGTCACTTCACAACCTCGGCAAAAATCGCAACCAGCGTCTCGTGCGCGCGCCGCAGCGTTTCCGCATCCATTTTCTCAACCTCGCGGTCATAGGTGAGGTAGCCGTTGATCTCGATTTCCACATCCGTCGTCTGCGTGTAGATAGCGCCCGCCAACCCCTGCGCAATGAGCGGCGCCAGGTCGCGTTTCAGCAGCGTGATGTAGGCTTCGGTCAATGCCGTGGGCGACTCGAAATAGCGCTGGCTGAATTTGTGGGCTTCATCCCACACATGTCCCGGCACACGGCAGCCATAGCCGCCGAATTCCGAGATGATGAACGCCCGTCGTGCATCGGGACGTGGGTGGTAGAGCCGGCGCATGTAGATGTGCAGGCTTTGGAAATCACCGCCGCCCTGGTCGAACCAGCCCGAGGTCTGGTCCACCAACCGGGTGGGGTCATAGGCTTTCAACCATGCTGCGGTATCCCGCGCCTGGAATTGCCCCCAACCCTCGTTGAAGGGGACCCAGATGGCGATGCAGGGTACGTTGACCAGGTGATCCACCAGCTCCTGCATCTCGCGACAGAATTGGATGCGATTGGCATCCTCGCCGCGCCCCCGCCGCGCCATCCAGGTATCATCATGCTGGTTGAAGCCCGCCAGCAACGCCAGTAACGTCGTCGCCGTGCTGACGGGTTTCCCGCCGTTCGGCATATCTTGCCAGACAATCAGCCCCAACCGGTCGCAGGCGGCGTACCACCGGGCCGGTTCTACCTTCACATGCTTGCGGATCATGTTGCAGCCGATTTTCCTGGTGTATTCGAGATCGAACAGCATGGCGGCTTCGCTCGCCGGTGTGTATAGCCCGTCGGGATAGTAGCCCTGATCCAGCGGTCCGTACAGGAAGAGCGGCTGATTGTTGAGGTGGAAGCGCAGAGTTCCGTGCGCGTCGGGTTCCAGGCTGAACTTGCGCAGCGCGAAAGTGCTTTCGACCGCGTCCACGACCTGTCCCTCCTGCGCGAGTTCCACGCGCAAATCGTACAGGTGCGGGTCGGCCGGGCTCCACGGGTGGGGTTGGGGAATCACCAGGATGAGCGGCTCTGCCGTGGGGCCGCTTGCCTCCGCAACCGCCACATTGCCATCGAGCGCCACGGCTCTCACGGTTGCCCCGTGGGCTTTCCCCCTTAGGGCGACTTCCAACATCAGGGCGCCCGCGTCTAAATCCGGCGTCAGCTTCAACGCTGCGATGCTCGTCGCCGGAACGACTTCCAGCCACACCGTCTGCCAGATGCCGGAGACGGCGGTATACCAGATGCTGTTGGGGCGCAATATCTGTTTGCCGCATTGCTGCAAGCCGGTATTGGTGGGGTCATAGACGGCGACGACCAGCGCATTCGAGGACGCATTCTCGCCCGTGTGCAGAGCTTCCGTGATGTCGAAGCTGAACGGTGTGTAGCCGCCCTCGTGGCTGCCGGCGCGCTTGCCATTGACGAAGACCTCCGCCTGCCAATCCAGCGCGCCGAAGTGCAGCAATACCCGCGCGTCTGCCTCTTTCTCCTCCGGCGTCAAGGGTGAGGCGAACTCGCGCCGGTACCACAGTCGCTCTTCGGGCAGTAGCGCCCGTTGCACGCCGGAGAGCGCCGCCTCGATGGCATAGGGGACGCGGATTCTGCCGGTGGGTTGGGGCGCCGTCGTCTGTTGGCGTGGAGCGATGGCGTAATCCCACCAACCATTCAGGTTGACCCAGCGCTCGCGGCGCAGGTACGGTCGGGGATATTCCGGCAACGGCGGATCTTCGGGAAGCCAGCGTGTTTTAAGCATCATCTACCTCTACAATTCTGGTGCCTTCTCTGTGAAATTCGATTGACGCCATCAAGAAATTGGTGGTATTCGTGAAATCCGTGGCAAAACCTCTTTTGGTCAGGCTTATACAAACACCGTCATCCCACTTCGCCCGCGGTTGCCCCAGCAGAAATAGGGGATGAAGTTCAGCGCTTCACCTGTGCGACTACGCCCCAGAAGTCGCATCGCGCCGCCGCAGAGAGCGTCATCGTAGACCGCGCGAAGCGAATCGGGGTCGAGGGTGATGTCGAAGATGTCCACGGCGGGATTGTCCACATCTTCCAGGCAGTAGACGAGCGGTCCGCGTGTGACGGCGACCTTTCCCCCGCAACCGGGAACGCGCGGGTCCTGGCGCAGCAAGCGGATGGGCAGTTCCAACTTCAGGTCCAGCACATCGCCCGGTTGCCAGGTGCGGTTGAGAGTGTGGGCGCGCGCAGCCGTGGGCGTGTAGCCACAGGCTGTCGCCCGCGCCGGTTTCTCGCCGCTCACCGCGCCGGGTTGCAAGGGCGCGCCATTGAGCGTGAGCGTATATTCCCCCGTCCAGGAAGGAATCCGCAGGTGCAACGCCGCGACCTGCGCCGCCTGCGGGTGCAGGTTCAGGCGCACGTGACCCTCCCAGGGCAGACCGGCCTCGAGCGTTAGCCCGCTCTCGCTGCCGCCCCACGGCGCCGTGCAGGAGATGTACTGGTGCAGCCACAGGTCTTGCCCCTCGGCATGCAGGATGGTGCGCCCCAGCGAAGCCCACGTCCGCGAGAGATTGGAGGGGCAGCAGGGAACGAGATACCACGCCGCGCGCGGCAAGCCTTCACGGCTGGTCAGGGGGTTGTGATAGTAATAGGAGCAACCATCGGCGCCCATGCCCACGGCTGCGGCGTTGTACAATTGCCATTCGAAGAGATCGGCATAGCGGGGTGCGTGCGTGAGGCGCGCGAGCTCGTCGTTCCAGAACAGGCTTGCCAGCGCCGCACAGGTCTCCGCGTAGGCGGCTTCGGGGTCGAGCTCGAAATCCCTGCCAAAGCCCTCGATGAAAGGCAACGCGCCCAAGCCGCCGGTGACATACATCCGCCGTTCGGTCATGCGGTCCCAGCTGGTCTCGAGCGTCTGGCGTAATGCGCTCTCCCCAGTCTCGCGCGCGAGCATCGTCGCCGCTGTTGCCAGATAGCCGAAGCGGACGCTATGTCCTACGGGCGTCTTCTGTTTACGCAGCGGCGCGTGCTGCTGGAAGTATTTGCCGCTCAACTGGCTCAGCACCCGGCGGAGGTCAGCCAGGGGGAGCGGGGCACTGGGATTGCCCGCCGGCAAGCGGAAGGCGGCGTGCTCTGGATGCGTCGCGATATAGGCTTCGCGTGCGGCTTTGACCACGGCGTTGCGGTGATTGTGGTGGCGAAACTGGCTGAATATGTGCAGCGGGAAGAGGGGAATGCGCCCGCGGCGTTCCAGGAAATTTTGCGCCAGCTCGAAATAGGGGCGCGCGTCCGTGAGGCGGTATAGCCGCAGCAGCGCAATCTCGATTTCCTCGTGCCCATCGGTGAAAATAGGGGGCGCCTCCATGAATTCGCGCGTGAGCAAATCCGCCACGCGCCGGACAAGCGCCAGCAAGCGCGATGCGCCCGTGGCTTCGTGATGCGCGATGCCGGCTTCGATGAGATGCCCCAGGCAGTAGAATTCGTGCTCGATTTGCAGATTGACCCAGCGTTGCCCCGGGAAATGGATTTGATTGTAGGTATAGAGGTAACCATCTGGCTCTTGCGCGGCTTCCAGGAGGGTGATGAACTCTTCAACCAGCGTTGATAGCTGTGGGTCGGGCGCCTCGCCGAGGATGCGGGAGGCGGCGTCGAGCCATTTATAGGCATCGGAATCGGCGAAGAAATAGCCCTCGCGGAAGCCCTCCTTCTGGCGGGCGGCGATGCGGAAGTTGTCTATGCATCCGGAACGCTCCAGTTGTTCCCATTGGTGGAAGATAGCGCGCCGGGCATTTATGTCTAAACGCGCGCGCCAGAAACCGGCGGTAATCTGTGGTGCTTTTACCATGGGGCATTCTCCTTCAGAAATAAACCACGGAATACACGGAACACACGGAAAGTTCTACTCGCGTCCTCGTTGGTGTGGAATCCCACATGGAGACTCTTCAGTCACTGCTGCGCACAGAACAAGCGCTTGCCCGCGCCGGAATGCTCATCACTGATTTTCTGCGGCTTTCTTCGCCTTGGGCGCAATCCACAGCAGCGGCGCCAGCGACAGGAGCGTGATGACCGACCCCACCTGGAAGATGAGGGGTACCGGAATGAATCCTGCCTCCCCGTTGAGCGTGGTCGGGATGCCCCAGGACTGGATCAGTCTGGAGCCAATCGCTGGACCCAGCACCATCGGAATGGCAATCCAGAAGATCATCCGGATGCCCAAGAACTTGCCGCGATTTTCCTCCGGTAACAGGTCTTTGAGCCAGGCGACTGCCGCGATGCTCGCCGCCATGCTGAAAGCTTGCCAGAGGAAGCCCGTGAGCGCGAGCAGGGGGATGGCTTGCACCAGGGAGAGCAGCATGCCACCCGCGGCGCTCACGCAAATCGCCAGCATAATGAGCCGGCGCTTGTTCCAACGGTCTGCCAGCAGCCCAAAGGGGATCGCCACAATCGCGCTGCCCACCATCACCGCTCCGCCGACAATGCTGAACTCGGTTTTGGTGATGCCGATGTAGTTCTCCAGATAGATAATCAGATAAGGGAAGGCGACCTGCATGCCGATGCTGCTCAGCATGATGAAGAGCAACAGCAGAAACAGGGTGCGGTTTTGCGTCACCGTTCGCCATTGAAACAGCTCGGCAAATTCGGCGCGGAAGGGTTTCTGCGGCTTGGGCTCTTCAGCCGGAAGCGGCGCATCGCGCAGCATTCCGCCGCCTACCAGACCCGCCAGAATCACAATACCGCCCAGCACGTAGAAGAAGGTGAAGTAGCCCACCTGGTCAATCAAAGCGCCCGCGGCGGTGAGGGTGATAATCTGCGCCAGGAAGACCGCCAGATTCAGCGCGCCTTCCACCCGCCCGCGTTGCGAGGAATCGGCGATATCCACGCTCCAGGCATTGAAAGCGGCGTCGTTGGCGGTTGAACCGAAGAAGGTCATGGCAGCATCGGCGATAATGACCATGATGACGGCGACCGAGGTCGTTCGAATGTAGGCGACTGTGGGGAAAAGCACGGTCGAGACGCCCCACAGAATGTATCCGATCAGAATAAAGGGCTTGCGCCTGCCCCAACGCGAACGCGTCCGGTCGCTGAGCGTACCCATCAGCAGCGTGGTCAGCGTGGCGGTGATGGCGCTCGCGGCGACCATCCAGGCGATGGGGCGGGGGTCGGGAGTGAGTTCATCATAGACGAAAGTGTTGAACCAGCTGTTTTCCACGGCCCAGGCGATTTGCCCTGTGATGGCGAGTAGAATCAGCACGAACCAATTGCGTGGGCTAAGTCGGGTAGCTCTTTCCATAGAATTTCGATGGCTCCTTTGGGATTGGCTCATGAGTTTGCAGCGCATTCACAAACGTCTGGCGTTGCGATGGTTCCCCGGTTTCTCCGTATCCTTAAAGTATAGCCACCTCCGTGGCTTCTGCAAATCTCAACTTCGATGGTGTTGTTTAGCGTTCTCACGCCTGCCACAACCAGGAGCGGCTTTAGCCCGAAATTCGCGCTCTGCGATGGAAGTCTGAACAGTTACCCGAGGCGACTGACTTGACTTTCATCTTTTCATGAATACGATAAGGCTGTAACAGGATTTCGATTGTGTGATAGCTGACAAGTCTGGAATCAAGGGTAACTAGAATGAAACGCAAACGCTGGCTCTGGCTATTGATTGTAGCTGTAGCCTTGGGTGCTCTGCTAATCCTACAGTCACTCATTGGCCGTATGGTCTATCGCTGGGCTTGGGAACAGCGTCCGACTCCAAGCCCAACTGAGATTTTGTTGGCTCAAGCCGCAATTCAGTTGAGTGATCTGCCGCAGGGATGGCGTCAGGGTGGCATAATGGTAGAACTAGTACCTAATGCTGAGGGGCGTTTCTATCGCTTTTACGGCACCTCAGACCCTGCAGAATCCTGGATCAACGTAGGGGAAATCCTGCTGCTGTATCCCGATATTGCCACTGCACAAGTGGGTTACCAACAACGGCGTGATCAGCATATCCCTCCCACCGCAACACGTTGGAAGGAGATACCGGAGTTGGAGTTCTCGCACCATGCCAACGAATGGTATGTAGCTTGCTTGCCAGGCAACATCAATGGCAGTTCGAGTCATGCCTGCAAGGCAGTGGCACGTTATGAAAATCTGGTGGTTACCATGTTGGGCAATGTGTACGAGGACCGCTATTTGAGCATGGCGGATTTCCGTGCAGTATTGGAAGCCATGGATCGGCGTGCTGTTGCGGCGTTGAGCAAGGAGTGATAAAGGAGATTAGCTCTGCAATAGCGAAGCAGTTTTCTGTGCTTTCTGAATCCTGCGCTGTGGTCAGATAATCTTAGTTCGATCAACCTCCCATTGGAGAGTCTATGTCAGACTTGAATTTCTTCGAGACTCTGAGTTCTTGGTTACTGATCAGTATAGCCGGTTTTGCTTCGATCTTTATTTACCAACGTCTCTGGCGATACATCTACCGACGACTAGGATGGCCGCCCCGACTTCAAACCGAACAGGGAGACGAGGAGAGAAATATTGTCATCGCGTGGGGGAGTGGGTTGGCAGTCGCCTGTCTCATCGTTTGGAGAATCTCGCAACTCGAACCTCTTCATAAAGGGCTGGTGATATTCGGCAGCCCACTAGCGATTCTGGTTTGTGGTTTTCTTGGCCTGTCAGTTCCAGAGATTTGGGCTATCTGGCGCAAGGTTCATAAGTGAGTTATCCGGCAATCGAAGCAGTGCAGTTTGCCCATTGCGCGATGCGCCGGCATCAACGTCATTCACCGTCAACAGCAGCGGTGGAAAAGTTGCGGAGTTGCGCCCGCCTGTTCTGTAGGCGCATCATCCGTGGGGTGGAAGCGCTTCGGCCCCGTGATCACGCTGACCACGCGGTACTTCACAGAGAAAATTGTGGAATGGCTATTTTAGCTGCTATAGGATATTTAGTGTTATCTCACCTCTTTTCAAGTTCAGTTTGGAGAGGGATGCAACGCATATTAAAAATAGAACACAACTTTGACGATGGAATATACGCCTTAAACATCTTTGTGGGTTCTTTGTCTGCGTATTGTTGGAGTCGCATCCTTTATGTCAATCTGGATAGCTTAACTTACACGCTTCAAGGCTTTGGTGTCGCTTTACTAAGCGGATTATTAACAACTGTCGCAATAGGAACAGTCTGTTACCTATCCGAACGAGAGCATCGGCATTGATGGCCGTTGATGGCTAACAATTTGGTTTTGGGTGACGCAATGTTGACTTACACCAATCAGCGTTTACAGAAAGCAGCAATAGGTCATGCTGGAGCGGCGCTCATAAGCGGCGGTGTCTTTGGAAGCGTGACGCTCGTACTCTGGCGGGCTTATCTCGAAGCGCCCGCGAATTCATCTCTTTCAATCTGGCACCTGATCTTGATTACCATTGTCGTCACCCTGATGATTGCCAGTTTTGTCTTCGGCGCTTGTGTGATCTGTTCTGAAGTGCAGGTTCATTCAGATGGACTTTTGATCAAAACAGATTTGGTACGCCGGTGTTTGGTGCCCTGGACGGAAATCACAGAGATGATTTCGTGGTCTCATCCATCACAGTTCAACCCAAGAGGCGATACAACATTTGTAGTAATTTCACGCGGGTTAAGTTTCTGGCACTATTCTCCAGTACGTACATCGCAACGGCAGATTCGTTGGGCTTTAGGTTTTGTCGTCATGGCTAGTGGGCAAAACTATTGCGAGCTCGTGACGCAGTTTCGTGAGCACTTGGGAGCCAACCAGGGTGAGAGCTGTGCACCAGATGCAGTAGGACATCCGCGATTTGAACGCTCAAACGGGCAGGGCTGATAGACCGGGACCATGCATACTACCTCTTCGGGGATATAGGTAACGCTTATGGGAGTACGCAAGCGAATTGGCGAATTTCGACGGTGCCCGTTTTGGTGCTTCGTGGTCTCTCTTGTGCTTTCTGAGATTGTCGGCCTTGTCTACCGGAAAGTAATGCTGCAGATGGTAGAGAACAAGCCTGCGATAGAACTATTTGGTTGTATTACTGTCTCATCAAAGCACCTGCAGATTTTGATAGGTATTCTGTTAGTGGCGTTAATGTTGTGGTTTTACTTTGAACTGTGCGGATTTGTGTCCAAAAGGAAAGCTTCTAGGGAGAAGAGTCGCATTATCTCGGGTTGAAGATCAATAAGGAGAACATCTGGGGATTTTACGACTCCGTGGCGCGACCATTTGACGGCGGTGCAGACGCCGCCTGGCACTGGGGAGGTTCCTGCAGGCGGCTACCATGTTATACAATAGATTACAAAGTGATGGATACATCATCTATTTGCCGTATGTTGCACGGTAATTTTTGGGGGAAATATGAGTGCCAGTGAATGGATCGTAGCTGCATTGCATCTGATTCTTCTTATTTTCCCGCTTCTCTTGATTCTAAAATATACAAGTGAGATTGTTCATTGCAAGAAAACCGGTAAAGCTATTGATAATGAGACAATAGTAAAATTTCTTGCGGTAGGCGTTATCTTCGTAGTAGGTGTGTTTATATTCATAATGCAGTATGTTGCCTGAGACACTGACAATACAAGTTTTGTGTTTCTGCAGAGCCATATACACGCCAGCACGTACGAAATCTGTGCCACAACAACAAGTACCAGTGGCAAGGCAACCGCATCAAGCCCGTGTTGAACGGTGTAATCACCCCCTACATTGGCAACCACTTCGAGTGGCGGAGTAATACGACGACGATGACGCGGTATTACCTGCGCGGATTATCTGCATGTGATCCAGGAGTGTTACGCAACATGATTTCTGCCGAAACAGCAAGTGCGACGCGTGATTTGGGACAGGAGTTTGTAACAGATCGTTTCTTTCAGCCGAGGTAATGCTATGATAGAGCGACTTCTTAGAACTTTGCCATATCTGTTGTTATGGTTAGTAGCATGGGGGATGGGAACGTTCAGCCAGTGGTTTATCTACCGGCAGATTGAAAAAGGACGTATGGCAGAAACAGATTTGAGATTTCCACGACAGCGCGTGAGCAAGCTACTGGTGTTAGTATCCGGGCTGCCACTCTCGGTTGAAAAAGTAGGGATCGAAGGTACTATCACACAAGTTCACATGCTGATATACGCACTTTTTGTCTTTGGGCTAGGGTTGTTTTTCCCCACCATCAACTTGCGCGATGTGAATTTTCTGCTTTTTTTCTCCACAACGATTCTTTTCCCGTTGGAGTGGATGATTACCGATCGCATTCTGAAAAAACGAACTTCTGCTTCATCTTCTTTAGAATAAGATGGGGCTGCATTCTTTGTGAGAGGCTCTACCTCTATGCTTTTCCGTCGAGTCATATCGGTTGCCGATCAACAGGAGGAGAGTCTCGATCCCTTCTGCAATGCGGCTGGTCTTAACCGAAGGAGGCAAATGTGTCAAGCGCCAGGTGCAGATATTTGCTCATCAGTTCCCTGGTTATCGCCATTTGTTTGCTTATAGTAGCCTGCGTTCAAACTATCACAGTTGAAGACCCTCATCCGCAAATATCACTCCATGAACCCCATTCGTGCAAAGAAGTTGCGGGTAAAAACAACTTCTTTATCAAGAGTTCACAGTGATCACAGATTCGTGATTCGACGCTTCATTTTGGTTTTCCCACCCACGTACAGCCGTGTCCCCGCCGCCAGCGCGTTTCGCAAATGCGCCCTTCTCTCATCAATGTTTGGCTCCCTCACAAGCCGTGCTATACTTGAACCAGATAAAACCTGAACGTAGAATTCACAAATATCTTCATATTGGCAGATCAAATTCTAGCAGCAAAGGAGTGTTGGCATGGCTGAAATCGAATCCATTATTGCCCAAATGACCCTGGAAGAGAAAGCGGCGCTGTGTACGGGCGCCACCTCATGGACGCTTACCCCTATCGAGCGGCTTGGAGTTCCTGGGATGTTTGTGTCTGATGGACCGCACGGGGTGCGCCGCGTTGCCAATGAAGATTCCCTCACCGAGGAGAGCTTGCCCGCAACTTGCTTCCCTACCGCTTCCTGTCTGGCTTCGACGTGGGATACAGCATTGATTCATGAGATGGGGCAGGCGTTGGCTGAAGAGTGTATTGCCTTGAATGTGGATGTGGTTTTGGGACCCGGCGTCAATATGAAGCGAACGCCGGTGTGCGGACGCAACTTCGAATATTTCTCTGAGGATCCCTATTTTGCCGGCGAAATGGCTGCCAGTTACATCAACGGCGTCCAGAGCCGGGGCGTAGGGACCTCGCTTAAGCACTATGCAGTCAACAACCAGGAATATCAGCGCATGACAATCAGCGCTGAGGTGGATGAGCGCACCTTGCGCGAAATCTACCTGCCGGCTTTTGAGACTGCGGTCAAGAAGGCGCAGCCCTGGACGGTGATGTGCTCCTACAACCGGATCAACGGCGTCTATGGCTCGGAACAGACCTATTTGCTCACGGAAATCCTCAAGGGCGAATGGGAGCTAGAGGGCTTCGTCGTCTCCGATTGGGGCGCGGTGCATGACCGGGTCGCTGCCCTGAAGGCGGGACTGGACCTCGAAATGCCCGGTCCCCGCGCGCGACGCGTGCAGGCGGTAATAGATGCCGTGCAGAGTGGGGCCGTGGACATGAGAATACTGGATGAAGCGGTGCGGCGGATTCTGCGCATCGTCTTCAAGGCGGCGGAAACGCCCAAGGGCGCTCCTTTCGATGCGGCGGCGCATCATGCGCTGGTGCGTCGTATTGCCGGGGAAGGTATGATTCTGCTCAAGAACAACGGCATTCTGCCTCTGAAGGGGGTAAAGCGCATCGCGGTCATTGGGCAGGCGGTCAAAGAGCCGCACTTCCAGGGCGGCGGCAGCTCCCACATCAATCCCACGCAGGTAGATATTCCCCTCGATGAGCTCGCCAAACTGGCGGGTGGCGCCGAGATATCGTTCAGCCAGGGCTATCCCCCCGATGATAGCAGCCAACCCGCGTTGATTGAGGCTGCGGTCGCGGCGGCGCAGGCGGCGGAGGTGGCATTGCTCTACATTGCCCTCCCCACCTACAAGGAATCCGAGGGTTATGACCGGGCGGACCTCGACCTCACGGCACAGCAGGTTGCCCTGATCAAAGCCGTGTGTGCGGCGCAACCCAACAGTGTCGTCATCCTGAATAACGGCTCTGCCGTCACCATGAGCGACTGGATCGCGGGACCGGCGGCGGTTCTTGAGGCGTGGATGATGGGGCAGGCTGGCGGCGGCGCTATCGCGGATGTGCTCTTCGGCGTCGTCAATCCCTCGGGCAAACTGACCGAGACCTTCCCCTTGAAGCTCACCGATACGCCGGCGTTTATCAACTATCCTGGTGTCAGCGGCAAGGTGCGGTATGGCGAGGGCCTCTTCATCGGTTATCGCTACTATGAGATGCGGGAGCAGCCTGTGCTCTTCCCCTTCGGCTATGGCGGCAGCTACACCACCTTTGCCTACAGTGCCTTGCGCGTCTCGGCGCAGAACTTCCGCGATGTGGACGGGCTGACCGTCTCGGTGGAGGTTACAAATACCGGTTCCGTGGCAGGCAAGGAGATTGTGCAGGTCTACGTCCACCAGCACCAGGCGCAGGTGGTGCGCCCGCTGAAAGAGCTGAAGGGCTTTGCAAAGGTCGAATTGCAACCGGGCGAGACCAAGACGGTTACCGTGCCCCTCGATTTCCGCGCTTTTGCCTATTATCATCCGGCTTATGGGCGTTGGATTACCGAGAGCGGTGAATTCGATATCCTTGTGGGCGCTTCTTCCGCCGATATTCGCTGCACCGAAACAGTCACCCTGGAATCCACGGTTGAGCTGCCCTGCCTCCTGAACCGCAAATCCACTCTGCGTGAGTGGTTGGATGACCCTCGCGGTAAGCCGGTCTTCGAGCCGTTCTTCAACCAGATGCTCGCGGGCATGCGCGCCATGTTCGGCGGCGGTGAGGAAGAGGGAGGCATCGGAATGGATGTGATGGGCTTCTTGCTGGATATGCCGCTGCGGGATGTGCTCGAATTTCAGGGCAATCTGTTGCCGATGTCTGCCGATGATATTGTTGCCGGGTTGCTAAAGCAGGTGTTTGGCTAAAACCTGGGGCGCTTGATTTCGCATTGCCCCGGAGTTGAAATTACACGCCCCTCGTGGTTTTTCCACGAGGGGCGTTGTTTTGGGGGCGTTTTTACCCCTCCCAACCCGTGTCCTGGAAACTTTTGAGCGCTTCCAACGGAACGCGAGAATTTGCTTTGTTCCTCAACTTGCGGCGATTCTTTTGGTCCCCGACGTTATCGCGCCGTGGTGATGGGGCGACACTGTAGCAGATACAGCTGCCCTCGTTGATAGGCGCACTCCAGGTCTACGGGCTGCCTCTCGGTGGTCTCCAGTGTGCGTGCGAGCCGCGCCAGCGCTACAATTTGCTCATCCTGCAGCGCGGGTTGCGTGCGCATAAGGCGCGGTGTGGGCACCTCGCGGGTTCCATCGGGCTGCGCGATGGTCATCACCGCCTTGTCGGCGACTTGCCGCTGAACGATTTTTAGGTTCGCTTTCCGCACGATGTAGAGGTCTGGGATGACAGTACCCCCCACCAGGCTTTCTCCCAAGCCCCAGGTGGCGTTGATGAGCACCTGGTCGCGGTGCCCCGTTCGGGGATCGGCGCTGAAGACGACGGTGGAGACATCGGCGAGAATCAGCTGCTGTACTAGCACTGCGATACCAGCTCCACCAGCGCCGGTGAGTCCGTGGGCGCGTCTGTACGTGAGTGCGCGTGTGGAGTGCGCCGAGTCGAGGCAGCGCTCCACAGCTTCGGCAACGGCGTCGGCGCCCATGACGTTGAGATAGGTCTCGTGCTGTCCGGCAAAGGAAGCCTCTTGCCCGTCTTCGTCCACGGCGGAGGAGCGCACGGCGACCCGTGGGCGGTCACTGCCGCAACGCTCTCCCAGTCGGGCATAGGCGGCGGCGAGTTGTCGGGTGAAGCCCCTGGCTTGTCCAGTTCCCCCAGCCTTGCCGTAATTGCTCGCCGCCAGGCAGAACCCGGGGGGCACAGGGTGTTGGGCTGCCAGTTTTCCCAGACCGGCGGCCTTGCCACCCACGAGGAAGGGATTGCGACAGTCCGGTTGCTCAAGCCAGACAATCTGCATTGCGTTCATGGGGCGCCTCCTGTGTGAAAAATCTTTCTGTGAATTGCAAGTCCAGAAGTCCAGCGTTAATCTTGCTGCCTAAGCCGTTATTCCAAAATCCGCACGGTTCCTTTGTCGCCATCCACCTCGATAAGCTGCCCGTCGGCGATGGTGGTGGTGGCGCGGCGCGTGCCCACCACTGCCGGAATACGATATTCACGTGAGACGACGGCGCCGTGCGAGAGCAAGCCTCCTGCGTCGGTAACGACGGCGGCGGCGGTGAGAAAGAGCGGCGTCCAGGGTGGGGCGGTCGTTGGTGTTACCAGAATATCGCCAGGGCGCAGTCGGTATGCTTCTTCCAGCGAGAGGATGACCCGTGCCCGCCCGCGCACTTTGCCCGAGGACCCGCCTTGCCCGTACAGCACACCCGCCTCCAGGGGCGCGGCGGCAGAATCGCTTGCCGGTTCGCCCACCAACCCGCCGATGTAGCGCAGCATTCGCCGCGCATCCGGGGAGTAGAGGACAATGGGTTTGTTGGGGCGTGTTCCCAATTCTCGCGGCTCTTCGTAGAGCGCCCACCGTTCGACCTCGGCGCGCGCCTGTTCTGCCCGGATACGATAGTCCTGTGTGTCGCCGTCGAGCAGTGCGCGCAGCTCCTGAACGGTCAGGTAGAAGACATCATCTGCACGCGTCAACTGCCCTTGTGCCGCGAGCCGTTCCCCCACTTCATGGACCACACGGTGAATCCAACCAAAGCCGTTGAAGTCAATGTAATAGGTGTGATTCTCGGTGAGGGTAAGCGCCACCTGTGCTGCGCGCAGCAGCCGCTCAAAGGTCTCTACCACCGGTCCTGGATAATCCCTCAATGCCTGCCGGGTCTCGGCAATGGCGGCTTCGCGTTCGGCGGCGGCTTGTGCCAGCTCGGCGGCTAAATCGCGTGGGGGTTGTGCCAGGTAGTTCTTGAGATTGTTGATGACGGGGGTAGGGTCGTCTTCCCAGCTGGGATAGCCCCAATCCCACAGGCTGCTTCGCCCGCCAAAAGCATGGAGAAAGGCGCGCAGTTCCTTCAGAAATGCCTGCCCTTCGGCAAAGGCTTCCAATGCATGGATGACCTGGAAAGCGGGAAACCCGACGAACACGGCGCGCACCGGCGGTGACAGGGTCGCCAGATCGCGCAGATGCCACAGCGCCCGTCCAATTTCCAGCGTTTTGTTGTCGAAACCCTGCAGCAGGCGGTGTGCATCGAGCTTGCTCTTGCCGGGGAAGAGGTCGCAGTAGAAGGTTTCAAATTCGTCAATGGCAAACCACATCGGCGGTCCCATCAGGTTGTGCAGCTCGTACAGGCGCGAACCGCGCTCCAGGCTTTCTTCGAGATGGGTGCGTAGGGTTTGACTATCGGCATTTTTCAGGTTGAACTGCTCCCAAAACGCCCATAGCCTTTCGAATTGCGGCTTCCACTCTCGCTCCCACACTTCCTCGAGTCGCAGAGCCACGGCGCTGACCTTCTCGCGGTTGCGCCGGGCGCGTTCCGCCAGCTCTGCGGGGCTGCCAGTGAAGGGCAGGAGCGTGGTGTAGATGTAGGTGTTGATGCGGATGTCGCGCCGCCGTACGATGGCTTCTTCGTAGACAGGGACTGTGCGAACGTGCGCCGGGATGGCCATCAATGCAGCGGCGCTATCGAACATGGGCGTGATGGGATCGGGCATGTGCTCCCGGTCGCGCGTCCAATGATACTCGGCCCATTCGGGCTTATCCCAGGTTACGGGAAAATCGGGCGGCGGTGTAAGCCGGGTTCCATTTGCAGTTGCTGTGTGCATTGCGTCACCTCCCTGATCTTGGTTTAGTCCTTCATTCTCTGGTTACGTTTTTATTCTAACCTGAGGTTGCGCCTGTGGCTATGATAGCCATCACAGGGGGTGCGTTTCAAAACGGGAGCGAAAATCTCGGAGAAAATTGATTTTTGGCGGCGGGGTTTTGCCCCGCCGCCAAAAATCAATTTTATACTATGCTCTGTAGAGGCGCTTGAGATTGCCGTCTCCATCCTGAAATGTACTCCTTTGTGCCCTGGGATTTTGGACTCGGTTCTAAAGTGTGTTGGTAAGGCAAAGTCGCCTCCAATTTGACAAAATGCGGTGTGCGCGCA
>JAFGFB010000112.1 GCA_016931315.1 Anaerolineae bacterium
AGGGGAGCTTAGTTCAACACGGCTCTATTTCGGCTGTTAAAGGTCGTTTTTCGTGCTCAACTGAGTCTTGACTTTTACCGCACTCTTCTGTATAGCGTGAGCGTGCCGCTAGGCTGCACTCACCGCCTGGTAAACGCCATATTGCTGCTCCAGCGCCTGGCGGAACTGCCGCGTGTACAGATCATAATATGCGCCGTGCTGTTGAATCAACTCGCGGTGCGTGCCCACTTCCACGATATGCCCGTTCTGGATTACCAGAATTCGATCCGCGCTCTTGATGGTCGAAAGACGATGCGCAATCACCACACTCGTGCGACCCGCCATCACCGCCGCCATCCCTTGCTGAATGCGCGCCTCGGTCAGTGTGTCCACGGAGCTCGTCGCCTCATCCATGATCAGCACATCCGGGTCTGCCAGCACCGCCCGCGCCAGGCTGATGAGCTGCTTCTGTCCCACAGAGAGCAGCACACCCCCCTCACCGACCTGCTCTTCGTAGCCGTGCTCCATCTCGGAGATGAAATCGTGCGCACGCGCGATACGCGCCGCCTCTTCCACCTCGGTGTCCGTTGCATCCAACCGCCCATAGCGGATATTCTCCCGCAGCGTGCCGGAGAACAGATGCGGCGTCTGGAGCACCATCCCGATATTCGATTGAATGCCATGCTGGGTCAGCCCGGTGTAATCCTTTCCATCAATCAAAACCCTGCCACCGGTTGGCTCGTAGAAGCGACATAGCAGATTGACGATGGTAGATTTGCCGCCGCCCGTCGGTCCGACAATGGCGATGTGCTCACCTGGCGCGATGTGCAGGTTGAAGTGCTCCAACACCGCCTTGCCAGCCTCATAGTGAAAGCTCACATCCTCAAAGGTGATGCTGCCGCGAATGTTGCCCGGGTCTGCCGCGCTCTCACGGTCCACCACATCCGGCTTTGAGTCAATGAGCGAGAACACCCGCTCCGCAGAAGCCACGCTGTGCTGCATCTCCGCATACACCCGCGCCAGGTCTTGCAGGGGCCACATCATGAACGTCAGATAGGAAAGGAAAGCCTGGATGCCACCAATGGTCAAGCCGGCTATCCGTACCTGAAAACCGCCGTACCAGATGATGGCGCCAATTCCCAAGGCGCCCACCAGTTGAACCAAGGGCAGGAACAGTGCGGAAAGCCATGCGACGCGATAGGCTGCCCGGTACATGTTCGATGTCTTCTCCCCAAACTCGTTCAGGTTCTGCTTCTCGCGCACCAGCGCTTTCACCACCCGGACCCCCGAGATGTTCTCGTTATAGGCTCCAGTGATAATCGAGTTCAACTTGCGCATCTGCCGGTATTCCGTGAGAATGCGTTTCTTGAAGTAGAAGGTGATGACACCCATGACGGGCAGAATCACTGCAACGACCAGCGCCAGTTTCCAGTTAATGATCGCCATGAAGACCATGGAGGTGATGATATTCAACACCGCCCACGTCGAATCCACGATCCCCCAGGTCACCAGCTGCGCGATACGCTCAGAGTCGGAGGTCACCCGCGACATAATCCAGCCCACCGGCGTCCGGTCGAAGTACGAGAACGACAGTTCCTGCAAGTGATTGAAGGCTTTGCGGCGCATATCATACTGCACTCGTTCGCCCAAGACACCCGCCAGGTAGATGAAGACGAAGACCGTTATCGCCTGCAACAGCGCCATTCCACCATACATCGTCAGCAACTGAAGCAGATGTGGCACGTTACCCACGGCGATACCTTCGTCAATGATGCGCTTGCTCAGATAGGTGAAATACGAATCCATGATCGAGGTGCCAGCAATCATCACCACGAAGCCCACCACCCAGTGCCAGTAGGGCTTGACCTGTTCGAGAATCCGCAGCATCACCTTGCCGTTGAACTGCGCCGTGAAATCTTGTTCTTGAAATTCATCGTAGTCAGACATTGTGTAACTCCAGTGTCAAAATTGAAAACCCATAGCACCCTTCGGTTGATAACACGCGCTACTTCTGGCTCGACCGAAGACCGGTGACCGGAAACCGTAGCCATTAAGGCCCTTGCAGTCGCCAGTCTCCGGTCTTCCATCAATCAACGTCATTTTTCGACGCCATTCCGCGATGTGCAACCGATTTGCCCCAGTACGAGTGAAAGCGTAGCTCATGCTGCCAACGCCACTTCTTTCTCCACTTCTTCTTCGATCCGCGCCTGAATCTGGTAAATCTCCCGGTAGAGACCGCCCTCCTGGATGAGGTCATCGTGCACGCCCTGCTGGACGATGCGCCCCCGGTCGAGCACCAGAATCCAATCCGCCCGCATCACCGTCTGAATGCGGTGCGCAATCACGAAGGTGGTCCGGTTCTCCATCAGCCGCTCCAGGGCGGCCTCGATCTGCATTTCGGTATCGGTATCTACCGAAGACGTGGCGTCATCCATCACCAGGATGCGCGGGTTCTTGAGCAACGTTCGTGCAATCGCCACACGCTGCCGTTGCCCGCCGGAAAGGGTGACGCCCTTCTCCCCAACCAGGGTGTCATAGCCCTGCGGGAAGGAGAGAATCACGTCGTGAATCGCCGCCGCTTGCGCCGCGGCAATCACTTCGGCATCCGTGACCTCGCGCCCGGTACCGTAGGCAATATTGTCACGGATCGAGCGTGAGAATAAGAATGGTTCCTGCTCCACAATGCCAATCTGCTGCCGCAACAGCGCGCGCGAGTACTCGGTGAGTTCCTTACCGTCCAGGGTAATGTGCCCACTCTGATAGTCATAGAAACGCAGCAACAGGTTGACGATGCTGGTCTTGCCCGAACCGGTCGAACCGAGCAACGCGATGGTCTGCCCTGGCTTGACGGAGAAAGATATATCGTGCAACACCTCTACCAGTTTGGGTTCTGCAGCTGGACCTTTGCCGTTGCCCTTGGAGGTGTCCGTTTCGGGCGCTGCGGGTTGATATGCAAAACTCACATGGTCGAAGGTCAAATTCCCCTGCATCAAGCTATCCGTTGTAGGAGCAACCCCGCCTTCGATATCCTCGCGGTCCTCAGCGATGATATCGGCTACACGCCCAAAGGAGACGAGTCCCCGCGACACATCCACGATTAGCCGTCCCAGGTTGCGCAGGGGCCAGACAATCCAGACGATCATGCCGGTGATTGCCAGGTAGGTGCCCAGAGTAAGTTCACCCTGCGCCGCCATTACGGCTCCGGTCCCGATCACGATCAGCGTTTGCGCCGAGCACAAGATATCGGAAAGGGGCCAGTAGAGCGAGTGCATCATGGTGAGCTTCTTGCCGCGCCGATACTTCTCGTAGTTTTGCTCCTCGAACTTGTCGATCTCATAGCGTTGGCGAGCGAAAGCCTTCACCACGCGGACCCCCATCAGGTTTTCCTGAAGCGTCGTCGAAAGTGTGGCTTCCTGTTCCTGATAGGCTTCATACGCTTTCGATACGCGCCCGAAGAAGAGATACGACATGATGATCACAGCAGGCATGACGATGATCGAAAGCCAGGCCAGGTTGCTGCTCAGTCGCATCATCATGCTAAAGTTGATCGCAAAGAGCGCCACGATTCGGCCAATGCCGATGGCTTGATCGGCGTAGAAGCGCCGCACGGCATCCACGTCCGAAGTCGCCCGCGAGATCAGCTCGCCGGTCTTGGCATGATCGTGATAGGTGAACGATAGCCGCTGAATGTGATCATAGAGATAGTTGCGCAGGCGCAACGTGATGCCCTCGGAGGCTCTGGCTGACCAGACGCCCCGCAGGTACGAGAACAACCCTTCGGCGCCGGCTAAGCCGACGAAGCCGAATGCCAACCAGGGCAACCACTCCAGGTGCATGCCTTCCGTCAGCACGTCGTCTACGACAACCTGCAAGAGCAGGTAGGTCGCCGTTCGCGCCGCCGCCCCCAAAGCTACGCTGATCAGCGCGCCCAGGTAGATCCAACGATAGCCCGTCATCATGCGCCACAAGCCCACCGCGCGATTTTTGTTGACAGTCTGCTTCAGGTCAAAAGCCAACTCTTTCATCGTTCGTTGTTCCAGTTTGTCATGCGTTAGTTTCAGTTGTAGTGTGTTCTGTGCCATTGCCGTTGTCCTTTTCCTTCCCAGGGAGCAATCCCTGAGGACTTTCCCATACAGGTTTGCGATAGGTCACAAACTCTTTGACCGTGACAAAACCCATGCTCTCATACAGCTGTCGGGCGCCGTTGGGGTTCTGGGCATCTACGCCTAATGCCGCCTCGGCCATCCCCTGCGCTTTGAGCACCTCAAAGCTGCGCGCGATCAACGCCCGCGCAAGCCCCAACCTGCGCCAGGGACGACGCACACAGATGGTTTCCGTGTAGCCCCGCAGTCGCCCAAATACTGTATTCTCCCTTTCATCAATGAAATTAAGAATCATACCGGCTACTTCATCCCCAGCCCAAGCCACCTGCCATAATTCCGGCGTGAAGATAGGCATTTCCTGCCACTCGCGCAAGCGCTTGAGATCCCATTCCTCATCGTTGTAGCCCCAGTGATCCCGGAAGGCTTCCTGCGCCGCAGCCCAGATGGTCTCGATATGCTCCGGTTGCACGGGGCGCACCTCCAATCCGGGCGGCAGAGGGATCTGAGGAATAGCCTCCAGATTCGCGCGCACCATGAAATAACCATAACGCACCGGCTGATAGCCTTCTGCTACCAATACCTGCGTCCAATCCCGCTCTGTGTTACTGGACCAGGCCTCGAACATCTGAATGGGCGCCTCGGCTCTCTGCGCCAGAGCGATCTGGCGTAAATGGGCCTCGTTATAACGAAGCATCGCTTGCCGGATGCCAGATTCACGCCAGTCCGGAACTACCTGCACAAAGTGCGCATAGGTTCGCATTCCATCATCAAGTTGCATCCACCACATGCGTCCATAGCCAATGACCTGCCCGTCAATTTGAGCAAAGAGCATATCCCGGTAGGGATCGCAGTTGCTCAGGTAACGATACTCGCGGGCAAGATCGTCTTCCGATTCTATCCATTCAATCTGATCGCTCTCCCGCGCCTGGCGTGAGACTTCCGCCATCGCCGGATAATCACTTGCTCCACGAAAGCTGCGGAAGGTTAAACCCGCAATCGCCGGCGCATTCGGCACTGCAATCGTATCAGTCTGTACTGCTAAGTTCTCCAACATGTTCTCACCTCAAAGTGTGTAACGGTTTCCAGAAAGGGGCTTACGGCATAGGAAGCCCCTTTCCGCGTTCGCAAACTCACACGCCCAGATCGAGCGTTGCCAGATTCTTCCCCAGGCGCAATTCCTTCTCGAAATTGACATATTGTCGGACCACCTTCATGCCCGCTCGTTCATAAAGCCGGGTCGCCCCGGTGAGGCTCTGCGCATCCACGCCCAAGCCGACCCGCTGGCGTCCTCGGCGCTGAAACTCGCGGAAACTATGATGCAGCAACGCCAATCCCAGCCCTTGATGCCGCCAGGGGCGCAGCACACCCAGTGTGCCCACCCAACCCATTTCAGGATCCTCCGTGAGATGGCTGTGGCACAATGACATCCCGGCGATTTCCGTGCCTGCCATTGCCACAAACCACAGCGAAGGATCGAACTCCGGGTCATGGTCAATGTGATGCATCCACTGGCGGAAATCCTCTTCCTCAGGACGCTGCACATAGCCCCAATGATCTTTGAAGGCCGCCGAGATTGCTCGAATGAGCGCCCGTTCCTCCACACCGCGCACAAAGGGGCGAATCACAATCCCCTTTGGCAACACAGAGTCCGGCACGGGGCCATCCAGCTCAATCACCATCCGCGAAAAGTAGCGCGCTCGCGAGAAACCCCGCACTTCGAATAAGGCCTGCGCCAGCATGTCGGTGCTCAGAGTCCCTTGCGCCAAGACGACCTGGGTTCCTTCCGGCGCCCGTGAAATCCGTTGGCGTGCGGTGTTTTCAGCCCATTGTAGTAAAGTGCTCCCGATACCCTGTCCACGATACTGTGGGTCTACCCGCCCCCAGCAGTACAGGCGCACATAAGGCGCAGTCGCCCAAAACTCAACGTAACCCACCAGCGTACCATCGGAGGCAAAGACCAACCGGGTATCCTGAGACAGGTCAAAGCCCGGGGACTGCCATTCGTGACCGAGATCTTCCGCCTTGAATTCATTGAGTCCCAGCTGTTCTAAAGAGCAGCGGTTGAACAAGTCTGTGGCGCTAGCCACATCCTCGAAAGTCGCCGATCGCACACTGAAAGATGCTGGAATACCCAAAAATTCACTTTCACGCTCACTCATTTTCATAATTCCCCTCCGACTAATGACTCCACCGAACAAAAAGGCCGTGGATTGGACCCCCACGGCCTCAAAGAGGAATCAGAAACACAAAAAAAAGGCCGTGGGTCTTGCAGTGACCCACGGCCTTATGACAATCACATTATGTCAACCTTCCGATAGGCGCACTGCGACAAGGTAAAGAAGCTGCGTTGCCGAAAACGCGGCTCATCCGTGTCATGAAGAAGATGAAATTGTTGGTCACAGTGCTTACTCCTACTTAGCTTTGAACAGTAATTATTATACGCCCACCCCTGAAAAATGTCAATCAGGAAAATCGGGAAACTGTTCAACGCTCTCTCGCTTGCCGCAATAAAGAGCGGTTGAAGCCGCGGTTTTGGGAGTGTTTTTGGACGCGGCGCTAATTACGGCGCCGCGTCCAAAAACACTTTCCAGGAAGACGAGTGAGAGGCTCTCGCCATAATCATGGATCACGCATCCCGAAAGCCAGAAATTTGCCCTATACCCTACAGACTTGCACTCATGCCCGTTTGGGTGAAAATAGGTCTTGATAGGCCATACGTGTGATAACAATGCGCAGCAAGAAGCAACTGGGCGCGCTCCTGACGGAAAGGGGACCACGGTGAAAATTGACCTCAATTGTGATATGGGTGAGAGCTTCGGGCAATATCATCTTGGCGATGACGCCGCCATGCTCGATATCATCACCTCCGCGAACATTGCCTGTGGCTTACATGCCGGCGGCCCACTGGTGATGCGGGAAACGGTAACTAACGCGGCACGGCGCGGCGTCGCCATTGGTGCGCACCCCGCTTATCCCGACTTGCAGGGCTTCGGGCGGCGCGCGATGCAGTTATCTTCGGCAGAGCTGGAAGCCTTTCTCATCTACCAGTTGGGAGCATTGGCGGGCTTCGCGCAGACAGCGGGGACGCGACTCGAGCACGTCAAACCGCACGGAGCGCTGTACAATCAAGCCGTCAGCGACCCTGATATCGCTGCGGCTATCGCGCGCGCGGTAGCCGTCTTTGATCCAACCCTCATCGTGGTAACCCTTCCCGAATCCGCGCTGCGACTTGCCGCGCTCGGCATCGGACTGCGGGTCGCCCTGGAAGGCTTCGCCGACCGCGCCTATCTCAACAACGGCACCCTGGCGCCTCGCAGCCTCCGCGGGGCAGTCATTCATGATCCAGGTGTAGCTGCTGCGCGCGCCATCCGCATGGTCGTACAGGGGGAAGTCGAGACACTCGAAGGTACAGTAATTCCCTTACGGGTGAATACCATTTGCGTTCACGGCGATACGCCAGGCGCGACACAGATTGCCGCACATCTGCGCGAGGTGCTCGAAAAGGCGCAAATCACACTCGCGCCACTCAATGAGGTGCTGAAAGGGTGAGTCGGTATCCCCGCATTCTGCCGGTCGGTGATAGCGCCTTTACGGTTGAATTTGGAGCCACCATCGAAGAACGGCTCGTAGCACAGGTGCAGGACTTCGAAGCCGTGCTGGACGCGCACCCCATCCCGGGTGTGCGAGAAACGGTACCCAGCTATTGTGCTCTCTTGGTGGTTTACGACCCGCAGCTTTCCTCTGCAGCGATGATGCAATTAGCATTGGAGCAAGCGCTGACCCGGATGACTGGCGGCGTCCATTTGGTAGGGCGACTGATTGAGATTCCGGTGCGTTACGGCACCGGTGATGGTCCCGATTTGCAGGATGTCGCCGACTTTCACCAGTTATCTCCTGAGGAGGTCATCGCACTTCACACTGCCCCAACCTATCGCGTGGCGATGTTGGGATTCGCGCCAGGCTTTGCGTATCTGGTGGGGCTTGATCCGCGGTTGGCAACGCCCCGGTTGGCAACGCCGCGCACCTACGTTGCGCCCGGTAGTGTGGGCATCGCGGGCAACCAGACGGGAGTGTATGCGCTCAGTACCCCCGGTGGTTGGCGCATTATCGGGCGTACGTCGCTGGTGCTCTTCGAACCGACTCGCCCCGAGCCTTTCCTGCTACACGCGGGGGATTCCGTGCGCTTCGTCCAAGCATGAGGCGGGGATGGCAACCTCAGACATGATGGAGATTCTCGACCCGGGCTTTCTGAGCACGGTGCAGGATGCCGGACGCTATGGCTGGTTGCGCTACGGTGTGCCGCCTTCAGGCCCACTGGACGCGGCGGCATTTCAAGCCGCCAATACCCTGGTCGGGAATGCGCCAGACGCCGCCGGACTGGAAATCACCTGGACCGGACCGGCGTTGCGGATCACACGGGATGCACTCATCGCCGTCTGCGGTGCGGACTTCGAGCTTCGAGTGGGAAGGCGCCCTGTACCTGTCTGGCACAGCATCGTCTTACGCGCCGGTGAGGTGCTGCGCTTTGGCGCGCGCCAAAGCGGTGCACGCGCCTATATCGCCATAGATGGCGGCATCGCCCTGCCACAATATCTTGGCTCACAGGCGACCTATTTACCTGGGGGCTTTGGTGGGTTGGAAGGGCGCGCCTTGCACACGGGGGACCACCTGCCGCTTCATCCAAGCCAACTCGATCCCTTTGCGGAAGCAGGCAAATGCTGTCCCCCATCGCAGCGCCCCCCTTACAGTTCTAAACCCATCCTGAGGGTGATTCTGGGTCCGCAAGTCGAAGCGTTCACCCAAGAAGGAATAGTGGCGTTCCTGAGCAGTTCCTATGGCCTTTCCGCCACCTCAAATCGCATGGGAGCACGCCTGCAAGGACCGTCCATCGCGCACACCGGCACAGGAAGCAGCATCTCGGATGGGGTAATTGCCGGGTGCATCCAAGTCCCGCCAGATGGACAGCCCATCATTATGCTGGCGGATCATCAGAGTACGGGGGGCTATCCCAAGATTGCCGTGGTGTTGCAGGCTGATTTACCCCTGGTGGCGCAGCTGCTGCCTGGGGACCAGGTACGTTTTCAGATAGTTGAAAGAACCCCCTAAACCGGCAACGTCCGCCGGAACGAAGAACTTTTGTCGAGCTGTACGTTGACCTGCCAGCACAATCGAGTAAACTTATAGTCAAACCAGAGATTTAAAAAATCAGCACTGAGGACCACCAGCATGCCGTTTTCAGACTCTTATGACCGCCCCATCGAGTACCTGCGCATTTCCGTCACCGACCGCTGCAATTTGCGCTGCCGCTATTGTATGCCTGAGGAGGGTATCCCGCTGATAGAGCACGACACGGTGCTCCGTTACGAAGAGATCGTGCGCATCGCGCGAGTAGCCGTCTCGATGGGTCTCATCCACGTACGGCTTACCGGCGGTGAACCCCTGGTACGCCGGGATATTGTGGAGCTGGTGAAACAACTGGCGGCACTCCCCGGATTGGAAGACCTTTCCATGACCACCAATGGCATGTTGCTGGAGCATTATGCTGACCCGCTGGCGCAAGCAGGCTTACAACGCATTAACCTAAGCCTGGACACGCTGCGACCGGAACGCTTTCACCACATCACCCGCCTCGGGAATTTGGAACAGGTATTGCGCGGGCGGGAAGCCGCACTCAAAGCGGGATTGCGCCCGGTCAAGGTCAATACCGTCGTGGTGCGCGGCATGAACGACGATGAGATCGTGGATTTAGCAAGGCTGACGCTGTTACCTGATTGGCACGTGCGCTTCATTGAGGTCATGCCGCTGGGAACCGGCGAGCATTGGTCTGAGGATGATGTCGTGACCGTCGCTGAAGTCCGCGCGCGCATAGAAGCGGAATTGGGGTCGCTAAACGCTGTCCACGGAGAGACCGGCATTGGACCGGCACGCTACTATCAGTTGCCGGGCGCTATAGGAACACTGGGTTTCATTAGCCCGGTAAGTGAGCACTTCTGCTATGCCTGCAACCGTCTCAGGCTTACCGCAGATGGCAAATTGTTGCCTTGCCTGATGTCCAATCGTTTTATTGATCTGCGCACGCCACTGCGCGCGGGCGCCAGTGACGCCGAACTGGAAACCATTTTCCAAAAAGCGATTCTAGCAAAACCGCGCGGGCACCATTTGGCAGAACACCAGCTTCCAGAGCACTTACTGCCCATGTCGGCTGTAGGTGGATAAGGGGCATTCGTAGCAGTTCAACGTGCTTCCACGCCTTCTGTAAGGTTCGCTGTGAGATATGATTGCGCTATCAACCCCGGACGAATGCCTTGCTCGCGCTTCAGAGGTGTTGTACGTGGCGTTGTGCGTTTTCGGTCAACGACCTGCTTCGAAAGCCCATAAGAGAACTTGGGACAGATGTCTGGCGGCGAAACATTTGTCAAGCCGTTATCTTAGCACACGCGGATCAACCCAGCCTGGTTCGCAATCGAAAAAGGATGCTTTATGTCTGAGCCACAGCTGACACACCTTGACGAACACGGCGCTGCACAAATGGTGGATGTGAGCGCAAAGCAACCCACACGGCGCGAAGCGCTTGCAGCAGGCGAAGTGCGGATGCAACCCGCAACACTCGCGCTGATTCAAGCAGGCAACGTAGCCAAAGGAGATGTGCTGGCAAGCGCGCGCATCGCCGGCATTATGGCTGCTAAACGTACACCAGAGTTGATTCCGTTGTGCCATCCCCTACCCATCACCAGCATCACCATAGATTTTGAATTCGATGTGGAACGCTCTAGCGTCACCATCACCGCATGTGTGAGATGTACGGGCATCACCGGTGTGGAAATGGAAGCGCTCACAGCGGTGAGCGTCGCGGCACTGACGATTTATGATATGGCAAAGGCTGTAGACCGCAGCATGACGCTGCAGAACATCCGCTTACTCGAAAAACATGGCGGGAAGAGCGGGGATTGGGTACGGGAAGATGTTGCGTAAAGATCAGGTCTGATCTCAGCGCCAAATAACACAGGGGGGAAGGCTTCCCCAAAGGAGGATTAACATGCAACACCGTGGCTGGATTTATTTCATCATTGTTGTCTTACTTGCGGCTTCACTGGCATGTGATGGCGGCAAGTCTGCGCCGCTTACGCCGGCAATGCCCACCGTTGAGCCGGCTACCGAAGCAGCGCCAACCCCGCGCCCTACCAATACCCCCACTCAGCCCACGGTGACGCCCAAGCCTAAAGTTACCGATCCCCCTACCGATCCCCCAACCCCAGAGGCGGGCATTTCACTGGAGGTCATCAACGAGAGTGGCGCCGAGTTGGCGGAGCTGTACATCTCGGGGGTCGAGGAGTCTTCCTGGGGCGCGAACCAACTCGGCGAGAGTATCGCCCCCGGCAACAGTGTCACCATCCAGAATTTGGATGAGGGAGCCTACGACCTGAAAACTACGTTTGCCGATGGCAGCATCGCAGAAATCATGTACAACGTTTTTCTCAGCGGGGATAATTCCTGGACGGTATTCGGTACGGAGGGTCTACCCGATAATGCCGTTCTGCGCTTTGAGGAAAATTTCGAGGATAATCGCAACAACTGGGGCAATTCCTTCAGCGACGAGGTAGATTATCCCGCGCCAACCGAGGGCCAATACTGCATCAATATCAAGGTAAGCGATATGACTGCCTGGGAATGGTATGAACCGTTCCGCACCGATGAGTTCTTGACCGAGATACAATGTTCGCTAGACGCAGGCACCGATGCCAGCTGCGGACTGGGTTTCGGACCCGATGGAGACAATCTCTTCTGGTATGAACTGGATGCCAAAACGCAGTCCTACGCCGTACACTTGCTCCAGAATGACATCTGGGAAGAGTCGTTGATTGGTTGGACTGAGGATCTGCACATCAACCCCAATGGCGCGAATTACCTGGCGCTGGCACGTATCGAAGGCACGCTCTACGTTTACGCCAATGGCATGTTAATCAACTGGGTAGATACGGATTTGTTCCCCACCGGGCGCGTCGGCATTGGGGGCGCCACCTATGAAGACGCTCCCGTGAACATCTGTCTGGATGATTTGCTAGTGTGGCGCATCGAAAAATAAACGCGAGTATTGATCAGGAAAAGCCCTCACGGCGCTCTGAATCTTCCAAAGGAGGAAGCGAGATGAAGTTTACCGACCGACTGCAACAATTAACCTCCCGCATCCGTCCGAAAGAACCGGTGAACATGCCGCCCGGCATGACTCACTATCTGAGAGAAACCGAGACCGGGATCACACGCTTCCATCTCCGCATCGAGCGCGATGGCAGCGGTTTGCTGGTTGCCAACGCCACAGCCCTGGCGCGACTTTCACCCTCTGGCGCCATCATCGCTAAAGGGTTGCTAGAAGAACGACCCGAGGCTGAAATTCTCGAAGCGCTCAAAACGACATTTCGTGGCGCAGCATCAGAGGTCATGGCCCAGGATATCGCCAGCGTCAGCCAACTCCTTCAACAACTCACCGCTCCGGGTGATGCTTATCCCGTCTTCAATCTCGACGATATGGCGCTCGCCTCTGATTCGGTGCAGCTGATTGCCCCATTGCAGGCAGCTCTGCCCCTGGCGCCTTTGGACACGCTACGGCCCTTATTGGAGCGCCTCTGGGAGGTGGGGATTCCCCACGTGACTTTCTTTGCACCGCAAGCCCCCAATGCCACAGACCTGGTGCGGGCCGTAGAACGCGCCGAAGACCTCGGCATGATTGCCGGCGTGCGTGCGCGCGCCTCCGACCTGTTACAAGAAGGCTTGCTCAGCGACCTGATGGTCGCGGGACTGGACCACGTCACCTTCCCTTATGCAGCTCTCGACGCGGACCTGCACGATGCCTTGTTTGGCGCGGGTGATCACCAGGCAGCGGATACAGTGCTGGTATGGCTGGAGGAGAACGAGCTCTGCGCCAACATCGAAATTCCACTGGTTGAGAAAACCCTGCCAGGACTCGAAACCGTCATCCATAGCTTGCTGGGGCGCGGCGCTGACAACTTCTCCTTTGTGGCATACGTAACCAAAGACCCGACGCTCGCGGGAAAGCACGACGGCGCTTTGGATGCCGATGCGATGCCACAAATCGCCGCTATCGTCGAGGAAAACGCCCACGAAGTGCAAGCACGCTTCCTCTGGGAACCTCCGGTGGAACGTGACCCCGCGCAAACGCTTGGCGAACAGCTGCAGCAAGGACCGCGCTGCGCGGGTGATGTTGCCGTGCGTGTGGAAAGCGATGGACGGGTGATTCCGCCCCGGGGACCCTATCAAAGCGCCGGCAACTTGCTACAAGATAGTTGGGATGTCATCTGGAACCATGATGCTTTTCGGCGGTATCGCGAACGCGTCGAGGCGCTCACCCGCTGTGAAATTTGCCCAGGACTGGTCATCTGCGCCGCCGATTGCCCGCGAGAACGGACGGGATGGGCGCAAAAACCGTGAAACTCCCATCTACGGAACCACGACTACAGTTAGGGAGGGAAAAATGAAACGCAATTATCGCACACTCTGTGGCCTTGTATTGGTGCTGTTACTGGCGCTGCTGTTGGGCGCGCGTGAACCGGCTCTGGCACAGAGCTACCTTTTTGAAGTGCCGGAACTGCGCATGCAGGTCTACGTGCAACCCGATGCCTCCGTGAAAATCGGGTACGATATCACCTTCAAAAACCTGGGGCAGACGATTGAAATCGTGGACATCGGAACACCACACAAGAACTACGATATCGGCAACATGAGCGCCTCGATGAATGGCGTAGGATTGAGCGATATTCGAAAATCCACGTATATTGATACCGGGGTCGAAATTCATCTAGGCAGTCAAGCCATTCCGACGGGAAGCAGTGGTACGTTGCATTTCGAGTTCACCATGCCGGATATGGTCTATCAAGATACGACACGCAAAGACTACGCCTCACTCCAAATCACGCCAACGTGGTTCGATAGCAGCTCAGTAAGTGGCTCAACGGCACTCTGGATCGCCATCCACATGCCCGAAGGGGTATCGGCGGATGATATGCTGTATCAAAAGGTAGAGTTCACGCAGAAAGCCCTCTACCAAGGGCGGGCAGTCGCCGTATGGAACTGGGAAGAAGGGCGCGCCACACAGGAGTACCTGGTGGGGGTCTCCTTCCCTCAAGCCGGCATGGACCGGGTCATCAAGATGACCATCATAGATTTGATGGTCAAGTGGATGGAGGATAATCCCAACACCCGTGTGATCATGGGCGTGATTCAAGCGCTGCTCTTTGGCGTGCTGTTCTTCCGCTTTACCGGTGGGACCGGATGCGCGCTCTTCGGCATGTTGATGGCGGGCATGGCAGTGCTGATTATCATCAGCCCGCTCGCGCAGCTTGTTGCTCTGCCGCTACTCGTGCTGCTGGTCATTATCAACGAGTGGCACCTGAGCCGGCGCAAGAAGACCTATCTGCCCCCCATCGCGCAAGTGGAAGGCGGCGGCATCAAACGCGGGCTAACCGCACCCGAATCGGCAACCCTGCTCGAGATGCCGCTCAACAAGATTCTGACTCTCGTTATCTTTGGTCTGCTAGCCAAAGGAATCTTGCAGCAAGTCGAAGATGATCCGCTCAAGGTAGAGGTCGCCGAACCCTTCCGCACGCTCTCCAATCCCAACCTTAAAACGACAAAAACGCGATTGGAGGCGCGCCGGCAAGCCGCTCAGGATTTGAAAACCGTCATCCACAAATATGAGGACGGATTCCTACACCTATTGGAAAAACATCCGGGCAAAGCCGTGAAGGATATTGACTTCGCTCCGGCGATGCAAATCCTCATCTCCGATACGGCTGAGAAGATGAAGGGCTTCGATCTTTCAGATACCAAGGAATATTATCAGCGCATCATGGAGCGCGCCTGGCAGCAAGCCCAAGCCATCGGCGAGATTCCGCAGCGTGAGGAATATCTCGACAAATATCTACCCTGGGTGATGATGAATGATAACTATCCCACCGTGCTCACCACGGGCGGCTACAGTTATTGGCCCCGCTGGATTCGGCACACCCGTCCCATCAGCACCGGCGGCGGAATGCAGGCGCCCATTCCAAGTGGCGCCGGCAAACCTGTGGCAGGCGGACGCACAACCCTGGGCGACGTAGGGTCCTCCTTTGCCGGTTGGGCGCAAGCCACCGCCGGTGGCCTGGCAGGCGCCATTATGCCGGGGTCGCTCAAAGTTCCGGGCGTCAAAGGTGGGGTCATTGATCTGAGCGGTATGGATAAGGTCACCAGCGATGTCTTCGAAGCCATGTCGAAGAGCTCCTCAGGCGGCGGCGGGCGCAGCGGCGGCGGAGGAGGTTGCGCCTGCGCTTGTGCGGGGTGTGCCTGCGCCTGCGCCTGTGCAGGTGGTGGCAGATAGCGACACATGCACAACTCGGCCGCACTGCCGCTACCAGAACAGCTCGTGTTGCAGGCGCAATGGCTGGCGCCGGCACGCTCCCGGATGTTGCGTGAAAACGGCATCGGGCGCCGGCAATGCGTGTTGGACCTGGGAGCCGCCTATGGGGCGGTCACCGCGGAACTGGTACGCCGCGCCGGAGGCAGGGTAGTCGCACTAGACCGGGAGCTCACAACGCTCACGAATCCGCAAGGGACATTTGCGGACGCTCTACGCACTGGCGGGGAGGCCCGAGCGTTACCATTTGCCACGGCAAGCTTCGATCTTGTCTTGAGCCAGTGTACCCTGCTCTGGGTTGCGCCGCTCGAAAGCGCCATCCAAGAAGTAACGCGGGTGTTGCAGCCGGGCGGCGCGTTCCTGGCGCTCGAGCCGGACTACGATGGACTCATGGAAAGCCCCCCGAGCATTGAAACACGCACGTTATGGCTGGAGGCCCTATCCCGCGCCGGCGCCAATCCAACGGTGGGGCGCCGGTTACCCGGCTTGCTCGCAGCGCAAGGGCTTCAGATGCGCGTGGCGCTCTTCGACAGCCTAGTCCCCCCGGCTGTGGAGCGTTTTGGGTTCTTGCGCGGCTTGCCCCTTACATCGAAGGAACGCGAACGGCTATCGCAGGTTGAGCAGCAGGCTCAGGCTCTCGATAAGCCCTGGGCGCAGGTAGCCCATCTGCCCTTCTTCCTAATCACCGCGGTCAAACCGTAAGTACGCAGGCCTCCAGTGCCAGGCGCAAACTCCGAACTAAAGGTCGCGAAAAGGAGTGTTTATCGCGCGAAGAGCACTCTCCAATGAAATTCTCGCCCCCGTTTTGAAACGCATCCCGGGAAGAGGGTGCGTTTCACTTTAGGGGCAAAAGTAAGACAACGAAAATGTGTTTTTGCAATTTTTCTAATTTCGGCTAAAATAGACCCAACATGAGTTCGAGGGCATATCTGAGTTTCGAAGATTACAGGCGAGGTAATTCCCATGGCAAAGCCCCATCGTTGCCAGGCTATGTTTATTGCACGTGACTGCTGGCGAATGCAGCCTTATTCTACGCTGCCGCATAATCAATTCTGAGACCCCGCGCTTTTTGAAAACAAGCGCGGGGTTTTGTTTTGTTTATGAATATAGAGGGAAATCATATGGTCACTGATACTGAATCTGCATGTTTCGCCGCTAAGATCGAGAGCGCCTATCAGCACTTAACCGATGCGCTCTGCTATCTGCCCAAGGCGGATTTACAGCTGATTGATAAGGCCTTTCAAACTGCGCGCAATGCCCACAAGGGTCAAAATCGCCGATCCGGTGAACCCTATATTTTTCACCCCCTCGCCATTTCCGAGACTCTGGCCCAAATGCACATGGACGCAGCCAGCATCGCTACGGCGCTCCTCCATGACGTGCTTGAAGATACCTCCATCAGCTACGAGGACCTGCACCAGGCTTTCGGCGTCGAGATCGCCCAGCTGGTCTTGGGACTGACCAAGTTCGATGAGCGCGTAGAGGCACTACGCACGCAACGACTCGAAAACCTGGGACAGCTCTCCCCCGAACAGCGCAATGCCGCCAGCCTGGGGAATCTCTTTCTCGCCATGACCGCCGACCTGCGGGTCATCGTGATCAAACTGGCAGACCGGCTGCACAATATGCAGACCCTCGAGGCGCTAAGGGCGGATAAGCGGCATCGCATGGCGGTGGAGACCGATGAGCTCTTTGTCCCCACTGCCAGCCGATTGGGAATTTGGTTTCTCAAACAGCAGCTTAGCGACCTGTGCCTGAAAGAGCTGCAACCCGAGATCTACGCAGAGATCAAGGAGACGCTTGCCGCGCGGACACGGTTGCTCGCGGAAACCCTGAATACTACCGTAGAGCAACTACACGAACGGCTGCAGGCGGCCGGGCTAAATCCCACGGTGATGCCATTGGATAACCCGGTATCCACTTACTATCGCAAAATTCAGGAGAATGGCAGCGATCCCACCCAAATTTACGAAACATTGCGGCTCTACATTGTGATGGATACGCCTATGGAATGCTATCTCGCTCTGGGATGTGCCCATGAACTATGGCCCCCGCTACAAGGTGAGTTTCGAGATTATATTGGAGCGCCGGAGCACGATCTCTATCGCGCCCTACACACCACGGTCGTGGGACCGGAGGGCCATCATGTAGAGATTCGTATCTACACCGAGCAGATGCAGCAGCTGGCGCAATACGGCATTGCCCTCTACCTGCAGTATGGGAAAACACAACCGCTGCCGGAATTGTCGCTGATCAAGGAGATTACTTCACTGCTTGAAGAGGACCCCCAGTCTTTCATCAACCAGCTCAAATACGAGGTGGCGCCGCAGCGCATTCGTCTCTTCACTCCAGAGGGCGATGTGATCAACCTGCCGGCAAAGGCGACGCCGCTAGATTTCGCCTATGCCATCCATACCGAAATTGGGCATAAATGCCAGCGCGCGCTGGTCAACCGGCAATCCGTGCCCCTGAATATCCAGCTAAGCAATGGCGCGCAGGTAGAAATCATCACCAGATTGGAAGGGGGACCGGAACGCAAATGGCTCGATACGGACCTGGGTTATGCACAACACCCTGAAACCTTGCGTTCCATTCGCCGGTGGTTCGCGCGACTACCAGAAGTGGAGTTGCAGGAGCAGGGTCGTGAGCTTATCGAAAAGGAAATTGCGTGTTGGGGAGAGTGTGAAGGGTGGACGCCGGATCAACTACACCGTCTCGCCCGACACCGAGGCTTAACAAGCGAAGATTTCTGTCTGCGTGTGGGCAAAGGCGATATCCTTCCCGGACCGCTTAGCGCTTTTGTGCTCGATGAAGTGCTGGGAGATGACTCAGGACAACGGCACACTATCATCCTGGAAATCTATGCAATGGATCGCCCGGGGTTGATGTTCGATGCTCTGCGCATCGTCGTAGATGAGGGTTTGGGTGTGGCAGATGCAATTGCGCATCAGATCGAAGCGGAAGGACTTGCCCTGCTGCACCTCGTCGTCAAAACGGAAAACACGCGCATGGTAGCGCGCATTGCTCACCGGTTGGAAGAGGTGCGCAGTGTATTGCGGGTACGGCGAGTTAAAACCCTGCCACAGTCAAGCTAATCCGTAAGAGCACCTAGTAAAAGGAAATTGCGATGTGTGGTAGATTTTTTATCGCCTTGAAGTATGATGATCTTAAAACCGCCTTCCCAGAGTTCGAGCCCCCCCAAGCATGGCAACCGCGCTATAATATTGCGCCTACGCAGCCCGTTCCGGTGGTTGCCAACGACGGGCAGCCCACTATTACCTTTTTCCAGTGGGGATTGGTCCCCTCATGGGCAAAAGACCCTTCGATTGGCAGCCGGATGATTAACGCGCGGGCGGAGACGCTGGCAGAAAAGCCTTCCTTCCGTGCGGCGTACCGGCGACGGCGCTGTCTGATATTGGCGGATGGTTTTTATGAGTGGCGGGCCGAACCGGGGCAGCGTGCCAAGACGCCTTTGGCCATACGGTTGCGCTCGGGAGCGCCGTTTGCTTTTGCCGGCTTATGGGAAGTGTGGCATCCGGACGATACACCGCTGGTCACCTGTACCATCATTACCACAGAGCCGAACGCATTGATAGCGCCCATCCACGATCGCATGCCGGTCATCCTGCCTCGGAGTGCGTATGCCGCCTGGCTCGATCCCGCTGAACGCGCCCCGCACGAGTTGCAGCACCTGCTGGCACCCTACCCGGCTGAAGAGATGCACGCCTATCCCGTCTCGACACTGGTCAACAACCCGGCTAACGATGTCTTCGACATCACTGTTCCAGAGTGCATTGCACCGGTGTAAGCACACCGGAAATTAAGTCTCCAGACATTCAGAAAGCCGCTAAAGCGGCATAGACAGGACAAAAAAAGCGACGGCTCGATTTTCAACCGGTTGAATCACTACTTTTTAGGAGGGAAAATGGCACAAGACACACCGCTCGCGTATCGAAATCTGGTCATCTACGAAATCTACGTGCGTAATCACGGCCCAAACGGCACGTTTGCTGAGGTGGAAGCAGATTTACCCCGCATCAAGCGCCTGGGAGTAGATGTCATCTGGTTCATGCCCATCCACCCCATCGGGCAACAGAACAAGAAGGGCGACCTGGGCTGTCCCTATTCCATCGCCGATTATCGCGGCGTAAATCCCGAATACGGCACCCGCGAGGATTTTGCCCGGCTAATCCAGGCCGCGCACGCGCTAGGACTCAAAGTAATGATTGATGTGGTTTACAATCACACCGCACATGACTCCGTGCTGGTGCGCGAACACCCTGAATGGTTCCACCAGGATACCACCGGCGTGCCGGTGACCACGGTGCCGGAGTGGAGTGATGTGATTGACCTGAAACACCCCGATCCCGGTTTGACGGCTTATCTCATCGAGACGCTGCAAGGCTGGGCGCAGTTCGGCGTGGATGGTTTTCGCTGCGACGTCGCCTCATTGCTGCCCCTGGAGTTCTGGTTGGAGGCGCGCGAAGCCGTGGCGCGGGTAAAAGCCGGTGTCATCTGGTTGGCGGAATCCGTACATGCGCGCTTCGTAGAGTACCGCCGGCGCGTTAAGTTAAGCGGGCTTTCAGACGGCGAGCTCTACGGCGCGTTCGACATCACCTATGCCTATGATATCTGGGCGATGGTGCAAGCAGCTTTCAAGGGCGCGGCGCTGCCTTCAAGCTACCTGGAACTGCTGCGCCTGCAAGACGCCATCTACCCGGCGAACTATGTCAAGCTGCGCTGCGTGGAGAACCACGATCAACCGCGCATCATGGACTACGTTCCCGACCGCGACCGGGCGCTTGCCTGGACCGCCTTTGAAGCCTTCAACAAGGGTGCCTTCCTCATCTACGCAGGGCAGGAATCCGGCGCCACACACACGCCCTCGCTCTTCGACGTGGATAAAATCGCCTGGGGTGATTATGAACTTGAACCTTTCCTCACCGCTCTCGCAGGGCTGAAAAAGGATCGCGCTCAGACACAAGGAGAATTCACGCTGCTGGAAGGCGAGCCGGCCATTCAAGCCGCCTGGAGCGCGCCCGGTACCGGGCTGTATGGCGTCTTCAATGTCTTGGGCAACAGCGGCAACGTCGCCGGGCATTTTGCCGTGCAATTACCCGACGGGGTCTATACAGATGCGCTAAGCGGTGGCACGGTCACTGTCAGTGCCGGGCAGCTGCCCCTTCCGCCGATTGCGTTTATCTTGCGCACGCCAGAGCTAGCCAATCTGAAGCTATTGCACTCGACCATGATGGATTTCTGAGTCAAAGGGCTGCTGGCTGTTGTAGTCTTTGTATTGCGGGGCGCGAGGTGCGTGGGCGCGAGGTGCGCGGGCGCAAAGCGCGCCGGGCGCAAAGCGCGCCGGGCGCAAAGCGCGCCGGGCGCAAAGCGCGCCGGGCAACATGTTCTTTGCAGAGCGCGCCTCGCGCCTTGTCGTATAGCCTGGACGTGGTATGTTTAGGCTGTTGCTACCAACGCGTTGCTGTACAACGCGTTGCTGTGCAACGACAAGGAGCACTCACAAAAATGGATCAAGTCGCAGACCGTGACCTGCGCCCAACGGTTTCGAGATTTTCACAGGCAGGCGTATTAGTTATCGCTGCCTATGTTGCCGCGCAGATTCTGGCGGATATCGGAAGCCTGAAAATCGCCCTGGTGGGTGGGTTTAGCATTGATGGTGGCACGTTTATCTACCCCCTCACCTTTACCCTGCGGGATATGGTACACAAGCTCCTGGGGCGTCGCAATGCCAGGACCATCATCGTCGCGACCGCAGGTATTAATCTGCTCATGGCGGGCTACTTTGCATTTCTCAGCGCACTCCCACCCGATCCCAGCTGGGCATTGCAAGAAGCGTTTGCCGGGGTGCTCACGCCGGTCTGGCGCATCGTCATTGCCAGCATCGCAGCAGAGGTCTTCAGCGAGCTGCTGGATACCGAGGTCTACCATCTGTGGGTCACCCGCATCACGCGCCGGTATCAATGGGCACGGGTGCTGCTTAGCAACGCGTTCAGTATCCCCGTGGATAGCTTGATTTTCTGTTGGGGCGCGTTTGGCGGGGTTTTGCCGGCAGCTATCGTCTGGTCCATTTTCTGGGCGAATGTGTTGATCAAAGGGCTAACCACACTGATAGGGCTGCCAGCGATTTATCTGGTCAAAGGGGAATAGCATCTCGTTGGGGGAAGAGAAGCCGGTGATAGATGAACTAGAGTTTCGAGAAGACGATGAACAAGTAGAGACACCCGCATCGGATGAAGAAAGCCTGGCACTGATTAAGGCTTTTCTCAGCCAGCATGGTGCGCCTGCAAGTTCAGAGGCAGCGCCTCTGGAAGATGAAACGCTGCCTGAAGGGCATCGCTCAGGCTTTGTCGCGCTGATTGGGCGCCCCAATGCCGGAAAATCCACGCTGGTGAATGCCCTGGTCGGGCAGAAAATCGCCATTGTTTCCTCTAAGCCGCAAACAACGCGCAACCGCATTCTCGGCATTGTCACCCGCGCCGAGGCGCAAATCATGCTTGTGGACACCCCGGGCATCCACAAGGACCCGGTATTCCGGTTGAACCGCCGGATGATTGAGCAGGCTGTGGCAGCTATTCCCGACGCGGATGTCATTCTCTTTCTCGTGGACCTCACCACGACCCCGCGCGACGAGGACATCCACATCGCCACGCTATTGCGCCAGAAAGCTGCGCAACGACCAGTTCTGATCGTGGGAAACAAGATTGATCGAATTCCGCAAGAACTGGCGGAGGCACATCTGGAAGCCTACCACGCACTACTACCCAATAGCACGCGCATTCCTGCGATTAGCGCCCTGGAAGGGACCGCGCTCGACAGCCTGTTGGAAGCCATGATCACGCGCCTGCCCGAAGGACCCCGCTACTATCCAAATGCCCAAATCACCGACCAGACTGAACATCACATCGCTGCGGAGCTCATCCGTGAAGCGGTGCTCAACCTCACGCGGCAGGAAGTACCCCACGCCAGCGCGGTGCTGGTAGAGGATTTTGAGGAGCGCGAGAATGGCATCACGTACATCTCCGCCACGCTTTGGGTGGAGCGAGATTCGCAGAAGCCCATTCTCATCGGCAAAGGCGGGGAAAAGCTCAAACGCATCGGCTCAGCCGCGCGCGCGGAGCTGGAACGCTTTATCGGCGGGCAGGTCTACCTCGACCTGTGGGTCAAAGTCAAACCGAAGTGGCGGGATGATGTTGCCCGGTTGCGCGAGTTAGAGCTGTAAGCGCACACTGCAAGCGCCCTAACGTCGCGCCTCCCAGAAAGCCGCGCGATAATCCGCAAAACGTCCGGTGAGGATGGCCTCCCGAATCTCCCGCATGATGGTGAGCATCGTGTGGAGATTGTGAATCGTGAGCAAGGTGGCGCCCAAAATCTCCCCCGCGATGATGAGATGCCGTAGATAGGCGCGGCTGAAGTTCTGACAGGTATAGCAGGCACAGGTCGCATCGAGCGGAGCTGGGTCTTCAGCAAAGCGCGCGTTGCGCAAGTTAGCCTTGCCGGTGCGCAGCAACGCCTGCCCGTTCCGCGCCACGCGTGTGGGGAGCACGCAATCAAAGATATCCACACCGCGCGCCACCCCTTCCACCAGGTCTTCAGGCGTCCCCACGCCCATCAGATAACGCGGTTTGTACGCCGGCAGCAAGGGCGCCGTGACGGTCAGAGTATCCAGCATCTGCGCCTTAGTTTCGCCCACCGAAAGCCCACCAATCGCGTAACCGGGGAAATTCAGGTCCGCGAGATAGCGCACGCTCTGCTCGCGCAGGTCGGGGAAGATGCCGCCCTGAACGATGCCAAAGAGCGCCTGGTCAGGACGGGAGTGCACAACTCGGCAGCGCTCGGCCCAGGCGTGGGTGCGACGCATGGCTTGGAGGCTATAGTCATAATTATCGGGCACGGCGCACTCATCCAGCACCATGGCAATATCGGCGCCCAGATTCTGCTCAATTTCCATTACCCGCTCCGGGGTAAAGCGATGCGTGGAGCCATCAATGTGCGAGCGAAAGGTGACGCCATCATCATCCAGAGTGCGCAGCCCCTTCTGACCGCGCCCCCCCGCCAGACTGAAAACCTGGAAACCGCCCGAATCGGTGAGCATGGGACCGTGCCAATTCATGAACGCGTGAACACCGCCCAAGCGCGCGACCAGCTCATCACCCGGACGCAGATAGAGGTGATAGGTGTTCGCCAGGACCAACGTCGCACCGACCTCTTCGAGTTGCCGCGGCGTAACCGCTTTGACGCTTGCTTGGGTACCCACCGGCGCATAAACCGGGGTATGCAGGGGACCGTGAGCAGTGGTGAAGCAACCAGCGCGAGCCTCACCCTCCGTCGCCAGCAACTCAAAGCGGAATAAATCGGTTGGATCGGTCATGCTCCTCTCCCATCAAACAAAGTTCACCCTGATTCGGGGCTGACACTAACAGTTTTTTGGTGCGGCGGCGCCGAATACGGCGTTTAGCGTCGCACCCAAAAATCAGCAATGCCAAACACAATCGCAAGCCTTAAAAGTATCAGGGCGCAGGTGGTGTAGGCACGGGCGAAAGCCCAGGCGTGACCTCTGGCGGCAGCTCGGGGAGCGTTACCTCCACAGCCGCGGCGGGCAGCACCAGTTCCATGACCTCTGCCCATAAGGCTTCCAACTCCAAGCCCACGCGGAATGAGCGTTCATCGATCAATGCCCGGAGCTCTTGCAACCGCGATTGCAATGCTGCGATAACCGGCTCTGAGTCCGGTAGCAGGGTGCGCGCCTGTTCCAAATGGGCGATGGCAAGGGTGGTCGCCTCAGCCGCGGCGCGCGGGTCTTCCTCCAGGAGCAACAGGCGCACCCGTAGCAAATCCTGCGCGGTCTGAAGCAACGCCACGCGCCCTTCCAGCACACCTACCTGCTGATTGACCGTCACATCTTTGCCTTCTACCAGCTCTTGTAGCAATTCGAGCTCCGCTTTCAAATCTACCAGCAACTCACCCTGCGCTTTTACATCTGCCTCAACGTCAAGCAAATCCGCCTCCAGCGTTGTGACACGCGTGGTCGCCTCATCCAACGCAGCGGTTTGAGAAGCGAGCGCCTCGTCGCGATTGGCGGTTTCCTCGCGAGCATCCTGCAATGCCGTCTCCAGTGTCGTCAAGCGCTCCTCGAAATTTTGCAGATCAGTCTTTGCTCGTGCCTGTTCTTGCGTCACCCGCTGTTCCAGCGCCGTGATGCGAGCGGTATTCTCCTGCACGGGGCGCACAAAAGTGCGATAGACCCAGGGCACGCCGAAGTACAAGCCCGCACCGATAAGCAATCCCAAGACAATGACGAAAATCAAGCGCAACATGAATTTGAAGAATGCGCCTACTGCGCGCCAAAAGGCGCTCCCTGATGAAGCTGGCGTTTCGGTCATGGCTGCACCTCCGGTTCGATAGGAGTCTGCGGTGTTAGCTCTTCACCGCCAAAAAGTTCCGAGAGCAAAACTTGCAAGCGCTGGAAGAAAGTCTCAGCCTTTGCTGTGCGCGTTTCGATATCGGCAATCTGCTGCGCGAGGATCTCCGCTACTGCCTGTAGGGCGGCGGTCTCCGCATCCAGGGTTTCAACTTCGTCGCGCAGTCCTTCTACCGCCGCTTCAGCCTGGTCCATCCGCGCCGTCAACCCTTCCAGGCGGTCAAGGCGCTGCCGCAAACCGCTTACTTCGGTCTGCAACGTTTCCTGGCGCGCCCCAAGATCGGTTGTTTGGTTCCGCAGGTCAATAATGGCAGGATGGTAATCCATATTCAAGGTGCCGTTGATGCCGTTCAGCACCAGGAGGGAGAAGACCATCCCCAGGATACTACCGGCAAAGACGGCAGCGACCCAAGCCAACCATCCCCAAGCCGATTTTTTAGCAGTGCGCGGCTCATGGGCGGCGGCAGGGGCGGGCGCGGGAGACGGTTCGGGACGAGAGACGGCAGGCGGCGGCTCAGGTAGCAGGGTAGAGGATGAGGGCCGTGGAGCGGAAGGTGCACGCTCCAGGGCCGCTGCCAGTACGGCAGGCAGTGGCACAGACGGCGCCTCGCCTGCAGCCTCGGGAATTGCAGGCGCGGCTTCGGCTTCCCTCAAAGGCGGCGCCTCTGGCGCCGCGACGGCGTCAGCCGAAGGCCGAGGCTCTTCCAAAGGCGGAAGAGCAAGCGCAGGGTCACCCGTCTCCGGTGCGCCAGCAAGAGGCTCGGGCGACGGGAAAGATACCATCACATGCTCAGAGAGTCCCACGAAGACTTTTTCGCCGATGCCCGGCACCGCCATCAATTCCTCGACGGCAAGAAAAGGACCACGCTCCTCACGATAGGCGAGAATGCGCTCTGCAAGTACAGGGCCAATGCTGGGAATGCGCTTGAGCACAACAGCATCAGCGGTGTTGAGGTCAACCCGAGAAGGCGGCGCGGCAGATGGCGCCGCCTCAACCTCGGGGACAATGATTGGGATTGGGATTTCCATAAGCCCCTCCTTTGGCAGTGACTTCAAAGCCAGTAGAAAATCACAGGGAGAAATCGGAATCGCTGCGACGAAGTCTTGTCTGTGAATCGCACACTTCATGGTCATTGTATAGCAGATTTTGAAAGCTTACAAGCCGCGGCGTAAGTGTTGGGTATAGGACAAATTATTGGGAGTTCAAAGATCAACTTGGGGAGACACCTGCGGATAGACACTTTGGCACGCCGAAGAGATGCAGCGGTAGTTTTTTCTGGAGCGGCAATAGTGGCTAGACTAACGAGCCTGTAGGCGATGCAAGAACACAAAGAGGTAGCTTTTTTGTGATTTTTGCGGGCTGCGCCCGCAAAAATCACGCTCGCGGAGAGAGGCG
>JAFGFB010000113.1 GCA_016931315.1 Anaerolineae bacterium
AGGGGAGCTTAGTTCAACACGGCTCTATTTCGGCTGTTAAAGGTCGTTTTTCGTGCTCAACTGAGTCTTGACTTTTACCGCACTCTTATGTACCGCCGGTCTTCCGCTGACCACAATATGCCCTTTCACTGCTGCTGCTCCATGATGGATTTTATGCGCCCTGCCGCCCGTAAAATTCACCATTGCGCTGGTAAAACATAGCTCAGCTTACCACTAAACATATGAACGGCAAATGGGTATAGGACAGATTTTGGGGGAAAATTGGAAGAGGTTGTGCAAACAGATGAAGAGGTTTTTCTTTATGTTTTTGGACGCGGCGCCGGATACGGCGCCGCGTCCAAAAACACTTTTCCTAAGACAGGCATGTTATGCTTGATATGAAGTGTTATGCGACCAATAATTTGTCTTATACCCACGGCAAATGGGTTATATTGATGGGTGCGTTCTAAAATGGGGCGACAATCTCAAGCGCCCCTACGGGTCGCAGAAGAAAGATGTTTTTGGGGCGGCGAGGCAAAGCCTTGCCGCCCCAAAAACACCCAAAGAAAGGCATTGGCATGGTGATCGGCTTGCTTTTTCCCCAAAGTCGAAATGCACCCATATTGATTTTCTTTGCGGATGGGCTATGATACTGTTTCATCATCAATCAGGAGATAGATATGTCTGAAATCACCCCGAATTTACCTGTTTCTGCACGGCCAAAGCAGGAGCATGGCTGCGCGCCTACCGTGACCGGTATTGCTTTGTTGCTGTGGTTGGCTGTCATCCCTGCCGTTGTCATGTTGTTGGGATCACTGCTGCTCGATGAGCTTGTGCTGGGGTTCCAGAAGGCAATTGTCATCGTCGTCACCGCGGCATTGTTGTTGCCCGTGATGGTTGCTGCCGTGCTGCTCACCCGTAAACGTTTGGGTTGGGAGGCCGTGCAGGCGCTGGCGGTGGTGTTGGCGGCGCTTTCCGGCTATTTGTTGTTGGATGCGGTCATGCGTGCTTTTCTGTTCGCGCATCCCAACTGGCTTGCGGCGCTGCGTCTGGGGTTATTGCTGCCCTATGTCTTCCTCGTGTGGCGTTTGATGGGCGCCCCTACCCATGAGGAGCCACGCGGAGCGACGTTGCCCACTGTGCTGCTCGCCATCGCCGTAGCGGTGCTTCTCACTTTGCCCTGGGCGCTTACCGGCGCTTTGGGGGACAGTCTCGTGAGCCTGGGCTTGCTCTTCCAGGCGCTGGCGGAAAACCTCCCGCTCGCCTTGCTGCTCTGGGGGGCGAGCTACCCTTTCCTCAAGCCGCGTTTCACCGATAGCCGGGTGGCAGCATTGACGGTGATTCTGCTCTTTGCGCTGGCTATTGCCGGTGGCGTTTTTCCCGCTGGTGATTGGGGTGCGCTTGCCAATGCTCTTCTGCTGTTGCCGTTGGGACTTCTAGCGACAGAGCTGGTCGTTCGTGGACACAGTTCCCTTGCGGCGCTCCCGGCGCTTCTTGCCGTGCGGTTGGCGTCACGACTATTTATTGACCCCCGCGACATCGAGGCGCAGGGTATCCCAGAAGTACAGCACATGATCAGCCTGGCTATCACCTGGTTGACGACGGTGATTGCAGGTTTTTTGCTCTGGGGCGTACGGAAATTCCGCGATAAGGCGTCTTATTCCCCGCGTGGCGCGTTGGCATTCAATGGGATTGCTGCTCTCGTCTTGCTGGGCGTTTGGCTGGGGGTCTATTTCCTTTGGGGGACGCCTGGCTTTTTCAACGATAGTTTTCTTATTGTCCTGGAAGAACAGGCTGATCTCAGCGCCGCCTATTCCATTGCGGATCGTGAGGAGCGGTTAAGCTATGTTTATGGTACGTTGGTGGGGACTGCCGAACGCACGCAGGCGCCGATTCGCGCTGAGCTCGACCGGCGCGGGTTTGTTTACCGTCCTTACTATCTCATCAACATGATTCGGGTGGAGGGGCATACCTGGCAAATGCGGCACTTCGAGAAACTGCCGGGTGTGGCGGAGGTGATCCGTAACCCGAATGTCCGTATGTATGCATCCCGTATCGCTCTGCCCTCCTACGGCACGGATGAGCTCCCAGTGCCTGAATTGCAGGATAATCTTGATGCTATCAACGCCGATGGCGCGTGGGAATTGGGGATTACCGGCGCGGGTATCGTTGTTGCCGGGCAGGATACGGGCTACGAGTGGGATCACCCGGCGCTGATTCGACAGTATCGTGGTTGGGATGGCACAACCGCAAACCATGCCTACAACTGGCATGATGCCTGGGGTGATTTCAACACGCCCACTGATGAGGATGGACACGGCACGCACACGATGGGTACGGTACTGGGGCATGATGGCGACGACAATCGCACGGGTGTGGCGCCCGACGCGCAGTGGATTGGCTGTCGCAATATGCGGCGCGGGGTGGGCAATCCCGCCAGCTATACCGAGTGCATGGAATTCTTCCTTGCGCCCTATCCGCAGGGCGGCGACCCGTTCCTTGAAGGGGAGGTGCGTTATGCGCCGCACGTCACGACCAATTCCTGGGGGTGTCCGGAAGCCGAGGGATGCGAGCCTGATACCCTGGAGGTGGCTGTGGAAGCCCTGCGGGCAGCTGGCATTATGACTGTGGTTGCCGCGGGCAATGAGGGTCCGGGGTGTAGCACAACTGCTACGCCGCCCTCCAATTATGATGCGGCTTTCACAGTGGGCGCTGTCTACAGCTACGGGGATAATAGCATCACTGGTTTCAGCAGTCGCGGTCCGGTGGATGGGTTGCTGAAGCCCGATATCGTCGCCCCCGGCTACGATGTGCGTTCCAGTTTCCCCGATGCGAGCTACGCCTATGCTCCGGGGACTTCGATGGCGACGCCGCATGTGGCCGGCCTGGTGGCGTTGCTCTGGTCGGCGGATAACGCACTTATTGGCGATATTGATGCCACTGAGGACCTTATCCGTGAGACCGCGACGCCCAAGTCGCTGAGCTACAGCTGCACGGCGGAGGAGGCTGCGCAGGAGGACCCACTGGGGCTTTCGGAGACCGGACCGCTTTGCGCCTGCGGCGATGTGACCGGCACGCCCAACAATGTCTACGGCTATGGGCTGATCAATGCAGAGGCGGCAGTTCGCGCTGCGCTAGAGAGATAGCACGAGCTTTACGCCAGGGCGTGCAGAAGCTCAGGATTTTTGTGACGCTCTCGCGCTTTTACGAAACGGATTTGGGGTGTGGGGCTTTGCCCCGCGCCCCAAATCTGTTTTCACTATCACTCTCGCGCCGCAGCGCGCGCTGCCCGCCACTCTTCCAGCGTCTCCGGCAGCAGCGGCAGTTCTCCTTCTGGGCGCCGCTCCAGCGCCAGCGCGCCCACTGGGCACACAGGGATGCAGACGCCACAGCCCACGCAGCGCAGCGCATCCACCTGAATGGTTCCCTCGAGTGTGAGCGCGCCGAAGGGACAGCGTTCCACGCACGCCCCGCAGGCGATGCAGAGCTCCGTATCCGCGCGGTTCACGAAGGCCGAGGGCGCGACGACATTCTGCAAGCCCAAATCCACCATGCCCCGCAGGATGCCGCACGCGCAGGTGCAACAGTTGCAGATATACCATAGCCCTTCACGGCTGTTGCTGACTGAATGCACCAGGCCCGCATCGGCAGCCCGTTGCAGCGTTGCGAGCGCCTGCTCGCGCGTGAGCGGGCGCACAATCTGCCCGGCGATAACCGTCCCTGCCGGATCGCCAAAGGCGCCGGGCGTCTCGCTGAGGATCATGCACACATCCAACGGGTGCCCGCAAGGTTCACCGATAAGGGCTTTCTGCTTGCGGCAGACGCAATCGGTGACGCCCCAGGCTTTAGCGTGCTCCACCACCGCAACGGCGCTTTCGAAGGGCTGCACCTCCAGATCGGCGCGGATGCTCTCGCTGATGGGAATCACCCGGTGTACCGGGGGCTGAACCGCTGCCATGCGCCCGAAAGCCTCGTGGTAGTAGGCCTCAAAGAGCTGCGCCAGTTCCGCGTCAATCGTTGCCCCCTGGAATTCGTAGATGCCCACCACGAAAGGTAGCAGCCCAAAGCCCAATCCGCCCGGCGCGCGCCCGGCAACAATCAAACCGCGCCGCGTCATTGCTTTGAGCAGGGTGCGGGCGGTTCCGGCGTCTAATCCCGCGCGGGCAGCGATTTCCGGCACGGTCTCCAGGGTGGGAGTCAGCGTTGCGGCGAGCGCTGCCTCTTCGGGTGAGAATAACTTGGCGAGCAGGCGCAGCTCCACGCCGCTTTTCGTCGGCGGGAAACCTTCTGGCAGTGCATTCAAGCGCTGTGCGAGTTGTTGATAAGGGGTGGTGACCACTGTTGCTCCTCCTGAAATTTCGAGATCATGCCAGATGCTTCTGGCTTTCCAGCCCTTTTGCGGGGCGTCATGTCATTAACCTGGAGTTCAAACTTCCAGGGTTTGTCGTCTATGTTGTTAGTTTACCACATTCTGCTGCTATCGCTGCGGAAAAAGGGGGTATAGGACAAAGGCTGCCGCTTATTGGGAAGTTCAAAGGTTAGCTTGGTGAGGCCATACGTCTAAACACTTGAGCATGCTGAAGAGGCGCAGAGGGTAGTTCTTTTTTTTCTGGAGCGGCAATAGTGGCTAGACTAACGAGCATATGGGCGATGCAAGAACACAAAGAGTAGCTTTTTTGTGATTTTTGCGGGCGCAGCCCGCAAAAATCACACTCGCGGAGAGAGGCGCAGAGGTTTTTTTTGAGTGATCTAGCCGATTTTGCCACTGTAGTTTTTTTTGATTTTCGTGAACAGGGGCGCAGCCCCTGTTCACGAAAATCACTCCTGCAGAAAGAAGGCGCAGAGAGTTGATCGCTGATGAGGGCCGTTTACAAGATGACGATCTTATTTTCTCTGATATTCTGTCGTATACCCGGGGGGATGGGGGCGTTTCAGAATGGGGGCGACAGTCTCAAACGCCCCTACGGGGTGTAGACTAGAATTGATTTTTGGTGGTATAGAGGTTTTGTAGACAGATGAAGAGGGTCTTTTTTGGGGGGGCGCGCGAAGCGCGCCAAAAACGTGGGCATAGCGCGGATGCCAACCTGAGTTACAATAAGCCCATGGCTCTGGATTCCCTGCTTTCTACCCTGCGCGAAGACCCGCGTTTCATTGGCAACGTGACGGCGTGGCGCACACTGCCGGCGCAGGCGGCGCAGACCGCCGCATGGCCCGCTGAACTCGATACGCGTCTCAGCGTTGCCGGGCAGGCATTGGGCATTCCCGCCCTTTACAGTCATCAAGCCCGTGCCGTGGGAGCTGCGCTGCGCGGCGAAAATGTCATCCTGGCCACAGGAACAGCTTCTGGCAAGACCCTGGGCTACGCGCTGCCGTTGCTTCACACGCTGCTGCGCGATCCTACTGCCACCGCACTGTTGCTCTTTCCGACCAAGGCGCTGGCTCACGATCAAATTGCGGCGTTGGAGACCTGGATTGGCGCGCTGCAAGCGTCGCTTGCCCTGCGCCCTTACGATGGCGATACGCCCCAAAGCCGCCGCGCTGCCATCCGCAAGGAGGCGCGTATCCTGGTCTCCAACCCCGATATGCTGCATCTGGGCATTTTGCCCCATCACACACAGTGGTTGCGTTTCTTTAGCGGCTTGCGCTATGTGGTGCTTGATGAGCTGCACACTTACCGGGGGGTTTTCGGCAGCCATATTGCCAATGTCCTGCGCCGCCTGCGCCGTGTGGCGCGCTTCTATGGCGCGGAACCGCGTTTCATTGGCGCATCGGCGACGATTGCTAACCCGCAGCAACTTGCCGAAGCCCTCTGGGAAGCGCCCGTCACACCGGTGGAGACCGATGGCGCCCCCTATGGCGGACGCCATGTGTTGTTCTACAATCCGCCGCTGCTCAATGCTGATTTGGGCTTGCGCGCCAGCGCTACGGATGAGGCCGCGCATCTCACGCTTCGACTTCTACACGCTGGCGTGCAAACCATCGTTTTTGCGCGCTCACGGCTCTCGGTGGAGCTGCTGCTGCGCGAGCTCCGTGAGCGGGCTGCGCGCGCCGGATTCCCCGCTGAGGTAGTTCAGGGCTACCGCGGCGGCTATCTACCGCAGGAACGTCGCGTCATCGAGCGTGACTTGCGTGAGGGGCGCACCCGTGTCGTGGTTGCTACCAATGCCCTGGAGCTAGGCATTGATATTGGTGCTCTGGACGCCTCGGTGCTGGTAGGTTATCCCGGCACTATTGCTGCAACCCGGCAGCAGATGGGCCGCGCCGGGCGTCGGGCTGGAGCCTCGCTTTCTGTGTTGGTGGCTACTCCAGCGCCGCTGGATCAATACTTGATCACGCATCCAGAGTATTTCTTCGTGCGCTCGCCGGAAGAGGCGCGGTTGAATGCCGATGCGCTGGCGGTGGTGGGCTCACACCTCGCGTGTGCGGCTTTTGAGCTGCCCTTTGAGCGCGATGAGCCTTTTGGCTTATTGCCGGAGGTTACCCCGCTGTTGGAGGCGCTCAGCGCCGAGGGGGTGTTGCACCGCAGCGCGGAGCGTTTCACCTGGTTGGGTGAGACTTATCCCGCGCAAGGTGTCTCGCTGCGCACCGCCACTGCCGATAATGTGGTTATCCAAACCACCGCGGGGATGACGTTGGGCATTATGGACCGCGCCAGCGCTGCCAGCATGGTGCATGAAGGGGCGATTTACTTTCACAGCGCTACTCCCTATCTGATCACCGGGCTGGATTGGGAGCGGGGTCTGGCGCAAGCGCAGCCAGGTGACTATGATTACTACACCGTTGCGGCGGCAGCGACATCGGTGGAGCGTTTGGCGTTGCGCGAGACATTGCGGCATGGTGCGCTCACTCTGACCGATGAAGAGGTGCTGGTCCATAGCAAGCCCAATACGTACCGACGGGTGAGTCTGGCGAACCATGATACCCTGGGTTGGGGCGAGATTGACTTGCCAGAGCAGCTCTTGGAAACCGAGGGTTGCCGTGTGACGTTAGCTGAGACATTGGTGGACGCCCTGGCGCAGGAAGGTATTCACGTCGCGCCGCTGGACTATGGTCCTGAATGGCCCAAAATTCGCGAGACGATTCTGGCACGCGACGCGCATAGCTGTCGCCTGTGCGGCGCGCCCGCTCGCCCTGAAGCGCCGCTTGAGGTGCATCACCTTACGCCGCTGCGGACTTTTCTCGCGCAGTACCCGCCCTCAGTCGCGCTGCACCTGGCACACGCCGCTGAGAATCTGCTGACGCTGTGCGGGCTTTGCCATGCGAAAGTGGAGCGCGCGCGCGGCGCGCGGACAGCGTTGAGCGGGCTTTCCTACTTGCTGCGGAATCTTGCCCCCGTCTTTCTCATGTGTGACCCCGGCGACCTGGGCGCCTCCGTCCAGGCGCGGGATGTGGAATCCGGTCAGCCCTCGATTATCCTTTATGATACGGCGCCGGGTGGGGTGGGTCTCAGCCCGCGATTGTTGGGGTTATGGGAGCGCCTCGCTGAAGCCGCGCTGGAGCGGGTGCGGACCTGTCCCTGCGCTGATGGTTGCCCCTCATGTGTGGGTCCGGTAGGGGAAAGCGAGCCTGGCGCCAAAGCTGCAACGGCGAAACTGCTAGAGCAAGTGCTGTAAGAATCGCCTGGAATGTGACTCGTCACGAACGGTTATTTTTCTTCTGGTTTCATGGATGGTTGCAAGCGCGGTGTGCCAGACCGGCACACCGCGCTCGCTGCTTATTTCCAGCGCGTGAGAATCGTTTCTCGCTGAAAGAGTTTTACTGCTAACCAGACGACCCCTGCGGTTGTCGCAGCGATGAGCAGCGTTGCCCACCCCATTATACGCAGGTCGAGATAGACTTTTCCCATCAGCACAATGAGACTCAGTCCGATGAGCGGTACAATGAAGATGGCGGTCACCTGTTGTGCGGCGCGCGGGTCGTTGAGGCGTGAGGACGCGATGACGCCGCAGGCTGTGGAAAGCACCGCCAGGAAGGGGGTCTGAAACGCCATGCTCAGCGACCAAACCGGGCGCATCCAGTAAGCAAAAACGGTGGGGTTGCTGATGATGTATAACCCGAATGCCGTCAGCACAAAGCTAAGCCAGGTCAAAATCACCGCCGGCGCCGACGCCGCGATGATTTTGCCCAGCAGCAACTCCGTTGTGCTGATGGGTGTAGCGAGCAGGGGTTCTAGGCTGCGGGTTTCTTTCTCACCGATGATGCTATAGGCTGCAACATAGACTGGCAGTGCCAGAGGAATGAGCAACAGGTAGAACATATATTGGTCATTCAACAGGATGATGACCCCATCTTTGTAACCGAGCGCTTCCAACTCTGGCGGTAGCCCCATACCGCTATCGCCTGTCTCTGGGTCGAACTCGGCATCGGGCAGGCGCTCCATGAAGTAGACCGTGCCCACAATCATGCCCACCATCAACAACGGCAGCAGCGCCATCATGATGAGCACCATCTTGTTTTTGCGCATGTCCAGCCATTCTTTGGCTACTACAGCCTGTAAACGCTTGCGGTTCATGCTTCTGTCTCCGATTCCCGCAGCAGGTCAAAGTAGACCTGCTCCAATGAATGCGATTCTCGTTCCACGAATTGGATTGCGGCTCCCGCTGCCACCAATGCCTGAATGAGCTCGGGGTTGTGGTTTTCGGGTTCGTTGAGTGCCACGCGGAAGCCCTCTGCGGTCTCGAAAACTTCCGTGACGAAGGGCAGTTCGCGCACGCGAGCCAAGTATGCTGGCGCCTTTTCTCGCAACTGCACTCGTACCGACTGCCCGTATAGCCCCTGACGTAGAGTTTCCGGTGCATCTACACGAATCAGCCGTTGCTTGATGACCGCAACTCGATCGCAAAGCCGGTCGGCTTCATCAAGATTGTGCGTGCAGATGAAGATGGTGCGCCCTTCACTCTTGAGTGTGGCGATGAAATCCCGCACCACTCGCGATGCTTCTGGGTCCAATGCCGAGGTGGGCTCATCCAGAAACAAAACGGGCGGTTCGTGCAGAAGTGCGCGTGCAATCGCCAGTTTTTGCTGCATGCCTTTGGAGAAGCCGCCCACGGCTTCTGTACGCCGCTCCCAGAGGCCCAGAAGGGCCAGGTATTTTCGTACCTGTCCGGTGATATCCTGCACGCCGTGCAATTTGGCGAAGAAGCTCAGGTTTTCCCCGGCGTTGAGCCGGGGATAGAGGCCTGGGTTTTCCGTGAGCAGGCCAACGCTGGCGCGCACAGATTCATCATCCTGACCTATCCGTTTGCCGTTGATCCACGCAGCGCCCGAAGTGGGCGCAATCAGAGCGGCGAGCATTCGCATCGTCGTGGTTTTGCCCGCACCATTTGGTCCCAAAAAGCCAAAAACCTCTCCGCGCTCGACCTCGAGATTCAGGTCGTCTACGGCCAGCAACTTTCCGAAGCGCTTGGTCAAGTGCTCGGTACGAATCATGCTATACCGCGGTCATGGGATCGAAGAGTTTGGCGTATTCCTGCAGTGCGTAGCGATCGGTCATGCCTGCAATATAATCGCAGACCACCCGTTCTAGCGAGCGCTCTTGCAGTTTTGCCTGGACTTCGTAAGGGAGTTGTGCCGGCTCACCGATGTAGGCTTCAAAGAGCGCCGTAATCACGCGCTCGGCTTTGAGCTGCATCCGCATCACATGGGGATGGCGGTAGAGATGCTCGTAGAGGAAGCGCTTGAGCTCGCGCGTCATGGCGGCGGCCTCTGGTGAAAGTCCCACGATTTTCTGCGGGCGCTGGCGCACATTCTCAACGCTGGCGCAATGGCATTGTTCCAGACGTTCTGAGGTGGACGTAATCAGGTCCGTGACCAGCAAGCCGATCAAACGGCGGGTAAGCCGGTAACGGAGCATGTCGTTGAAATCTTTGCTATCCCAGTCCAGGCTTTCTTTGAGCCGTTCCCACCAGGCGATGCCCGTAAGCTGTTCGGGGCGCAGCAAGCCGGAGCGTAAGCCGTCATCGAGGTCATGCGCGGTGTAGGCAATTTCATCGGCGGGATTTGCCAACTGCCCCTCCAATGTGCATTGTTTATCCGGCTCGAAGCCCGTTGCATCAGAGATATCGTACTCGGTTTCGTGCTTTACCATACCTTCACGGACTTCCCAGGTGAGGTTAAGTCCTTGAAATTCAGGGTAATGTATTGCAAGTTTGTCCACAATGCGTAATGATTGCCGGTTGTGGTCGAAGCCTCCATGTTGCGCCATCAGATGATCCAGCGTCATCTCGCCCGCGTGCCCAAAGGCTGGATGCCCCAAATCGTGCGCCAGACATACCGCTTCTACCAGGTCTTCGTTGGCGCCCAGGGCGCGCGCCATCGTCCGCCCGATTTGCGCCACTTCCAATGTATGAGTCAGGCGGGTGCGGTAGTAATCGCCTTCATGGATGACAAAGACCTGGGTCTTGTATTCAAGACGCCGAAAAGCGGTGTTGTGCAGGATGCGATCACGGTCGCGCTGAAAGGCTGTGCGATAGGGCGCTTCTTCTTCAGGGTAGAGGCGCCCCCGTGATTGCCCGCTACGCATTCCATAGGGCGCGAGGGCATTCTCCTCCAGGCGTTCAAGTTCTTGTCGTGTGATTAACATAAGATCCTCCAATGTTTAGCGAACTCACTTCGTATCGGTTCAAGATTCATCTCGGTGCGAGATTTGCGCCTAAAGGCGCGGTTTTGAGAGTGTTTTTGCCAGGTTCTTTCGTGCCCGGTCCGGCTCCTTAGCCCGGTCCGGGCCAGCCGCTGACGGCAATTGCAATCAGGCTGATGATCAATCCAATGCACAGGGTAATGCCGATAAAGAGTGCCAAATGTCGTTCAAGCCGGGTGGGACGGATGATGCGCCCCGAAATCCACAAAAATGGACCCGCTGCCAGTGCCAGGCCTATGAGTACTCCTACAGTGTATATCAGGGCCGTTGCCATTAGGCGTGGCAAATCCACCAAAATGATCAAGCGCCCTAGTGCGGCAATGGAAAAGCGGCTTCCTAGAAAGGCATAGCCGGCGGCAACCAGGAGCGCGCTGAGCATCATTATCAGACCCAGTACGCGCCGCCGCGCTTTCTCGATCCAGAGCGTGAACCCACCCAAGAGAAACAGTGCCAGGGCGAATGTAAAGATGATAATGGAAAGCAGCTCAATCAGCATGTTGCCCTCCTGCAGGACGTGTGTGCTTCCATGATAACCGCAAATCTTTGCGGCGTCAATTGCGTTTGGCTGCGGCGCAGCTCATATTGAGGGTAACCGGCTCCCGCGTCTCAATATGCTTTTGGATTGCGCACTGTGAGAATTTGGGTAGACTGAAAGAAGCGGCGATCAAAACGGGTCATCGGCAATGACTCTGACCAAAGAGGAGCAGACTATGGATGCACGGGGCAAAATTGCGTTAGTAACCGGCGGCGCGGTGCGCGTGGGACGCGCGTTGACTCTGGCGCTGGCGCAGTCTGGCGCGGATGTCTTCATCAATTACCGGAGTTCGGCGGCAGAAGCCGATGCCGTGGTGCAGGAGGCGCGCGCTTACGGGGTGCGAGCCTGGCCCATTCGGGCTGACTTGAGCGACCCCGAAGCCATAGCGCGATTGGTGCAGATCGTTGAAGAGATCGCTGGCGGTGTGGATGTGCTGGTGAACAGTGCTTCTCCCTTTATCTGCGCCCGGCTTGCGGATACCACGTTGGAAGTGTGGCGCACGGTGCTGGGAGCGCTTCTTGATGGTCCCTTTCTGTTGTGCCGCGCTTTTGCGCCGGGCATGGTCGAACGCGGCAGTGGTTTGATCGTCAATGTTCTGGACCAGAGCGCTTTTCGCCCTGCCCCCGCCTATTTTGCCCACACCATCGGAAAAACTAGTGCAAGCACAGACAAGAATCTCGGCATAGTGGTATGATAGGTTGCATGAGAACACCACTATATGTCCGAGAATTAACACCCGA
>JAFGFB010000114.1 GCA_016931315.1 Anaerolineae bacterium
AGCGTGCTCAAGTGTCTAGACGTATGGTCTCACCCAGCCGACCGCGGTTGAGTACAACCGCTTGAACTTCCCAATAATTTGTCCTATACCCCAACCGTTCACCGCTTTCCGCATTTTCCATGGTCGGTGTATAATACCTGTTGTTGGCCGGCTCCCGTGTTGCTCTTGGAGGAGGATGATGATCGAAGTCAAGATTGAGACGATTCAAGTCAGCCTGGTTTCACCTCACCGGATTGTGGTGCTCAAAGAGCGCACTGGTGAACGCTACCTGCCCATCTGGATTGGCGCCTGTGAGACAGAAGCGCTTGCTATGCATCTCCAGAACATTCGTGCGCCTCGTCCGATGACACACGACTTGATTGTGACTTTGTTGCAGCACTTCAATGCCCGGCTCGACCATGTCTTGATCAGCGCCCTCAAAGACGACACCTTTTTCGCCCAGCTCGTTCTTGATGTTCAGGGGCAAGAGCAGCTGATAGATTTGCGCCCCAGTGATGCCATGGCCATTGCCGTGCGTCTGGAGGCGCCCCTCTTTGTGGACGAGGGTGTCCTGGACCAGGCTGGCGTCTTGCCGGAGCCGAGCCTGCTTGAGGAGCACGGTCCGGAAGAGCTGGATGTCTTCCGTGACTTCCTCAATCGTCTGGACCTGGATAACCTGCCTACAGATTGAACAACAAACTCAAACACTGCGACTTCAGTCGCCTTTTGTCATAGCAAGTGGGGAAACGCTGTACAGTTGCCAGGTGGTGAAATCTTGGCTTTTGGATGGTTGGGATGACTGCGGTAGAAAAGACAATTCCTCAGAACGTTGAAGCGGAAGAGGCGGTGCTCGGCGCACTTCTGATTGACCCGGAAGCGATTTTCCGGGTATTGGCCTTTTTGCGGGCTGAGCACTTTTATCTTCAGAAACATCGCTGGATCTTTGAGGCGGTTGTGGCTTTGCACGAGCAGCGTGACCCGGTGGATTTTCTCACGCTTACCACGGCTTTGGAGATGCAAGAGCAGTTGGAAGCGGTTGGGGGCGGCGCCTATATCTCGACGTTGATTGCCTCAGTCCCTTCGGCCATCAACGTCGAAAGCTATGCCCGCATGGTCGAGCAAGCCAGTGTGAGGCGGCGCCTTTTGGATGTGGCGAGCGATATTGCACGGCTTGCCTATGATGAGGAGAAGGGCATCAGCGATGTGGTGGATCAGTCCGAGCGCGCGTTATTTGCTGTGAGCCAGCAGCGCATTGCGCGCGACTTGCGTCCGGTCCAGGAAGTGGTCAGCACCTACCGGGAATATCTTTACAACCTCTACGCGCATCGCGGTGAGCTGATGGGCGTGACCACCGGATTCCGGGATATGGATCGCCTTTTGGGTGGATTCCAACGCTCAGATTTGATCATTGTCGCGGCACGCCCGGGTGTGGGTAAAACCTCCTTGCTGTTGACTATGGCGCTGAAGGCTGCCGAAAAGGGCAAACTGGTGAGCATCTTTAGCTTGGAAATGTCGGCTGAGCAGCTGGTGCAGCGCATGATTTCGGCGCTCAGTCATGTGGACGCACAGCGGTTGCGCATCGGCAACTTGCAGGAAGACGATTTGCCGAAGGTTGAAGAGGCGATTGGGCATTTGGCGGATTTGCCGATTTACATTGACGATACCCCGGCGCTCACGCCGCTGCAGCTGCGCACCAAATGCCGGCGCTTGCACTCGGAGCACGGGCTGGATATGGTCTACGTGGATTACCTGCAACTGATGACTTCCGATATGCGCACAGAGAACCGCGTTCAGGAAGTCTCCTATCTCTCGCGCATGCTCAAGGCCTTGGCGCGCGAACTGGATACTCCTGTGTTGACCGCCTCACAGCTTTCCCGCGCGGTTGAGCAACGCCAGGACCGCCGTCCGGTGCTCTCCGATTTGCGTGAAAGCGGTAGCATCGAGCAGGATGCCGATGTGGTTATGTTCATCTACCGTGATGAAATGTATCATCCGGAAACCGAGCTGCAGAATGTTGCCGAAGTCATCGTTGCCAAACACCGCAGTGGTCCCGTTGGCACCGTGCAATTATTCTTCAATCGCAAACTCACCCAGTTTGCCGATGTGACCGCTGTCCCCAATTCCCCCACGGAGTTCTAGCCCATGGGTGACTCCAAAGATGTTATGGTGCATTTCTCCGGTTTCCCCGAGGGCAAGGCGCCCTTCATGCACTTGCCTGAAGCCTTTCTCACGGAGCTCTTGCCCCGTATTGATGATTTGGCGGAGCTGCAGCTCACCCTGCTTGTGCTATGGCGCCTGGCGCAACAGCGGGCTGAGGTTGCGCCCTGGGTTACCGAGGCTGAGCTGCTGAGCGATGTTTTGGTGCAGCAGGCGCTAGGTGCTGAAGACACGGCGACCCGCCTGACGCAAGCCCTTGACCGGTGCGTCGCGCGCGGCTCTCTGTTGCGGGTGGTCTGGAAGCGCGCCGATGGGGTTGAGGAAATCCGCTATCTGGCGAATAGCCCCCGTGGGCGCATCGCGGCTGAAGCGTTGCGGCGCGGCGTTCTGCCGCGAAAAGTCCGCAGCGCCGCCCGCCCGAATATCTTTGCCCTTTATGAGCAGAACATCGGCCCGCTAACGGCTCTGATTAGTGAGGACTTGCGCGAAGCTGAGTCAACCTATTCCGCGGCTTGGATCGAGGATGCTTTCCGTGAGGCGGTTCGCCTGAACAAACGCAATTGGAAGTACATTCGCGCTATCCTTGAACGCTGGGATACCGAGGGAAGAGATGAAAGCGATAGACGAGATAGTGAAGCAGATGGGCGCCGGTACGTCGAAGGCGAATTTGCCGACTTCATCCAGCACTGAAACGACGGCAGACGCCGCCTCGCAGTTGGGCGCGCCTGACTGCCCCATCTGCGGTGGTCTGGGCTACGTGCGCCGTGATGTGCCGCTCGACCATCCCGACTTTGGGCGGCTTTTCCCTTGCGGTTGCCAGGCGGAGGCGCTGCGCGCGCGCCGCTTACAGGCTTTGCGAACGTTGAGCAACCTCGACTATCTGGAACGTTTCACCTTTGCCACCTTCCGTCCTGAGGGGCAGGGGCTGCCACCGGATCGCCAGGCGAATCTGCGCCGGGTTTTCGAGCGCACTCAGGATTTTGCGCAGCACCCTGAAGGCTGGTTGGTATTGCGTGGCGGCTATGGCTGCGGGAAAACGCATCTGGCCATTGCCATCGCGAATGCCTGTGTGGAGCAGGGCTTGCCCGTGCTCTTCATTACGGTCCCCGACTTGCTGGATCACTTGCGCGCGACCTTCTCCCCGGCGGCTTCTCAGAGTTATGACGAACGCTTCGATGAGATTCGCAATGCGCCATTGCTTATTTTGGATGATCTGGGCACGGAACAGGGCACGCCTTGGGCGCTGGAGAAACTTTTCCAGTTGCTCAACTTCCGTTACATGAGCCGGCTTCCTACCGTCATCACGACCAATCACGAGCTGGAAGAACTGGAGCCGCGGCTGCGTTCGCGTCTGGCTGATATTGCATTGGTGCAAATCGCGACCATTCTGGCGCCTGATTACCGGCAGGCAGGTACGGGGCAAGCGCATTCCGATCTCAATACGCTAGTTCTCTATGCCGATATGACCTTTGATAGCTTTGATTTGCGGCAGACTGAGCTGGAGCGCGAGCATTCTGAGAACCTGCGCCGGGCGCTGGAACTTGCGCATGGTTTTGTCACTGCGAGCTCCGGTTGGCTCACGCTGACCGGACCCTATGGCTGTGGCAAGACACATTTGGCGGCAGCTATCGCCAATGAAAGGGCGCGCCTTGGGTATACTGCCCTCTTCATTGTCGTGCCCGATTTGTTGGACCATCTGCGAGCGGCTTTTAGCCCCCAGAGCACAATTCCCTATGATAAGCGCTTTGATGAAGTGCGCCGTGCGCCGTTTCTGGTGCTCGATGACTTGGGCACGGAGAGCGCTACACCCTGGGCGCAGGAAAAGATGTATCAATTGTTCAACTATCGTTACGTATCCCGCCTGCCCACCGTCATTACCACAGCCAAACCCATCGAGGCGCTGGATGCGAAATTGCGCACGCGCATGTTAGACATCACCCGCAGCACGATCTTCGGCATCACCGCGCCATCCTATTTGGGCGGCGTTGCTAAAACCGGGTCCAAAACATCTCGCCCCCGCCGCACGTCGTCGGGGAGGAAAAGCTAACACCTGATTGTTCAGGTCCCCATCTCAGGGGGCGAATTTCGGGCCTGAGGCTCGCTAAAAAAGTGGTTTTTTTGCGGTGAGACGCAGCCTCACCGCAAAAATCCACCTTTCTAACACGCCCCGTAGGGGGCGTCTGAAGCTGCCGCTCTCGGCATGAAAGGCGCCTACCAATTTGTGGCGAGTTGTGTTTTTAGAACACAAGTGCTATAATGGGTATATTCTGAAACTTGTTAAAGTATTAGAATTTTGTAACTGTTCAGACTTCCATCGTGAGGCGCGAATTTCGGGCTAAAGCCCGGTAGAACAAGTGTTTTTCGCTGCCGCGCCACGCGCGGCAGCGAAAAACACTCTCTAAAATTGCGGCTTTAGCCGCTCTTCGTTGTGGTAAGCGGGAGAACACTGAACAGTTACAGAATTTTTAGCCTTACCTGGAGTCCTTTGTGCTTCGAAGGACTTTTTCAGGAGAGTTAATTCATCGTCTTCAGGAGGAAACTATGGCTGATGAAGGACGGCAAAAAGTATTAGACCAAACTGTCGCGCAGGTAAAGCGCCGTTTTGGTGAGGGCGCCTTGATGCGCCTGGGTGAGGCCACGCATATGCAGGTCGAGGTTATCCCTACCGGCGCATTAGCTGTGGATATTGCTTTGGGCGTTGGGGGCTTACCTCGCGGGCGCATCACCGAGATCTACGGTCCTGAAGGTTCGGGCAAGACCACGCTTTGCCAACACCTGGTTGCCGAATGCCAGCGGCGCGGCGGTATTGCGGCTTTTATTGATATGGAGCACGCCTTGGACCCCACCTATGCTGGGCGCTGTGGTGTGGACGTGGACAATCTCTACATCTCGCAGCCCGATACAGGCGAGCAAGCGCTGGAGATTGCGGAAGCGCTGGTGCGGAGCGGCGCCGTGGATGTGGTAATTATTGACTCCGTCGCGGCGCTCGTGCCGCGCGCGGAGATTGAGGGTGAGATGGGCGATAGCCACCCGGGGTTGCAGGCGCGGTTGATGAGTCAGGCGCTCCGCAAACTTTCGGGAGCCATCAAGCAAAGTAACACCATCATGGTCTTCACCAACCAGCTTCGTGAAAAAATCGGCGTGATGTTTGGCTCGCCCGAGACAACTTCTGGTGGACGCGCGCTCAAGTTCTATGCCTCCGTGCGCATGGACGTGCGGCGGGTAACTTCCATCAAGGAACAGGGGGAGATTGTGGGGCACCGGACCCGCGTGCGGGTGACCAAGAATAAGGTTGCGCCTCCCTTCCGTGTGGCGGAGTTCGATATCATGTTCGGGACCGGAATCAGCCGGTCCGGTGACCTGCTGGATATCAGCCTGGAACTGGGAATCCTGGACAAGCGTGGCTCCTACTACTACTACGAGGGTGAGCGCTTTGCCCAGGGGCGCGAAAATGCGAAGCTGTATGTCGACGAAAACCCCGCCTTTGCCGACAATGTTGAGCGCCTGATTCGCGAACGCTTGCAAACACTGGATGAGGTTCCCCTTAAGGTTGGTGTAACGGCTGAAGGTGATGCGGATAGCGAGGATATCTAGCCTCTAACGCGCGCCATTTTCACGGCAGTGCATTGCTCTGCCGTGAAAATGCTGCTACTGACCGTTATACCGTTATTCAGAAAGCTGCTACAGCGGCAGAGAGAGAGGTTTTTGCAGCAGCGTGCATCGCCGCCGCAAAAACACCTGTATCTTTCCGACGTACCTGTAAAGTTTAGATGTTCGACTCGGTAATTCCGTATTTTTTTTGGAGCTCAAACATGCAGACATTGAGTGGATTAAGCCCAATACTTCAGGCGTTGTTGGGTACCTTATTCACCTGGGCGATGACCGCGACCGGGGCTGCAGCTGTATTCCTGGGGCGCGAAGCCAGCCGCAAGCTGCTGGATATGTTGTTGGGATTTGCGGCGGGAGTGATGATTGCCGCGAGTTACTGGTCGCTGCTGGCGCCAGCGATTGAAATGGCTGAAGCAGGACCGTTGCCCGCCTGGATTCCTGCAGCGACCGGATTTCTGGCTGGCGGCGCCTTTCTCCGTCTTGTAGACCTGCTTTTGCCGCACTTGCATATCGGCGAGACCGAACCTGAAGGGATAAAATCTCACTGGAAACGCACCACATTGTTGGTTCTGGCAATCACGCTGCATAACTTTCCCGAGGGGTTGGCGGTTGGAGTGGCTTTTGGTGCATTGGCTGCGGGGCTGCCTGCCGCGTCACTTTCTGGCGCCATTGCCCTGGCATTGGGTATCGGCATCCAAAACTTACCCGAGGGCCTGGCGGTCTCCATGCCTTTGCGGCGTGAGGGCATTTCGCGTTCCAAAAGCTTCTTTTATGGTCAGCTTTCGGGCATGGTGGAGCCTGTTGCGGGTGTACTGGGGGCAGCGGCAGTGGTTTTGGCGCGTCCCATTCTGCCCTATGCGCTGGCTTTTGCGGCGGGAGCAATGATTTTTGTGGTGGCTGAGGATTTGATTCCCGAAGCGCAGCAAGGCGGCTATGTGCATCAGGCGACTTTGGGCGTGATGCTTGGTTTTGTAGTAATGATGATATTGGACGTCGCGCTAGGCTGAAAGCACTCCTCGTCCCTCAACTCATCAGCGTCACGCCAAAGCGGTCCAGCACGCGCTGCAGCGGCGTGAAAATGGTTACGTGTTCGGAACCCGCAAAAAGCAACCCTACCGCACGCTGACTCATATCCAGAATCGCAGAGCCAGAATCCCCCGGGCTGCTCATGTGTCCAGCAATCACCTGGTCGGTAAAGCGAGCGGTGCGCCCTTGATACTCCACATCTACCGTAACGTTGACCTGCTGGACCCGTCCTTGCGTGTACCCGGTAGTTCGCCCGGCTTTTTGAATGGGCAAGCCCAGAAGTGGCTCTCCCACGCCGGTAGGCAAGCCGATATCGAAAATGGCTGCCTGCACCTGGTTCAGGTCTTCCACGCGCCCTAGCGCGGCATCCATGCGATTCTGTCCCACTGTCTGCTGCACCGATTGCAAGCGATGGTTGGAGCCAGTGAGGCTGGCGAGCAGATTGAGAGCTTCAGCGACTCGCTTCGCCACGGAGCATTGCCCCGGTTGCTCCCCAAAGTCCAACGGCTCAAATTCCGCCAGGGTTGCGATGTGGTCGCTGGAGCTTCCCCCATCGAGCGGGCCTGGTTGCCAGATGGGATCGCCGATTTGCGCGTCATTGCTGTTGGCTAGAACATGGTTGTTGCTCAGGATGTAGGGAATCCCGGCGCGTTGCACGAGCAACCCAAAGGTGCCCGCCGTGATGCGGTAATGCCCGATGGAAATGCCCGGCGCAGCTGGCCTGTATCGCGCTTTGGGGTCATACGGCAAGTAAGCCCGAATGAAGCCCGTCTCCACGACATCGGTCGGAAAGCCATCCATAGTTTTAGGGACCAAATCCTTGGGTGCGAGCTCTGCGGCAGGCAGCTTGCGCACCACTGAGACGATGAGGCTCAACTCATCCGTTTGTTCTTCCCCACGGATTTTATAACCTAATCCGCAGGCAACCACATTCTCCCGCCCGAACAGCTGGCGCACAACTTCGCTATAGGCACCATGCGCTTGGGCTGATATCTCACCATTTTCCATACTTGCTGCTCCTTCAAAAACTAGAATAACCCCATCGCGTTTGGAATCCAATCCCAGTCGCTTTTAGATCGCCGGCGCGTCCTTCTGGGATTTCGTAGCAGGTCGCTGACCGAAATCGCGCTACGCACCTCACGCAACATCTGAAGCGAGAGCAAGGCATTCGTCCGGGGTTGACGGAGAAGTCAATTTGCACAGTGAACGGTACATGAGCGCAGAAGCCCCTCGAACTGCTACGAATGCCCCTTCTCTGCCGGTTGGGCCATCGGTTGTCCAATCGTCTCGACCGCGACCGGCACGCCCTCCAGCTCACTGGGAATACGGTCCGCAGATTTCAGGGCTTGGGGTGGTACCTTGCGGGTCACGTTGACAATCAAAGTCAGGGTTTCGGAGCGTGTCACGCTGCTGCGCAAGCCAATGCCCACACCTACAACATTGGCTTTGGCGAGTAACTCTCCCTCGTAACGCTCTTTGATCCTGCGCACGTGTTGATATTCCATGGCGTAGCCTTCAACTGCCTCTGGCGGCGTTGACTCGGCTATTGCCTTTGCTACTTCTGTTTGGGTATTCATGGGCACTTCTTTCTGCTTTTGCACTACAGGGACGATACTACGCATCCATAAATGTATGCCCAGGATGAGCAATCCTGCACCGCAGGTCCAAAAACCCCATCCTGGCGTCACCGGTGCGGCGTACAGGCGCTCCAGCGCCGGCAACAAGCGCGGGAAGGTGATGAATGCCGGGATGCCGGTGAGCAGCAGCCACAACAGCATGACCCATGCGTGGCGCCAGGTGCTCGACCGCCGACTGCCCCGCCCACGCAGGTTGAGTGCCGTGAGCACCCCGATGGTTACCAATCCGCTTACCCCCCACCAGAAGGGCACCCGCCAACCCGGCGTATGCCACGCGGAGGGGAGGATATTGTAGGGTGGGAGCGTGTTGACCAGCAGCGCGGCGCCCAGCAATGCCGCACCCCAACGCCAGAGCCCGTGCGCCTTCGCCGCCAACACCGGTAGCAGCACCGCTAGACCGACCACGGGCAACCGCAGCGCATAGAGATTGACGCTCAGAGCGAAGGTCTCAATCTCTGGCAGAACTCGCAGAATGTCGAAGAGGTCAAAGGCGTTCCATGCCAATGCAGCTGCGTCGTGCGCGACCCAGGGACCAAAATAGCCGACCAGGGCGACTCCCCACGCGGCAAGCTCGATACCGTATCCCAAAGCGTCGCTCTTGCCGGAGCTGCTTGCATAACTCTTCATGGCTGGAGCAGGGCGAAATCGTCGAAGGCGGTAGTGGTCATGCCGCCACGCACCGCATCGGTGAAGAGCGCCACGCCTCCCTCTGGAAAGCTGGCGTCCGTTTGCGTCACCGTGAAAGTGTCGTTGATTTTTAAGGTGAGCGTATCGCCTTCACAACGTACTTCTAATGTGTTACGGTCACGTCCTGTGCGGATGGCATCCGCCGTAGCCGGTCCGACCAGCGGCGTTGAAAAGCCATCCTCAACGTTCAGGATAAGATAGTAACCATCCGCACTGATGGCGAACAGAGTGTAGTTTTTTTCATCTTGCTGGCGGCAGATGACGCCCATCCAGTTATCTTGTGAACCTTCGACATGGCGCATTGTTACCTGGATGATGACATCTGCAAGCGTTTGTTCCAGAAATTGCGTATAGACCCCGATGCCCCTGCCCCGGTCCTCGAGGTACAGCTCCCCTTGCTGCACATAGGCGGCGCTTTCGGGAGCGTTGAAGGTCGTCCAGACCCCGCTCGCGGCAGAGAAGTCGTCATTGAAGGTTGCGGTTGCCGTCTCCGCTTCCGCCGTAGGGTTGGGGTTGGGAGCGCAGGCAGGTAGCAATAACAACCAGAGCAGAGCCAGGCGCCAGAAGCGGTGCGTTTGCCGGTGAATCATGCCTGTGTGTCCTCGTAGTATACCGGCAGAGTGATGGTGAACGTGGTGCCTGTGTCTATTCCATCGCTGTGTACCCAGATATGCCCCCCGTGTTTTTCCACGACCTCGCGGGTGATGGAAAGCCCCAATCCCATTCCCTCATAGCGGCGCTTGGTGCTGCCATCCACCTGGTAGAAGCGCTCGAAAATGCGAACCTGTTCGGAAAGTGGAATTCCAATGCCCTCATCCCGAATGCTACAAATGATCTCGTTAGCCTGCTGTTGGGCATTCACCCAGACGCGTCCTCCGGGACGGTTGAATTTGATTGCATTATCCAGCAAGTGCCACAGCGCTAATCCCAACTGCTGGGGGTCCAGATTGACCTGGGGCAGCTGTTGATCCAGCTCGATAATCATCTCTATGTGGTTGCGCTCGGCCTTTTGCCGCACTGCCTGCAAGGCACGCATGAAGACGGGCAAAATGGGTTGGGGGGTGCGTTCCAGCTGCCCGGTTTCCACATTTTCCAGGGTAGTGATGGATTCGACCAGGCTCGTCAGTCGGTTCGTGTGCGTCTGCATGGCTTTGAGTGCCTGCTCCATATTAGGCTCCAGTTTGAAGCCAAAACTGGCATCGAGAACCAAATCCAGATAGCCCTTGACGATGGCCAGCGGTGTGCGCAACTCGTGCGAGACATTCTGAATGAACTGGGATTTCATGGCATCCAACCGTCTCAAGTCCTCGTAGGCGGTTTCGGCGCGTTCGCGGGCGCTCAATGCCTCTTGGAACAGGCCGGCATTGTGCAGAGCGATGGTCACCAGAGGAATCAAGGCGGCTAATGTCTCGCTATCGGCCCGGCTAAATTGCTGTACGCGTGCACCTGATACGCACAGAAATCCGGCGAGTTCTTGATTCAGGAAAAAGGGCGCGGCAATATGTGAGCGAATCCATGCAGTTTCGGGCGAATAGACCCACCCGGGCGCCTGTGCCGTATCCGTGATGAGCAGGGGGCTGCGCTGCTGTGCTGCTTGCCACAGATTTGTGGTATGTTGCAGTTCCAGTCGGAAATTCGCTGGTGGTCTCGGAAAATCCCCCAGGGTGCGTCGCTGAACCAGAATGACATCTTCATTGTGCGTCAATAGAATGTCGGCGGCATCGCAGGGGGTGAGCCGAAACAGAGCGTTAAGTACCTGCGCCAGCACTTCATTGACCTCAAGTGAAGCGACGAGTTGTTGCCCCAGCTCGCCCAGCGTTTCGGCCAGAGTGCGAGCCGTGCGTTCCGCATTGAGCAACTGTGCATTGTGGATGGCGATGGTAGCAATGCTTGCGAGGTAGCTGAGCGCTTCCTTATCACCATCGGTGAACTGGGTTCCCGGCTCAAAGCTATCCACGGTGATATAGCCAATCATCAACTCACCTCGGAGCAATGGCGCGGCCAACGTCTCGCGAATCTCCCGCACGCGTCCATAGCGCATCAGCTCTTCCGATACCTGCTCTGGGAAATCATTCGTGTTGGTATTGGCAATATTGTGGATATGGACAATCTCACCCTGACGCAGTCTGGGGATAAAGGAGCTGGCAGGGGGAATTTTTACCTGGTGTAGCTCGGGAGGATATCCCACAAAGGCGCGAAAAGCAAAGTTCGCCCCTTCATCGAGCAGCAGACTGCCGGCTGTGGCGCCTGGAATAAGGGCTACGGCTTCTTCGATAATGCGTTGCAGCAGCGATTCGAGCTCGAATTCGGTGAACAGCGTGGGGGTGAGCGTGGTGATGGCTTCCAGCAATTTCTTGCGGGACCGGGGTGCTGGCAGCATGTCCATTGACTCTGAATCTGGCTGCACGTAGGGGCAGGAGCTACAAAGGTCCCACTCTGGCGTCGCGGGCGTCGTACTCAGGACAATCACGGGCAGCTGCGGTGCGGCCTTCGCCAGTAACTGTGGCAATAACAACGCTTCTTGCTCACCCAGAGGCAGCGCCACCAACTGAACTTCAGTCATTTCTTCATCCAGCCTCACCTGAAGTTTCCCCAGGTCTGAGAGTGTTTCTACGGTAGTTCCAGCAGCACGCAAGGTGGCAATGAGCGTTTCTCGTAGGGTGTTGTTCTCAGAGATGAAGACTTTGTACATCTGTGCTATTTCCTTTGGGTTGACGTTAACTCTCTTGACATCTAGCTTGGTGCACGATAGCTCTATTGTAGCATGAATTTGCGTGAATGTGAAAGGCGGGGGTAAGACGGGTGCGTTTTAAAAAGGGGGTGAAAATCTCGGAGAAGATAGATTTTTGTGATGGGGCAAAAGCCCCATCACAAAAATCTATCAAAAAAGACCAGGTTCGGAAACTCCGAACCTGGTCTTCGCTATGCCGCAATTAGCCGAGGCCCGCTGCCTTGCGGAGGCTATCGGCTTTATCTGTAGCTTCCCAGGGAGCATCAATATCCGTGCGCCCAAAGTGACCGTAAGCCGCGGTCGCCTTGAAGATTGGGCGGCGCAGGCGCAGGTCGCGGATGATGGCTGCGGGGCGCAGATCGAAATGCTGCTTGATAAGTTCAATAATGCGGTCGTCCGCGATTCTCCCGGTCCCAAAGGTCTCGACCGAGAGCGAGAGCGGATGCGCCACACCGATGGCATAGCTGATTTGCAGCTCCAAGCGGTCGGCAATCCCTGCTGCCACCAGGTTCTTGGCGATATACCGCGCCATGTAAGCGGCTGAGCGGTCTACCTTCGTCGGATCTTTGCCGGAGAAGGCGCCGCCGCCGTGGCGCGCCACACCGCCGTAGGTATCCACGATGATTTTTCGCCCGGTAAGCCCCGCATCACCCTGCGGACCGCCAACGACGAAGCGCCCGGTAGGGTTGACGAAGATTTTGGTCTCAGCATCGAGCATGTCTGCAGGGATGATGGGTTTGATGACGTGCTCGATGATATCCGCGCGGATCTGTTCCTGGCTGACATCCGGTCCGTGTTGGGTGCTGACCAGCACCGTATCCACACGCTTGGGCTTGCCGTAGGCATATTCCACTGTGACCTGGCTCTTGCCATCCGGGCGCAGATAAGTCAACGTGCCGTTCTTGCGCACTTCCGTCAGCTGGCGGCAGAGCTTGTGCGCCAGCGAGATGGTGAGCGGCATCAATTCCGGGGTCTCATCGCAGGCAAAGCCAATCATCATCCCCTGGTCGCCCGCGCCGATGGCTTCAATCTCGGCGTCGGACATCTCGCCGGTCTTGGCTTCCAGTGCCCTATTGACGCCCAGCGCGATATCGGCGGATTGTTCCTTGATGCTGACGATGACGCCGCAGGTTTCGCCATCGAAACCGTACTTGGCGCGATTGTAGCCAATGTCAATGACGACTTTGCGGGCAAGATGGCCGATATCTACATAGGTGTCGGTGGTGATTTCGCCGGCGACGAGGATGAGTCCGGTGGTGACCGAGACTTCGCAGGCGACCCGTGCTTGTGGATCATCCGCGATAATCGCGTCAAGGACGGCGTCCGAGATCTGATCGCAGATCTTGTCCGGATGGCCTTCCGTGACAGATTCCGAAGTGAAGTAGAACTTCGGAGACGTCATGAAAGTCGTGCTCATAAAATATCCTCCTGTGATCCGTTTAAGTTTGTATGCGCAAGTATGGGGGTGGAATCCTCACCCGGCGCATTAACGATGCCATTATACACCATTTCACGCAAGCGAGGTCTAGACACCTCATAGGCGGCGTGGCACGCGTGTCTGGCAAGGAAGTGTTTTTGGGACGCGGCGCCGTACACGGCGCCGCGTCCCAAAAACTAAAGAAATATCCTCTTCGCTTGGCTGCAGACCCTCTTTCGGTTTTCCCCAGGTATCTGTCAATTACCCGGGTACATCTGCAACTCACTTTGGTGGGACGTGCTTGCGTTCCACCTGCCAACTCTTTACCGCTCCGGAATCTTTCCCGCGGCCTTGCGTTCTTTGATCACGCCTTCAGCAATGTTTTCCGGCGTAATCTCATAGCGCTTGAATTCCAGCGTAAAGGTGCCGCGCCCTTGCGTCATGCTGCGCAGCTCCGTGGCATAGCCCCGCGCCTCCGCCAATGGCACCTCGCCATCCACGTTGCGCAGCTGCCCACGCGCCCGCATTGCGCTCACCAATCCACGCCGCCGCCCGATATCCGCCACGATGCTGCCCATGAAGTCTTCCGGCACATTGATATCAATGCGCATGACCGGCTCCAACAGCGCGGGACTCGCTGCCCGCACCAGCTGCCGCGCCGCCATCCCGCCACAGATTTCGAAGTCCATAGAAGCCGAGTCTACCTCGTGGTAGCGCCCGCCGGTCAGCGTGACTTTGACGCGCTGCACGGGGAAACCCGCGATGACGCCCTGCTCCAGGGCGCGGCGCAGCCCCATCTCCGTGGGACGCCAGAAATCCCGGGGCAGATCGCCCGGAGGTGCCTGGCTGATGAAAAGCACACCATTCACTGCTTGTTCGGCTTCCTCGTCAGTCAGCGGTTCGATGCGCATGGTCACTTCGGCGAAGTGACCGTGCCCACCCGATTGCTTCTTGTACGTGGTGGTGAGCTCCACTGCATTGCGCACCGTCTCGCGGTACGAAACCTGCGGCGGGCTAACCACCGGCACCAACCCGAACTCTGTCCTCAGCCGGTCAATGGTCACATCGAGGTGCAACTCGCCCATACCCGATAGCGTGAGCTCCCCAGTTTCTGGGTCCGTCTTCTGAATCAGGGTGGGGTCCTCGTCACTCAGGCGCATCACCGCTTGCTGCAACTTCTCCCGGTCCTTAGTGGATTGCGGCGCCAGCGCCACGGCAATCACCGGTTCCGGGAACTTGAAGCGCTCCAGAATGATCGGATGCGCCGGATCGCAGAGCGTGTCGCCGGTCATAGTTTCCTTGACCCCCACCAGCGCCACCACATCGCTTGCCGCCATCCAGTCCACCTGCTCGCGCCGGTCGGCGTGCATGCGGTAGATACGACCCACACGCTCTTTGCCGCCCGTGCGCGGATTGAGCAACTCTTCGCCGGCAGTGATTTGCCCGGAGAAGACGCGCACCCAGGTGAGGTGCCCCACATGGGGATCCGTGACAATCTTGAAGGCCAGCGCGCAGAAGGGCGCATCGAAGGTATCTGGGCGCTCCAGGATTTCTTCTTCGTTCAGCGGATGGTGTCCCAGAATAGGGCGCATATCCACTGGCGCGGGCAGATAGGCGACCACCGCGTCCAGCAAGGGCTGCACGCCGATACGCCCGCGTGAGGTGCCGCAGAGCACCGGCACGAGGTCGCCGTTGATGACGGCCCGGCGCAGGGCAGCCTGCAGGGTGTCGAGATCCAGGTCCTCACCTTCCAACCGGCGCATGAGCAGCTCCTCATCCGTTTCCGCGATGCTATCCAGCAGGTGCTCGCGCGCCCGCGCCACTTCCTCCGCCATCTCGGCGGGGATAGGGCTGACGGTCGGCTCATCATTGCCCGTTTCCCAAATCAGGGCTTGCTCGGTGAGCAGGTCCACCACGCCCCGAAAATCGGTCTCAGTGCCGATGGGTAATTCAATGGCGATCGCATTGGGTGTCAGGCGCTCTTGAGCCTCTGCCAGCACGCGCTGGAAATCCGCGCCGATGCGGTCCAGCTTGTTGATGAAGATCATCCGCGGCAGATGTTCGTTGTTGGCGTGCAGCCATACCGCCTCGGTCTGGGGCTCCACACCGCCAACGCCGCACAAGATAATCACTGCCCCGTCAATCACGCGGATGGAACGGACGACCTCAGCCGTGAAGTCAATATGTCCCGGCGTATCAATGATATTGATGCGATTTCCCTTCCAGCGGCAAGCGGTCGCCGCGGACATGATCGTGATACCCCGTTCGCGTTCCTGCTGCATAAAGTCCATCTGCGTATCGCCCAGGTCAATATTGCCCTGGCGGTGAATCTTGCCCGTGTAATACAGAATGGATTCCGTCGTCGTTGTCTTGCCCGCGTCTACGTGGGCGAAAATGCCGATAATGCGCACGTTTTCAATCGGCGCTTCCTTTTTCTTGCTCATTCAGTCACTTCCCTATAAGTTAATTGCCAGTTATCGCTCAGGGTTTGATCATTTACCCTGCCTCAACCTTGAATTCTGATTCCAGGCAGCAAAAAACCTCGAGCCGTAAGCCCGAGGTTCTCTCACGAAAAGCCCGGTAATGCTTCACAACAAGAATGAATTCTAGCACAAAGTGACCTCGCGTCAAGGAACCTTCAGCGCGAGACTTTCCGCATTTTTCCCGAAAACAAAAAGGGAACCCTCTTTATCTATCGCCCAAAGTGTTTTTGAATGCGACGCCGTACTCGGCGTCGCATTCAAAAACACTACAAAGCAACCCCTCTGCACCTGTTTGCATAACCCCTTCGGCTTGCCCCAACAATCTGCCGCCTAAAGTGTTTTTTGGCGCGGCCCCCCGGCGCCGCGCCAAAAAACACAAAAAACAACCCCTCTGCGCCTGTTTGCACAACC
>JAFGFB010000115.1 GCA_016931315.1 Anaerolineae bacterium
AAGGTCTCCTCACTAAAACTGACCTCCTCAGGCAGCAGACCGTTCACCCGCAGTTGTCGGGGCGCCAGATACTCCTGAGCAATGCGCACCTTGTCATACTCAGTATAGCCATCCAGATACAGCATCTCCATGCGGTCCAGCAGCGGCGCTGGAATCGTCGAAGTGGTGTTAGCCGTACAGATGAACAACACCTGGCTCAGATCGAAATCCACATCCATATAGTGATCGCGGAAAGCGTGATTCTGCTGCGGATCCAGCACTTCCAGCAGCGCAGACGAGGGGTCGCCCCGCCAATCCGCGCCGATCTTGTCCACCTCATCGAGCATGAACACCGGATTCTTCACCCCGGCACGCTTGACCGCCTGAATGATGCGTCCGGGCATCGCGCCGATATACGTCCGGCGGTGCCCGCGAATCTCGGCCTCGTCCCGCATCCCGCCCAGGCTCATGCGGGTAAATTTGCGGTTGAGCGCGCGCGCCACCGATTGCCCCAATGAAGTCTTCCCCACACCGGGAGGCCCGACCAAAACCAGAATGGCGCCCAGCGCATCCTCATCGCGCCCCTGCAGGTCGCGCTCATGGGACTTTTCCTTCCCCTTTTCCGTCTTTGCCGCGGCGCCAGTCGCCGCGGCAACAGTCGCCGCAGCATCAGCTTCCGCAGCCTGCGCTGCCAGACTCTCCCGCTCCGAACGCAACTTGCGAACGGCTAGGAATTCCAGAATGCGCTCCTTCACGTCCTTGAGGTCATAGTGATCCTCATCGAGCACCTGCCGCGCGTGCGCGATATCCAGCTGATCTTCCGTGGCAATCTGCCAGGGCAGGGCAATCAGCCAATCGAGATAGGTCTTGATGACCCAGTACTCGGCAGCCTGCGGGGGCATCTTCTCCAAACGGCTGAGTTCCCGCAACGCCTCTTCCTTGCCCTCTTCCGACATACCGCAACTCTCAATTTTCTGGCGGTATTCCTCAGCTTCGCGGCGACCCTCATCGCCCTCGCCCAATTCCTGTCGAATCGCCTCCATCTGCTGGCGCAAGAAATATTCACGTTGCGATTTCTCGATCTCCTCTTTCGCCTTCTCTTGGATTTGCTGCCCTACCTGGCGCACTTCCAACTCACGCGACAGTACCTTGCTCAGATACTGCATCTTGCCTTCCAGCGCATCCATCTCCAGGATTTTCTGGGCGTCATCCATCCCCACCCGCAGATTGGAAGCCAGCAAGTAGACCAACAACCGCGCATCTTCCAACTGCTGGATAAAGCGCACCGCCTCCTCTGGGAACTGTGGAATCAGTTCCGCCAGCTCTGTAGCGACATCAATCAAACCGCGCCGCAGGGCTTCCTCCTCGACCGTTTCAGCGACCACATCCGGTGCCAGCTCAATCCGAGCCTTCAAATAAGGCGTATTCTCAGTCCATTCCTGCACCTTGAAACGCTCAAGCCCCTGAATGAAGACCGTCAAGGTGCCATCCTGACCCCGCATCACGCGGTGCACCACCGCTACCGTGCCAATCTGGAAGACTTCTTCCGGTCCCGGTACCTCAACCGAGGGATCTTTCATCGCCACAAGCCCCACCAACCGGTTGCCGCGTTCCACATCCTCGATCAAAGTAATCGAGCGCGGAATGCCCACCGCCAACGGCATCACAATAAACGGAAACGCCACCGTATTCCGCAGCGGCAGGATCGGCAGTTCTGCCGGAATATCCTGCAGCAAAGAATCGAAATTCTGATCTTGCATATTGAACCAGGGTATCATATGCCCCGTCCTCCTTGTGCATTCGCTTGCCCATCCAGCCTCTGGTATGGCAAGACTGAAGGGCATTATAACACCAACGTATTAGAAATACATAAGTTTTGGCGTGCAATTACGCCAGTACCGCAACTTGCTCCCACGCGGATTCAGTTTAGAATCCTCCCAACAAGCAAGGAGCAACCATGGCTCTCGTGGATACACATGTACATCTTCAAAACCCCGCCTACGCGGGCGACCTGGAAGCCATTCTTGAACGGGCAAGCCAGGCGGGAATACACGCCTGTCTGGTGCCTGGAAGCACCCTGCCAGACTCTCGCGCCGCCGTGGCTCTCGCCGAACGCTTCAGCGCGGGACCTTGCACCATCTATGCCGCTGTGGGCATCCATCCCACCGATGTTGACGCACACCTCGCTGCAGCCTTGCCGGAGCTGCGTGACCTGGCGCAGCACCCGCGCGTCGTCGCCATCGGCGAAATCGGCCTTGATTACTATTGGCCCCAACAGCCCAACCGCACCTGGCCCTGCGCCGACCCACCCCTTCAACGACGCGCCCTGGAGCAACAACTGACGCTGGCGGCAGAAGTGCGCCTTCCCATCATCATTCACGACCGCGATGCCCACACAGATATCTTCGCCATGCTCGAGGATTGGACTCAGGGAGATGCCACGCGCGAAGGCACCTTGCACGCCTATGCTGCCGGACCTGCGCAGCTACAGCAGGCTCTGGATTTGGGATTCTACATCGGGATGGATGGCCCGGTGACCTATCACAAGGCAACCAGCTTGCACGAGGTCGCCCGCCTGGTTCCCCTGGAACGCTTGCTCATCGAAACTGACGGTCCCTACCTGCCACCCCAGCCATACCGTGGTCAACGCAACGAACCGGCATACCTGTCGCTCGTCGCAAATCGCATCGCCGAATTGCGGCAACTGCCGCCGCAGACCGTTGCCGCCGCCAGCACCCACAATGCCGAACGGCTTTTCGGGCTGAGCGTATTCGAAAACCCTTAGTCGGCCTCCATCGCGGCGCGCGCGAGCATCACCACAATCAATAACACCAACACAATCAAAGACAACAACCCCGGCAACCACAGACCGAGCACCCCAAACACGATGCCCAGCCCCACCAGGGCCATCATCGCCCCACGCCCGCGCGCTTGTTGCATCCAGCGCCCCTCCAGAGGACGGTGCGCACTGGTCCACAGATAGAAACCCACGCCCAACAACAAGCCCGTACCCAAAATCAGCGCCGCCAGCATCTGACTGCCGGTCAGGAAAGAGATATCGAGCGCCACAATGCCACAGCTCGAGGTCCGCGAGGGCAACGGATGAGCGCGCGGCAGATAAACCCGCGCCAGAATGAAATAGTCCCAGGCGGCATCCTCCACGCTCACCTGCCAGGCAAGTTCGCGCTTCTCGCCAGGCTCCAACGTCAAATAACCGGATTCCTCGCGCATCAGTGAGACAAAACCATCGGTCACATGGAACGTGAGCTTCGGCTTAATCGCCCAGTCCAGGGAATTGCTAAACGTCGCCCGAATCTCACCGTCCTCTGCCGCTGTAATCAAGACCGGGCATCGCAGAGAGGTCAAAGCAGCATCGGCATCCAGCGAAGAGTCGAACAGAAAAGCCTCGATATCCACCCAGACCATGCTTCCCCATAAGGCCACACCCAACAAGATTCCCAACGCGAACAGAATTCTGCCAGCCACATCGAACACTCGCCGCCGAGCCATAACCGACCTCCCAAAGCCCTCACCCAAAGAAATCAACATCGCACGTTCCCCGTGCTCAAAAAGTCACATAAGCAACTTCAGACGCATTCTACCGCACTTCCACAAGTGCGCCACCGTCTGACGTGACCCCCAATTCTCAATACCACTCTCGCGGGCTTTCTGGTATAATAACGCCAAAAGTTACCGGTAGAAAAGCCATTGAACCAACAAAACGGACTTCAATATCGCAGTTTGCTGAAGGCAGAATTGGCAGAAGTCGAAACCCGGCTTCTGGAAGTCACCTCTGCCGTACCGTCGCATATTGCCGGCATGCTCCAGGAAATCATTGACAGCGGCGGAAAGCGCCTGCGCCCCGCGTTAGTCTTACTCTCCGCGCACCTCTGCCAGGCGCCCTTGATGCAGGCAATCCCCATCGCTGCCGCCATCGAAATGCTTCACACAGCCACCCTGGTTCACGATGACCTGATTGACGGTGCCACCCTTCGGCGCGGAAAACCTACTCTCAATGCCCACTTAAGCGCCACACCTACAGTACTTGCCGGCGACCTGCTCTTCGCCCGCGCCGCCGTGATGGCCACAGAAGCGCAGAACCTCCAGCTTGTGCGGCGGTTTTCAGCCACCCTGGAGATCATCTGTAGCGGCGAACTCAACCAGTTCTTCATCGGACGCGGGCATCTTCCCACCCATGACGAATACGAGCGCCGCATCTTCTCCAAAACCGCCTCGCTTTTTGCCCTTGCCATGGAGACGGGACCGCATCTGGCGGGTTGCCCGGCACAGCAGATTGCGGACCTGGCACGCTTTGGCGCCCTGTTGGGAAGCGCCTTTCAAATCACCGATGATGTGCTCGATTTTGTCAGCAATGAAGCCACCCTGGGCAAACCTGTGGGCAGCGATTTACAGCAAGGCCTGGTAACCCTGCCGGTTCTGGTCTACCTGCAGCAACACCCCGAAGACACCCGTCTGGCCTCCCTGCTGCGCGACCCCGCGGACGCCGGACAGTTGCAGGGCTTCGTGACAGATTTACACACCTCGGGCGCCATCGCCGCGACCATGGCCATCGCCGACCGGCGCATCGAGGAGGCGCTGACCCTCCTTGAGCCTTTCCCCATCACGCCCTACCGGCGCGCCATAGAGGAGATTGCCACCTTTGCTGTCCGGCGACCCTACTGAGACCTTGCTCACCATCATCATCGTGAGCTGGAATGTGCGCGAGCTCCTGAAGCGCGCGCTCGCCTCGATAGCCGCCTCGTGGGGTGCCCACCCCGGGCTGGAAGTCATCGTCGTGGATAACGCCTCCACCGATGACAGCGTCGCCATGCTTCACGCCGAATTCCCCCACATCACCGTCATCGCCAACACCGAGAATCTGGGCTTCACCAAAGCCAACAACCAGGGATTGGCAATAGCGCGCGGCGCCTTCATCCTGCTCCTCAACCCCGATACCGAAGTTTGCGAATCCGCGTTGCACACACTTATTGACTACGCGAAGCAAGACCCCGCCATCGGCATAATCGGTCCCCAACTGCTCAATCCCGACCAGACCATCCAGCCCTCGCGCCGCCGCTTCCCGACCCTCCCTGTGCTCTTCCTTGAAAGCACCTGGCTACAAAAGTGGGCACCGCGCTCTCTGCTGCGGCGCTACTACGTCAAAGACCGCTCCGCCTCCGAAATTCAGAGCGTAGATTGGATTACGGGCGCGGCAATGTTGACCCGGCGCGAGGTCGTCCAGCAGGTTGGCGGCTTGGATGAAGGCTTCTTCATGTACTCCGAGGAACTCGATTGGTGCCGGCGGATCAAACAGGCCGGCTGGGAAATTGCCTACCTCCCCACCGCGCGCATCACCCACCATGAGGGCAAGAGCAGCGAGCAGGTCGTGCCGGCGCGGCACATCTATTTCCAATCTAGCAAAGTGCGCTACACACGCAAATACCACGGCGCCATCACCGCCGAGATCTTGCGGCTCTGGCTGTTGGGGCAATACCTCTGGCAACTGGGCCTTGAAGCTGCGAAAGCGCTGCTCGGGAACCAGCGCCCGCTGCGCGCCCAACGCATGGCCGCCTACCGCAGCGTCCTGCGGAGCGGCTTACGCTCTCGCTAAACCGGTGATTCCAACATGGCGTCGCCAAATCTGAATCGCAAAGGGGCAGGACTAACCCATGAGCCAACATCTCGGTGAACTTGTCGCACTGATTACCGCCACGCTGTGGGCTTTCAGCTCGCTGTTTTTTACACGCGCCTCACATCAGGTGGGGTCCCAAGCCGTCAACCGGGTACGCCTGCTACTTGCCACCATCTTCCTTAGCCTCGCCCACCGTCTGCTCCAGGGCACCTTCTTTCCCGTCGCCATTGACGCCCAGCGCTGGGGCTGGCTCACCCTCTCCGCCATTATCGGCCTGGTTCTGGGCGATGGGCTGCTCTTTTACACCTACACCTTGATCGGACCACGCCTCGCGATGCTGCTGATGGCCGCCGTGCCCGTGATTAGCACGCTCGTCGCATGGGTCTTTCTCGGTGAAACGCTCCAGGGAATCGAGATGCTTGCAATTGCGATTACCGTCACTGGCATCGGCTGGGTCGTGATGGAACGTCAACCCTCCCACGACCTGCCCCAACAGCCGCGTAGATTTGCCACAGGCATCCTCTGCGGCCTGGGCGCCGCGGCGGGTCAGGCTTTTGGGTTGATTCTCTCCAAGCAAGGAATGTTCGGTGGTTTCCCCGCGCTATCCGCCAGCCTCATTCGCGTGACCACTGCGGCAGCCATCATCTGGCTCCTTGCCATCGCGCAGCGGCAGGCGGGCGCCACGCTCAGCACGCTGCGCAAGCCAGACTCACGCAATCCAATTCTCGTGGGCACGATTTTTGGTCCCGTCATGGGAATGACGCTGTCACTGGTCGCCGTGCAGGCCAGTGAGGTCGGCATTGCCTCCACACTGATGCAGCGAACGTTATAACGACGGTTACCTAATCACTCTCAACGTCTCGCGGTTTTGCTTTGCGCGGGCCTTGCGACACCGATCGGCGGGAGGACGCGGATACAGCCTCGTGCGCGACAACCTCGCGGAGAATCTGTTCGGCCCTGGAATCATGTGCGTCAAACTTGTCCATGATATGAGCAACATTCGTCCCGATGACGGCTTGCGCCTCGCCCATGGCTTCCATGCGGTCGTTAAGGGTCTTTAGTCCCCTCATTATCTCCGAATTATTGGCAGCCGTGGCGTTCATGACGGCGGAAACCTCCTTAAGCGCCTGTGTCACGGAGGTAAATCCTTCACATTGCGCGTCCCGTTGATCCCTCAGAAAATCGCGCCACTCGGAATCACGCTTTTGCCGATCCTCTGCGTCACACTTTCTGTAGTTCTCTATCTCTCCGTAGAACCGCTTATTCATCTCGAACGTAAACCAAACGAAGATCGCAAGCAACGGGAACTGGATCAAAACGGGTAAAATTTCTTCCATCATAACGCCTCTCTGTAGATTTATCCTCGTAATTCTTCGATGATAGCCATATACCGCGAAAAGGCGTCGGACGTTCGCACGGGGATCAATTCTGCCGTCAAAGAATCCTCGTCTACCCGAACCCCCTGGAGCGGGAACACTGTCGAATTTCTCGTGAAATCGTTCTGACCGATGGTAACCTCAACAGCACGCCAATCGCTGACTTGCACCAAACCGCCGGGGACGATTTCGTCAAACGGAACCATGGCCCCTTGCGGAGTGTTCACAAAGCCGACGATCTGATAACTGCCATCGGCGACAGGTCTCGAATTATCATTCAACCATACGCCGAGAAGGGCCTCCGCCTCCTCATTACTGGAAACATTGAGGGACACGACCTCAGTTCTGTAATACCCGCCGAGCGCCTGGATCACCGCCGGAGAAACAGCAGTCCCCGTCTGAACCTTCTGCCCGTTGGCGTCGGTATAGGTCGCATAAACACGCTGTGCGCTATCTGACCAGTCGGCCCCCTTCTGGAACTCAGACCCGCGAGAACGGCCCGCGATAACGTACTTGATCTCATTATCATTGACGGGCAAGAGGAACAGGTCGCGACGATCATCCATACTTACCCCCCAGGCGACACGTCGCCCCAGGGAATCACCGAACTTACAACACCACGACAAAACCTCAGCACACGAAGCGTCATCCTCGAATGCGGCATGGGCAAGCGAGAGGCCTATATCATCAATCTTCGCTGTACTACCGGAAAGCCCGTTCGCCATGAGGGTCGCCGCAATATCCTCCGCAATCATATTCGCGGTTATGGCGTCATCCGCCACGGACGCAACCCGAAGCCCCGAAAAAACGATCTGCGCTATATCGGCGGTAGACGTCCCCCCGGCGGTAATGGAAAAACGAATCTCAACGATCGGCATTTCTGCGGAGGACGTAACGTCAATCGAGCCAGAGCCGGACGCCGTCACACTCCAAAGCGAGTTCGCGGCCCCGTCTAGGATTTCGACCTTGCACGGGTAGCCAGACGGAACCGTCAACTCATAGTCCCCGGTCAGGCGCACGAACGGACTTCCATCGGAAAAAACATACCAAACAGAACAGTAGTCACCCGCCGAAAAGTCCGTATTCTCAGGGCCAACGACGACCCCCTCCCGCCCCATACTGACCCGGTATTTATCAGGGCGAAAGGAACCCTGCGCCACGTCCGACGTGAACCATTTCTCTGTTCTGACGTCCGAGAAAACCTTGTTGTATGGCGTCCCGGTCGCGACGTGCGCCCATCCCAAGCACCAAACCTCGATGGAATCCTCTTTTCCGGTTGATTCAGAGATTTTCGTTATCTGACCGTCAAAAAGGACACGGAAAGGGCCTTTTTTCAATACCACAGGGAAGGCGTAACCGATGTCAGGGTAGTTAACCCCGGTCTTTCGATTCAACTTGAACGACAGATACCCGAACCCTGAACCATTGCCATCATAAGATAAAAACCACTGCTTTGACCGGGCGTCGGAAATGCGATGTTCAATCCCCAGGTGATCGGTTGTAATGAGCGTTGTCCCAAACGAAACGGAGGTCACGGGAGCGAACTGACTCAGCGAGTACGTTATTGCACTCACGATCTCGCTATATTCCCCAACCCCCACACTGTCGCCCAAGTCAACCAGGGCCACGACCCGGTAATAGTAGCGGGTATTCGGATCAAGGCCGGCGTCATCATACAGGGTTAGCGACGGCCCTATTTCTGCAAGCGTGCTGAAATTGATCCCGTCGGAACTTCTCTCAATCCGCCAACCCATCCGCACGTCGTCTGGATTCGTCCACGTTAGCCGAATCCGGCGATAACTGCGGGCCTTCGCCTCCAAGTCAATAGGCGGATCAGGCTGATAGATGAACCACACCTCTGCCCCGATCTGCTCCGCAGAGACAATGGCCGTCCCGTCGCTGGCAACCCACCAAACCTCGACAACGGCCTGCGGGGCGTCAACCTCAGCCCCGCGAGCCGTCGAGAACACCTCCGCGCCAACCTGCGGGGCGTCAACCTCAGCCCCTCGAGGCGCGGAAAACACCTCAGCGCCAACCTGCGCCGCGTCAACCTCCGCTGGAACCGAAACAGGATAGAACCCCATGGTAGTTTATCAATCCGAGATGTTGATGCGGATACCGAGTTCGGTAGCGTTGATCCGCGACTCGCTCAGTTCTACCCCGAGCGGCAATTCCTGGATGATCCGGTATTGGTACGAGTAAGCGGTCAACATGCTTTCAGGCGTCCCGTAGTCCGAATTACCATCATAACGGAACAGAATCTCGGACTTGTGATCGAGGGCCGTGTCCTTTTTGCGCCGCAGCCATGCCACCATAGCCACGGGAATCTTACCCGAACCGTCCCACGTCCCGATCGTATACCGATCCTCGCGGCGGCAGTAGGACACGGATTCGGAACCGGGCGTATTCGACGTCAGAATGAAAATATCACCCTCCGCCGGGTCGCCCATTATCGCCATACTCAATTTAGAGTCAGAGAAGTCTCCATCGCCTCCGACCCGGAAATACGTCCCCACCGCCGGGACACTTCCCCCGTTCGCTGCATACAGCTCTCCGCTTTGAACGGCGGTAGAAAGCGTCTCCGCCCCGTCCGTGATCGTTACGTTAAAGTCGGTATGCAGATACACATAATCCGCGTCGTTCGGCGGCATTTCGTCAACCAGGGCGTAATGGTCGCTGCCGGTTGATGGCAGCAAATCGGCCCGCGCCGTGTCAAGTTTTGGGATGATAAGCGCATCGGCACAGAGCGCCCCCGGCCATCCGCCAGTTCCTATGACGACGTTATCGTAGTAAGCGGACTTAAAGGACGCAGATCCAAGCCGCGCCTGAACGATGTAATCTGCATCCGCCCCGGCATTTGTCGCGCCGAGGTAGTCTATATCGGAG
>JAFGFB010000116.1 GCA_016931315.1 Anaerolineae bacterium
TAACCCCGGAAATCCTGGCTGTTGCCGCCTAACTCAAATGAAACACACCCAAATCAATTTTCTTCGAGATTTTCACCCCCATTTTGAAACACACCCTCTCGTTTTTCCCTATTGACACAGAACAAATGTTCGATTATAATTGGGATAGATTGGGATAACGAGTTTGGGAAAAGCGAGGCAGCTATGAAACGGCAATCCAGGGAACGTCAGGACCGCATTTTGCAGTTTCTGGAAACCTATAGCCAGGAAAATGGCTATCCCCCCACCGTGCGAGAAATCGGCAAGGAATTGGGCATCGAGTCCACCTCACTGGTCAGTTTTTATCTGACACAGTTGGAGAAAAAAGGGTACATCAGCCGCGATCCTGCAATCTCGCGGGGCATCCGGCTCACCCAATCCGATAACCCCCGCAAAAGCCACGTCCTTCAGGGAGATACCCTCGCCATCCCCTACCTGGGCACGATTGTCGCCAGCGAACCTATCAATGCTGAGGCGCTACCCGGCGACGAAACCATTGAGATCAACCAGGCGCTCTTTGGGCGCGACCCGGGCTCGCTCTTCGCGCTCAAAGTCCAGGGCAACTCGATGATTGACGCGCTAGTCCATGATGGCGACCTGGTCATCCTACACCAGCAAGAGCGCGTCGAAAATGGAGAGATGGCGGCAGTCTGGTTGATGGATCGCGAAGAGACCACGCTAAAAAAAGTCTATTATGAAGAGCCCGAAGTGCGGCTACAGCCCGCAAACCCGACTATGAAGCCTATCCGCGTCCCGGCCAATCAAGTGCTTGTGCAGGGCAAAGTCGTGATGGTCATCCGGCGGCTAGCCTAGCGGTCACCCGCGTTCAAGTCTGTCTCAAGGCTCTTGCCGGAAGACCAACGGCAGGTAGATGTCAGGTGGTATTGCCTGAAACCACAGGCTGCGCTCCCACGTAGCGCCGTTTCCGGCGTCCAATAGGGCATCCACGCGCAACGGAACGCCACCGAGCCAGGGCAGCACAGTTACCGTCACCGTGGTAGTTTCGCCGGAACCCAAGGCTCCTCGCCATGGCTGCAATGCCATACCGCGCGTGGGAACCACGGTTGCCGTAAGCGGTGCCACTCCCGGTCTAAGCCATAGCCGCAAGACGCCTTCGGTCACCGGTGCAATCCCCGTATTTCGCAACACAAAGGAGAGCTCCGCCGGTTGGTCTTCCTCCAATGGTGGGGTTGCGCTCCAGTCACTCGCCCCCAGGTCACTGTTCCCAACTCGCACCTCCGCTTCACGCGAAAAGCCCAGCTTGAGCGTGGGCAATTCCAGCATAACAGCAGACGTGAATACTGCCGGCACTTCCGGCGTCAAAGCCCTCCAGGTGTAGGTCACCGGCGCTCCCGGCGTCACCATGCCTGACCAGGTCACCTGCCGGGCACTCGCATCGAAAGCCAGGTCGGGGGGGAGCGTGGAGGCCAACAGCGTAAGCGACGGGGGGACGGTGTGGGTAAAAGCCACCTCCGTCGCGATGGGAGCATCGTTCCGCAATGCGAGAGTGAGGGTAACGGGGACGCCAGGTTGCGGCATCGCCGGCTCCACACGCCAATGACTCGCGCCCAGGGGGGAGAGCCAGCCCACACCCCGTTCCAGAGCTTTGACCCGCGTTGAAGCCGGCAGGGCCTCCAAAGGGAAGGCGTAGAACAGCGTGCGCCATGTTCCAGAGGCCACGCCGGTCGCGCTCAAAGCGACAGGTTGCCCCAACTGTCCACGCGCTGCAATGCTCGCGGCACGTGATGGCTCTAGCGCGTCACTCCAGTTCGGGAAGGAATAGAGCAATTCCGCCGGTCCCCAAGCCCCCGAGGCCGGATGGTCGGCAACCCCAGATGCCTGCTTAATCTTAAAATCCACATTTGGGAAATTCACCCCTAAACGCACGCCTAAAGGCCGTGAGGAACCATTGGCTAGAAAATCCTGGGAAGATAACAACAACCTGCCGCCTTGATCCAGATAGTCCAATAACTGTTGTTCCTCGGCATCGGTGACCGGCGCATACCAATCATAGCCAGTAAACCAGAGCACCACAGGATAGCGGGCCAACAACTCCGGGGTCACGGCAGATTCAAAGGGATTCCCGGTATTGGCGACAGAGGTGTTCCACACATCAAAACGAATGCCGGCAGATTGCAATGCGCTGGTGTAAAAATGCTCCATCGGGTACCACCGATCATCATCAACCAACAACAACGAAGCAGCGGTCTTGGTGCGTAGAACAACATCGACCGGCGCAGCCCCCAGGGACGAACGCGCCGTCAATGTGATTACATCGTCCACATCCACACTCGCAGTGATGGGAACAGTCACCCGGAGCGAGACCGTGATCGCCTCGCACGGCTCTAGAGTCACCACGGTTGGTGTCAGCACTGTCACCCATGAGGCAGGCGACAGCATTAACGTGACCGAATCCGCCGTGCCGGCCACACCGATATGACGAAGGCGCAAGGTGTGGGTGACCGTCTCTCCTGGTGAAGCAATCAGCAAAGGCGAACCGGGGTCACGGCCATCCAGGGTAGTAAAACGCAGCCCACTTGCAGGCTGAGGCGTGCCCAGCCACGTAAGCGCGCGCTGTAGTGACGTGGTTCGCGCCTCCATCGAAGCCAGCCCCTCGAAGCCGAAAGCCCAGAACAGCGCCCGATACTCCGTGCAAAGGTGCGTCATGAGCCCCGCGACGCTGCCATTGGCGTACTGCCAGGATACTTCAGCCAGTTCAGGCTCCTCGACGGCAATCACATCGGGTGAAATCTGGTTGTTCGCACCATCGCCCCCGGCGATATTGGCAGAGAGACCGGCAAAAGGCCCCGCGCCGATTACCGTGCGGGAGGCGGTATCATCAGCCACGAAATTCACGCCAAGCAACTGTTTGAGATAGGATTGTGGAGCAATGCTCATACCGCTGCCGCTATCGAAATACGCCACATCCTGCCCGCTCAAGAGCAACCGCCCGCCATCATCCAGATAGGTCTCCAACATCTCACCCGCAGCAACCAGCCCCGGTGAACCTATCGGAGCCGACCACAGAATGACATCATAGGGCGCCAGTAGATTCTCCGGCAACGGCAAAGCAGTAATTGTCCACAAATCATAGGCATAACCCAGTGCATCCAACGCCCCAGTCCAAAAGCCGATTTTGCTATTATAGTAAAGCGCCCCCTGATCCACCAGCAACAGAGTAGGTGCAACTTCCAGCAGGAAATCCTGAGTAACGGGTCCTTCCAGCGTTACTGTTACCGAAGCAGTCGCCAGACGGTAGCCATTGCCGCAAGCCTCAAGCGTATAGACGCCGGTGGGTAAATGCAGGTTGTACACGCCGCTTACATCTACCGCCGTCGTAACTGGGGTATTCAAAGCACGGATAGTCACAGGGCGGGTAGGAGGAGCGCCGCTGGCAAGCACGGTGACCTGCCCCCGCACCTCTCCCGCAGGCATAGCCGGCAGTTGAAAATCCACCCGAGTAATCGTATCGGTGAAAACACGTACCCCCAGCTGCGATTGTGGGAAGTATCCAAAAGCCATTGCGGTAAGGTTATAGAGCGAGGGTGGCAGCAAGAATTGATAGTTCCCAGCGGCATCAGTAGCCACTGTCGCAGAAGCGCCTGGCAGCTGACGTGGCGTCACTTGTACCGTCGCGCCACGCACCGGCATCCCCGAGGAACTACGCACGGTTCCCACAATCCTGCCGGGCTGCAGTACCATCCTCACCGCTGCAAGGGCATCTACACGTCCCCAACCGCTTTCATTGTTCGGTAAGGTGGTTGTATACGGTACTGCCGTGGCTGTGATAACATAGGTGAGCAAAGGGACTGAGATTGTTGGCGTAATGCTGCGCAACAAGGCCCCGATGCCAGCGACATGAGGCGTCGCCATCGAAGTGCCATTCATCTCGGCGTAGACGCCACCCGGCGCCGCAGAACGGACATTGACGCCCGGGGCTACGACATTGGGCTTGATTTCCCCCCAGGGTGAAGGCCCGCGACTGGAGAAAGACGCCACTGCCTCATATTGATCGCTGGCGCCAACAGCGAGGACCCCAGGCAGGCTCGCAGGCGAGCGGAGGCTTCCCGCCACGGGACCCTCATTGCCTGCGGCGAAGACTACCAGAATTCCCGCCGCTCTCAACGCAGCCAGGTCGGGCGCCAGGGTTTCATCCCAGGCATTAGTAGAACCCCACGAACAGACGACCACATCGGGCGCCAGCAAGGGATCACCCCCGGGCGCCAGAAGCCATTGCAGCCCGGCATGAATCCAGGAATCCTGCCCATAACCGCTGCTGCTGAGCATTTTAACGGCAATCCAGCGCGCATCTGGAGCCACACCAATTCCGCCCTGTCCTACAGCCGTCCCAAGTGAGTGGCTGCCATGCCCGTGGTCATCATAAGGGTAAGCGCCGCCACTGACCGCATCGAACCATGCATGACGATGTTCGAAAGCCCCGTAACCCAGATTTCCGCGATAGTTAGCATTCAAAGCGGGATGCTGGTAATCCACACCGGTATCCACACCCGCGACTACGGCCCCTTCCCCTGTAACCCCCAAAGTGGACCACGCCTCCGGAGCGCGAATCCGGTCCACCCCCCACTCTACGTCAGCGGTGGCAGAAGAGGCGTCAGGTGCAACTGCAAGGGCGGGGTCAAGATAAAGGCGGCGTTGATCCAGGCGCACTGTGGCCACGGCAGGTTGTAACGCCAGCTGCCGAATCAACGCGGGCTGGGCAGTGAGCGCCAGGCCATTGATGATCCACAAGTCCTGAAGAGCCCAGAGTTCGCCAGAACGTTGGGTTTGCAGAAAGAACGTTTCCAGCGGAGCACGGGAGATGGCGAAACGCTCCTTAAGAGCCGTGGTCAGGGCCAGGCGCGCCGCTTGAGGCTCCGCAGGCAAAGAACTAAAGCTGAAATGACCAGGAGCGCGCAGGGTGATAATAACGGAGAGTGGCAAAGTGCCCGCATCTGCCAACGCCCGCAGCAATGCAGGATCAAGCCACGGAAGATCAGAGGGCGCTGCGGCTACAGAGCGCACACGAGACGTCACCGCCGCGGATACAGGCACGGGTTGAGAGGGCAAAACAATCGAAACCACTAAGAGGGCTATCAGAATGTTCTTGCAGACCCAGCGACAACGCCATATCATGACCGAAGTTCCCCAATCCATTATCGGTATCCGCCTTTCTCATATCCAACACAGTATAGCTTCCATAAGCGTTCAGGACATCACCGCAAAGCGCAAATTTCGCACCCAAGCCGCCCTTTCATACGGTAAGCAGGAGCACACAACAGTTACGCGCCTTCATTCTAACACCAAAGACAGAAACAAGTGTATAGTAAGGAAAATGACTCGGTTCCGGCTTGTGTTGGCGACTTTGGCTGGCTTGTTGGTCGGCGGTTACTAGTTTTGCCAAGACAGGCTTCGCTCCCCA